>NZ_JCACIN010000040.1:0-335921 GCF_059504425.1 Drouetiella sp.
GCTCCGCTCTCGCTTCGCTTCGTCCCCCCTCGACCGCTTTATCAATATAGCGGAGAAATTACTGGGGTGTCAACCCTTGGGTCAAGGAATTTTCAGTAAGCCGTGAAACGGCTAGTAGGTAATGCTTCTGAGCATTGGTTGCTTGTGCCTCTGGCAAGCTTGCCAGAGCAAAGCAGAGACAGGCTTACCGCGTTAGGAACATCTTTAGGCGCAGCAAAGTTACGGTCTGTCCCAGATTGAGCTGCAGAGCAGAGACTCCAGCTAAACGAGACTGAATCCATCCCTCGCCCCAGTGCCATTCTTGATAGCCATCGACACCTTTGCTCATTAGTATTTGCAGTTCGTTGGAGCTAACTGTTTTTACCTGATGCTGAATTGGCACAGGACCAAGCCAGCTTGTAAAGAGGGTTCCTGAATCGAGCCGCTCTGGCATTCCTGGGGAGAATGTTTGGGGGAAAAGCCATTGCTGAAATTGGCTGGGGCAGAGCAGACTGTCAGAGATTTTTTGTTCTGAGGCAGCGATTTCAATACGAAGGTTACTTTGTTGGAAGGTGCCAAGCATAGTTAATTTCAGGATAGGTCGTGGATTTTGAGTTTTGTACTTTAGTGACTTAGCGGTAAAGGCGGTAGGCTAATCTGTGTTTACAGGCTAACAAAGAGTTGCAGCGTAACGGAGGAGAGTCAATGAGCGATCAAATTAAAGTGATGGTGAAACTTTTTGCAGCTTATCAGGAGGCGTGTGGGGTACCAGCATTGATTCTGCATTTGCCCTCTGGGGCAGCTGTAGGACAGGTACGCGATCGCCTAATTGAGCAATATCCTGAGTTAGAGCAATGGCGTGACGTGACTCGGTTTGGCTTGAATCTTCAGTTTGTAGAACCTGGCGCTGTTTTACAAGATGGGGATGAAGTCGTCTTGATCCCTCCTGTTAGCGGAGGTTAGGGAGCGGAGGTTAGGAAAATGACTCAATATCGAGCTGGGTGAACTGCACAAGCCAATCTTTCACTCGGTAGGTTGCTCGACAGTCGTCTTCGTTGTAGCGAAGGATTGCCTCTAGATAAGTGTGATCACCTGTGGTTAGCCATTGGTCGTACCAGCAGATGGACTGAGCGCCATTCGCTTCTGAGTCTCGCCAGTTGAAGCCAAGCCAGCGGGCAATCGATTTGAGGGCATAGCTTTCGATCGGCAAAA
This sequence comes from Drouetiella sp., assembly GCF_059504425.1. NCBI lineage: Bacteria > Bacillati > Cyanobacteriota > Cyanophyceae > Oculatellales > Oculatellaceae > Drouetiella > Drouetiella sp. Next base: position 1,192 of record NZ_JCACIN010000040.1, read on the forward strand.
TGGCGACTCGTGTCACTCGTTCATGCAAATCGACAAATCGGCTCAGCAATGACTCAACTAAATCGCTGGGCGTGCCATAGTATTCACCTAGCCGCTTAACGGTCTGAGCTTCGTAGAGACAGAAGTGAAAGATGGGGGCATGGGGATAGCGCCAGACTAACTCCAGAAATTGGTTCCAGACTTTGCCTTCATCATCCTGACACTTAGCTAGGAAGGGGTGAAAGATTTCGGTTTGAGTTAGTCGATCGACCACCAAAACTCCGTGCAGGTAGACCAAATTTTGCTCTGGCGCTGCCTCAATGTCGAAGTAGAGTTCTACGTTTGCAGTGGGTAGCTCTGCTTCGGATAGCAGGGGGGATGTGGGCGAAACCGGAAACTCTACATGGGCGATCGCCCGATTCTGAAGCGCAGCCTGGGCTTGTTTGACTAAACGCTGAGCAACCTGTGCCCCAAATCCGGGTAGGGGTTCAAGCTGCTTGGGAGGGGCGATCGCAATATCTTCCAGGGTTTTAAGCTGAAGGGCTTTGAGATGGACATAGCGACTAGGCGTTATGCCAGGGAGAAGGGAGAGGTGGCGATCGCTCTGAGCCAGGGCATAGCAACGGCTAAACCAATGACAAAGATCACAGCGGCTGTGGGAAATAAAGACCTCAGGTTCTTGCTGCTGAAGCAAAGTTTCCATGCAGCTTTGCAAAATTTCTTCCATACGGGGCAGCACATCCACGAGGCTAACCCCATAGGTGCCGCGCTGTCGCAGGATCAGCCAGCCTGTTTCTGCCCACATGCCTTGGACGGCAGCTAGCACATAGGCATGAAAAGCAACCGCGACCTGATAGTCCAGCTTTGGGCGTTTGCCGAGACGAATATCGATGGGAGCGTAGATCCAATCGCCCCAGATGGAATACCCTGGCTGTTTAACCAGGAGATCGGGGCAGCTGACTAAGTGAATGCCATTCTCTAAGGTAATTTGAAGAACGGCATTGGCAATGCGATCGACTCCTTGCTGCATGAGTGCTGTTGTAGCGGCAGCTCCCGCTACCCAATCTCGCTTTGGGTAACTTGGTTCGTGGAAGGAGGCTTGAGAGAGAACCTCTCGCTGGTGCAAATAGCTATCTTGGCGCAGTTTTTGCAAGTAGTCGGGCGCAGAAGCGCGGTGTTGGCGATCGCCGTATCGGTCTAAAAATACTCGACGAGGACAACGCTGATAGTTAAATAAAACTTCGTCAGTCAGCCAAATTTCCGTTGAATTTGCGACTGTGTCTGCCTCCAACCCGTCAACTGCCACTGAATCGATAGGCGGCAGGGCGGCAGAAGCTTGAGCAGTCAACAAAACCACGGAGGCAGGTGATTTATCCTCAGCCTCCGTTAGATCAGGTGAATAAGGGTTAACCGACAGAATCCTCCACGGGGAAGTGCTCTTGAAGATGATTAAATAAAAGTTGAGAGATAAGTGGAAGTTGGTAAATAGCTGGAAGGCACAGTGCCGCAACAATCGGCTGAGGCGATCGGTGCTCTAGAAAATCTGTATCTGCCCACTTTGCCATACTGCGTTACATACCCAAAAGGGATTCAGTTTTTTTGCAGTTGATATCCTACCTATGACTTTAGCTTGATTCTTTAAATCTTGCTAAAGCCATTTTAGTAGAGCCACAGAGATTTCAGCTATGGAAATCGGTTATGGAAACAGGCAGCGACGTTAGGAAGTGAGGTTTAAGGGGAAGTTTTGAGATGAGCCAGTTCTTCTGATGCTTGAGTTTCACCGTTGAGAAGAGGCAGATAAGCAACCACCCATTCCGCCACCTTTTCTTTTTTGTCTAAGTTGAGTAGGCGATCGCCACTACCCGTTCTAGTTTGTACCGGGATCTGTTCTGGAAGCAGTCGAGCCATGCGATCGACATCCGTTAGCACTCTTACCTCCATACCAGGGGCAGCTAGCGCGATTCCCGCCAGACGATCGGTTTTGATCGAAAACTGAACTGCCTGAACTCCAATTTCGCCTCGATTGCCGGGTTTAATATTGCTGATGGGCATACGCTTAGCATTGCTTTGGGCAGAAATGAGCAGCAAATCATCGGATGCAGTCAGTGCCAGACAGCCTACTAGCTCTTCTTGCTTTGGCAAGCGCAGAGCCAAATTACCTTGAGCCGATCGCCCCATCACAGGCACCTGCTCATCATTGATGGTAAACCGCAAAATGCGCCCGCCAGAAGTTGCCAAAACAAGCTGCTCTCCTACTTCTGCTAGTGTCACATAGCGAAGCTCGTCGTCGTCTTTGAGTTTGAGTGCCGCCAACCCTCGCCCGGTGAGATTTGTAAATTCTGAGAGCGGCATTCGCTTCAGCCGTCCCTGACGCGTCAGCATAATCAAATCGAGCGTTTCTAGATCATTTGGGAAAAGAACAAACTGGGTAACGATCGTTTCAGGATCGCCCTGAGCAGTGGCAGGTAGCAGAGTTACTAGCGGCGTACCTTTAGACTGCCGAGTCGTAGGCGGAATATCGCTGACTTTTACCGTGTACGCTCTGCCGCTACGGGTCAGCACCAGCAATTCCTGGTTGGCAGTCGCCATTTCCACAAGGGTGGTGAAGTCCTCGTTTTGCACTAGGGTTTGAACGGGCGGCAACTCTTGCTTAGCCATCTGACGCTGAAAGACCTTGGGTGACAACCGACGCACATAGCCGCGATGGGTGAACTCCAAGACAATTTCTTGAGTCTCTGCTTCTCCTTCAGCAACCACTTCGGCAAGTTGGGCAAGTTCGATCGCCTGCTCTTCGGCAGTCAGCAAGCGAGTTCGGCGGGGATCGGCGTACTTGCGCTTGAGGGTGCGCAGGTCTTTCTTCAGCGACTTCAGCAGCTCCTTGCGGTTGTCCAAAAGCCGCTGAAGTTCCTGCATTCGCTGAGTCAGGTCGTCATATTCAGTTTGTAGGTTTTGTCGCTCTAGTCCCGTGAGACGGCGCAGCGGCATCGCCAAAATCGCGTCAGCTTGACGATCGCTAAATTCAAACCGCTCTTTCATCGTAGCTTTGGCGGTGCTGCCGTCGGGAGCGTGGCGCAAGATATCAATCACGTCATCTAGCCGATCGAGCGATCGCAGTAAGCCCTCCAGCACATGCGCCCGCTCTCCTGATTTATCCAGCTCAAAGCGATATTGCCGGGTCAGCGTCGTTTCCCGGAAGCTAAGAAACTCCTGAAGCATCTCCCGCAGAGGCAACTGACGCGGCTGTCCATCGACAATTGCCAGCATGATGACACCAAAATTAGACTGTAGCTGCGTTAGCTTATAAAGCCGCTCTAGAATCACGGCAGGCTGAACATCTCGCTTCAGCTCAATGACGACCCGCATTCCGTCGCGATCGCTCTCGTCTCGCAGATCGGCAATACCTTCAATCCTGCCCTGGTTGACCAATTCAGCAATTTTTTCAATCCAGGTTGCCTTGTTGACCTGAAAAGGCAGCTCTGTGACGATAATGGCTAACCGCTGCCGCCCTCGCCCCACAGGAACTTCCTCTAGTCGAACCACGCCACGCACCGAAATGCTTCCGCGCCCGGTGCTATAGGCTTCTTCGATGCCAGACCTGCCCGTAATTTCGCCGCCTGTGGGAAAATCGGGCGCAGGAATGAGCTTAAACAGCTCTTTGTCAGGGAGGTCAGGGCGATCGATCAGAGCAATTAAGCCATCAATTACCTCGCCTAAGTTGTGGGGCGGAATATTGGTTGCCATCCCCACCGCAATGCCCGAACAGCCGTTGAGGAGCAGGAAAGGCAGCTGAGCAGGTAAAACGATCGGCTCTTGCTGGGAGTTGTCGAAGTTGCCGATGAAGTCTACCGTAGCTTCACCAATTTCAGCTAGCAGTCCCTCATTGCCGACAGGCGAAAGGCGAGTTTCGGTATAGCGCATCGCGGCTGGAGGGTCGTCATCCACCGAGCCAAAGTTGCCATGTCCCTCCAGCATGGGATAGCGGCTGGAAAAGTCTTGCACCATGCGCACCAGCGCGTCATAGACCGACTGATCGCCGTGGGGATGATATTTGCCTAGTACATCCCCCACCACACGAGCGCACTTTCGATAGGGGCGATCGGGAGTCAAGCCCAGCTCGTGCATGGCGTACAGAACTCGCCGATGCACAGGTTTCAATCCATCTCGCACATCAGGCAGCGCCCGCCCCACAATGACACTCATGGCATACTCAAGGTATGAGCGCTGGACTTCCGTATGCAAGGCAGTTGGGATGATTTGTCCTGCCGTAAGGATGCTCAACTGTTCAGCCATGCGGTTTATGTCCTTCAAATTTGCGGGTCACGATTGTAGGAAAGTTTAAGAATTCTCGGTCAGGCGGAGGGATTTCAGCAAATGGCACATAACTTTCACTTTAATTTCACAGTAGTATCAAACTGCGACGACAAAGATCATTCATGCTGAAATTAGACTGGATTAGGCAGATAGGAAAAGCGATATGAAGACCGTTCTAATTGTGGAAGATGATTTGATCAATGCGCGCGTCTTTTCCAAAATTTTGACCAAACGAGGTGGGCTAGAAGTTAAGCACACTGAAAATGTGGAAGAAGTGATGGAAATTGCTCAGGCTCGAACTGCCGACATTATTTTGATGGATGTTTCCCTCTCTCACAGCATGTACCAGGGCAAGCCTGTGGATGGCATCAAAATTACTCAAATGTTGAAAGCCGATCCGCAAACGGCTGATCTGCCCATTATCTTGGTAACGGCTCATGCGATGGAAGGCGATCGCGAACACTTTTTGAAACAAAGCGGCGCAGACGACTATATTTCCAAGCCTGTTGTCGATCACCAGCAGTTTGTGGATCAGATTGTGGCATTGCTTCCCAAAGACTGAACTTCCTAAAGACTGAACTTCCTAAAGATAAAGTATTTTTGTACTATTCTGCCAGTCTCAGTTTTGGCAGAATTTCGTTCAAAAAAGCACCTGACAAAGTAGCGTTAGCGCTCTTTTATCAGGTGCTGGCTCAACCAAGGAGGAATCAAAGCTTCAGGCAGAGTGGGCTACAACCCCTTTTGATCCACTAAATTGCGGTTCACAAATTGCGGTTCACAAAGACGCAGACTACAGAAAGGCAGTGTAATCTTGCCCCAAGAACAGCGCCTTCTCTGCGCTACGGCGGCGCGTCAGTCCCGGCAGCTCTACTCCGTCCCCTTTGTTCCATCGGGCAAATTCGTTGGCTGCACCCTGATAATCGCCCTGGTTTAGCTTACGGAGCAGCGTAGAGCTGTTCAATGCCCCTTCACCCACGTTGTAGGTAAACGAGACTAGAGCCGAGAATTGATCGCTGTTTAAGGACACTTTCACAGCACTTTTCACAGCCCGCTCAAATCTATCCAAGTCTTGCTTAAGGTAGCTTTCAGCTTGCGCTTCAGTAATGCGCATTCCGGCTCTAATTCCAGAGGTAGTGCCATAGCCGATCGTCCAAACGCCCACGGGGTCAAGATAGGAGTCTAAACGCAGCCCCTCAAAAGATTTAAGCACGTTCAAACCTTTGGAGTTAATGCTGCCATCAGAGCTGCCGCTGCCTCCTGTCGGACGCGGAGTGGGATTGCTGGTGGTACCCCCAGACTGGATGCCGCCGCTGTTATTGTTGGTGTTGTTATTATTGCTGCCGCTACTACCGCTACTACCGCCATTGCTGCTGCCGTTGCCAAAATTGGCAATGCTGCTATTGCCATCTACCTGCACCAAGTTAGATTGAGCCGCCACGTAGCCTCGTTTACCATCAGACGTACTCACCTGATACCAGTCTGGAACGCTTGTATCGTCTGAGGATTTCACTTTGCCAAGGATTTTGAGATTTGTACCAGAGTTCAAGGCTGCGATCGGCGAATTATTCACCGTTGAAGCTTTTGACCGAAGATTGAGCGTTGATGTCACCACTTTGGCGGTGGGCTGAACTTCCTTAAGGGAAACATCGATCGCCGAATCACCCGTCCGCTCATAGTATTGAACATAGAAATCAAATGAGCCACCCGCATTTTCAGGGACGCTCAACAACTGCGTCCAAGCTCCGCTGCTGTTGCCGCGCCAGTCGCCATTGAGGCTCGTCACGACTTTTCCCGTCTGGCGATTGCGAAAGAAAAACCGCGTTCCGTCATTAGAATCGCTCTTGACCTCGTAGAACTTGCCCGCCTTGAGCGAAACCTGCGTCGAGGTTTGAAGGGCATAGTTGTCGCTGTTAATGCCCGATCCGGGGCTACCCGACCCATAGTTGAGTTTTAACCGCGCCAAAGTCTTGCCGCTCTTACCTCGTCCACCTAAATCTTTTTTCAGATCCGGGCGGCTAAAGTTGTAGCTGTTGTAGTCGTCTACATTGCCAGCAGTGCGGTTAATAAAGCTACCGTTCCATCGGCTGGAAGACCCGCCAAATAGGTTGCCAAATAAATCGCTCAAGAGACCACGAGACTGACTAGAAGAGCTTTTTAGGTACTGATAGCCTCCAGACTGCGAGGTGCTAGATAGGCTAACGGGTTGAGTGGATAGAGTCAGTTGATAGGTAGCAGGGCGATCGCCTCCCCCGTTCACCTTGAGGAAATAAGTTCCTTTATTAACGCTATTGAGCTTGAGAGAGTTCTTACCCTGACTGAGCTGAGAGCGTCCCAGAGTCTCCCCTGAGTCAATTCGGGCATTGCGATTGCGATCCTGCACCAGCTCAGCAGAGGCATTCCCTGTCAGCCGCAAATTAAAGCTGCTTTTCTGCTTGATCCGGACGCTGTACACCTGGGTAGCAGCGTCACCAAATTCGTTCTTGAAGCCTTTTCCTTGGGGGTTGAGGGCGATCGCCTCTGCCCGCTTCAGGCTATTATCAGTGGTTCTTGACATAGCTTTTCCCGTAACATCTGATACCTAATACCGTCACGATGCGTTATGAGGCGTTGCTGGTTTTATGTATGAATTTTTTTTGAAAGGGGCGCGGAGCGTCCCTTTCAAAAAAAATTCATACCCAGATTCAGCAATGCCCGTTATGAAACTTGGGGTCAGTTATGAATCTGAACCCGTAGAGATCTGAGCTAATAAAAATCTGAGTTAGATCATCCGCGCTTAGTTTGCCTAGACGCAGAGAGAAGTAGACAAGTGCCCATGTGGGGAATCTTTTTAGATGATTTTCTGAGCAGTTTGTCCTAATGAAACCGTCACAGTTTTTGAAACAAGCAACCTGAAGAGGTTGGCGATCGTTAGGCTAGGTAGCGTCATTCCGTGCCAAGCGTGACATCTAGTACCTAGCCAATACCGTCTAATCCGGTTGGAAACAAAGCCTTTGCGAATTTATGATGGAGATAGCAAGCTGAGCTAAAAGCAACGGAACACGCCACACCTGTATGGTCAATACCATCAACATTCTAGGATTCCCTCATGCTTACGAGCTGTCATCTCCTCCTAGCTCTTCCCCGGTTCTAGTGTTTTTACATGGATGGCTGCTGAGCCGTGCCTACTGGCAGCCTGTGATTCAGAGGCTTTCCGCAGACTATTCATGCTTAAGCTATGACATGCGAGGCTTTGGGGAATCTCAAATCAGCCGCGTTAAAGAAGCTGCCCCGGAGGCGATCGCCCCTCAGCCCTCGCTCGCTAGGCGCTCCAGGGTTTCAGCTACAGAAGTCGCGGCTACAGAAGTCGCGGCAGAAACACCTGTGGCGGTTATTAGTACTCCCAGCAGCTACACACTTGCAGCCTATGCCCAAGATCTAGCCGTGCTGCTTAAAGAGCTAAAGATTGCAAAGGCGTGGTTGGTGGGTCACTCTCTGGGGGGCAGCATTGCGCTATGGACAGCAGATCAGTTACCCGAAACGATCGCTGGCGTAATTTGCGTTAATGTCGGCGGTGGCATTTACATCAAAGAAGAATTTGAGAAATTTCGCGTTGCCGGACAGCAGATCATTAATCTGCGCCGACAGTGGCTTGCCTACATTCCGCTATTAGATGTCATTTTGTCTCGCATGAATGTGGCTCAGCCAGTCGCTCGCCGTTGGGGGAGACAGCGCTTGCTGGATCTATTGAACGCCCAATCTGAAGCAGCGATCGGCACATTGTTAGACTCCACGACTGAAACTGAAGTTCACTACCTGCCCCAAATTGTGTCTCGGCTGCATCAACCTACCTACTTCATAGCAGGTGCTAACGACAAAATTATGGAACCCCAGTACGTGAGCCATCTCGCCAGCTTTCATCCATCCTTTGCCTGTTGCGGCAACAACGTCGTTGAAATTCCCAACTGTGGGCATTTGGCAATGGTGGAGCAATCTGAAGCCGTTGTAAATGAAATTCGGACAATTTTGGCAAAATCGTCCTAGCGAATTGAGCTAATTTTTGAGCGATAGGCGGCTGTATCTAGCCCGGTACCGCTGTTAGCTGTCGCCGGATCAATTTCCTGATTAAGGGCTTCAATGCGATCGCCTGTCGCCGGATGAGTGCTAAGAAATGTCGGCACAGAGCGCTGACTTTGCAGCTTTTCCATGAAAGCCACCATGGCGCTAGGGGCATAACCCACTCTTTCCAGGTTGACTAAGCCCTTCTGATCAGCTTCAAACTCTGCCTGACGGCTGTTCGGACGGTTGATTGCCAGCTCTACGCCAATATTGACTGCTGTATTGCGATCGAGTCCTGCCGCGCTAGCCAAACCTGCCTCCAGAGCCTTTTGCCGCATTTGCTCAACGGCATGACGCGCCGCAATGTGCCCAATTTCATGCCCAATGACGCTAGCAAGCTGGGCTTCATTGTCTGCGGTTTTCATCAAGCCCTTCGTTACGTATACATAGCCACCCATCGTCGCAAAAGCATTAACGGCATCCATGTCTACGACTTGGAACACGTAGGGAATGTTGGGGCGATCGCTTTGAGGCACTAGCTTTTGCCCAATTTGATTAACGTACTCCGTGACGGCGCGATCGGAGTACAGCTTTAGCTCACTCCTGGTCAACTGCTGATTAATCCGCGACCCCAGCGAAACTTCTTGGGAATCCGACATATTGGAAAGCTGAATGAGCTGAATTCCGCGAAACAGCAGCTCTATGATGGGGATCGCTGGAGCAGGTCTGGGCGTACCCATAATTAAACCTAGGGTGATCGTCATTGAGATCATCCCATAGAGCCAGCGCCGACGCAGTTGAGCAGAAAAGTTAGCCAAGAAATCTATCATAAAATCCAGGATCACAACCAGAGCGATTACGCAGAAAAAGACTCAAGGTAGAGAGATTCAGTAGATAGAGACGGCGATCGCCATCCTTTTGTTTCTGTACTGGATCATAATATTTTTGATTTTGTATTGATATTGTGCCCCGCTGACACTTGCCTACTACCACCCTAACGCTGGTATTCCTGTAGGGATGGCAACCACTAAGCGCTCCCCTAAAAATGTCCCAAGCAAACTGGCGGCAGCTATAAATCTCCGAGACAACTTTGCTCTGTAAGGCAACTTTGCTGCTAAAGTTCAAATTGAATTGATGCATATTAAATTGCATCTTGTGATGAGAGTTTCGCGAAAGCCTTATATCGTTTCACTAGCGGGAACGTTGCTGCATGTCTATTTTAGATTCTAAAGGTCGCTTGTTCGGCAAAGTCAGCCTCCTGGACGTTGGGGCGGCACTGGTCATTTTACTCGTCGTGGGCGGACTATTTTTATTGCCCGGTAGCTCTGGCTCCTCTATCGTGCAGACGGGTGCCACTCAGCCGATCGAAGTTGATGTGATTGTGCGGGGACTAACGGTAGCCGAACCTCAAGTGATGCTGAAAGCGCTGGCAGATGAAAAGAAAACCAACATCATCATCCGCAATCAGCCCTATGGAGAAGTCAAAATTCTCAACGTCAAGTCGCTACCGCGCACCGTGGCTGTGCCTCAACCTGATGGTTCCGTGAAGCCGCTACCTGACCCACGCCCAGAGCTAAATTACACGTTGGATATGGTCGTGACGCTGGGCGGCGATGCGCAAATTGTGAACGATGGGCCTGTGCTCGGCAACAACAAAATCAAAATTGGCACACCGATGGAGCTAGAGGGACAGACCTATCGTTTCAATGCGCCCGTAATTGGGGTACGTATTTTAGAGAAAAGCAAGGCAAGCTAGCTTCAGTAGATCACAAGTCCTCCTAATTTTTTCTAAAAGCTGGATTTCAAAGGCGCTCTGCGCCTTTGAAATCCAGCTTTTAGGGTTTTGTGATCTACTGAGCTTCAACAAATTTAACGACACCTCCAGGCAGATCGGCATAGCCTGAAAGAACGGATCTTGTCTGAGGAGCCAGAAGCATGGAAAGGATCGATCGCATCCAGTGGCTACAGCAAAATACTCCGTTCGGCTCTGTGTCTGAGCAGGGGATAGAAGCGATCGCCTCAGCCCTGCAAGTCAAAATCCTGCAAGAGAACCGCCGCTTAGCCCTGGAAGACACGTCTCCAGCCGCGCTGTATATTCTCAAATCCGGACGGCTAGAGGCTTATCGCACCAGCGCCGACAGTCTCGCCCATGCCAGCAGTTTGCTACCCGGCTCCGTGCTACATCTGAAAGAGCTGCTGCTCGATCGACCCGCAGAGCAAACAGTCATCACTCTATGCGACTGCGAAATTTGGGAAATTCCACGGCAGGAATTTGTAGCGATCGCCCAGCAATATCCCGAAATCAGCCGCAGCTTTTCGCAGCAGTTGGCAGCAGAACTGGAGCAAGCAACCACACAGCTTGCCTTTGAACAAGAGCGGCAGACCGCACTGCGTCCCTATCTTATGCCCAAAGTGAGGCAGGGTGTGGTGGGAGCAAGTCGCTATGCCGTGCGATTGCGGCAAGAGGTTCGTAAAGCTTCTGGCAATCGCCAGCCTGTGCTGATCTTTGGCGAACCGGGGCTAGGCAAAGACAATATTGCTGCCCTAATTCACTTCGGCTCCAGTGACCGCAAGCAGCCCTTGATCAAAGTCAACTGCGACACGCTACAACCTAACGGAGTCGAGCTGTTTGGGCGATCGGGCGGCAAGCCAGGGCTATTGGAGTGGCTGGGCACAGGGACGCTGATGCTCAACAATGCCCAGGACTTGCCCAAAGATCTAGAAAGCAAAATTCAGCAGGTGTTAGCCACCGGAGAGTATTTGCCTGTGAGTCGAGAAGGGGCGGAAGCGCTAGAAGTGAAGCGATCGCAAGCCCGCATCCTAATGACTGCCGAGCGCAATCTGCCAACCGCCTTGGACGACAAAAAGCTGGGAACTCAGGTGATCAAAGTGCCGCCCCTGCGCGTCATCAAAGCCGATATTGCAGCACAAGTCACCTACTACATCAGCCTTTTCTGTCGCGGTAAAGGATTGCCTCAGCCTAAAGTTGCGCCAGAGGCTCTGCGCCGTTTGCAAGGCTACGATTTTCCCGGCAACCTGGCGGAGCTGGAAAGCCTGGTAGGACGAGCCATCATTCAATCAAACGGTGCGCCCGTCCTAACTGAAGAGGTGTTTTGGTCTACGAGCACCAAGGGTAGAAGGTTTCGGCTGAATTTGCTCAATGCCTATCCCAATTTACGGCAGTTTTTGAGGAGTCCCTGGTGGCCCGATCGCATTAACTATGGGTTTACATCCTGGTTTTTTGCGATCGTCCTTGCCGTTTTGTTTCTAGGTCCTCAAAGCCGCGATGCCAATATTGCCCTGAATTTTTTCTGGGCATGGTGGTGGCTGCTGGTGCTGGTGGCATTTCCGTTTGTCGGGCGGCTCTGGTGTTCCGTTTGTCCCTTTATGATTTACGGCGAACTGACTCAAAAGCTCTCGCTGAAGCTATTTCCGCGCAAGCTGCTCCCCTGGCCTCGTCAGCAGGCAGAACAGTGGGGCGGCTGGTTCTTGTACGGGCTATTCGCTTTAATTTTACTCTGGGAAGAACTCTGGAATTTGGAAAATACTGCCTATCTGTCTGCCTGTCTACTGCTGCTGATTACTGCTGGAGCCATGATCTTCTCGGCATTGTTCGAGCGCCGCTTCTGGTGTCGCTATCTTTGTCCGATCGGCGGTATGAACGGTATGTTTGGCAAGCTAGCCATGGTTGAGCTGCGTGCCCAGCAAGGCATTTGCGCCGCATCTTGCACCACCTATCAATGCTATAAGGGCGGTCCTCAAAAAGGCGAAGGTTTAGAAACGGGCGGCTGTCCGGTCTATTCTCATCCGGCACAGCTCCAAGACAACCGCGACTGCGTACTGTGCATGACTTGCCTCAAAGCCTGTCCCCATCGATCGGTTGAGCTAAACCTGCGCCCACCGGGAATTGAACTCTGGACAACCCACACACCCACCCCTCATGAGGTTGCCCTCCTGTTTCTGCTGCTGGGAGCGGTTTTTCTGCACCACTTGCCTCAAATTGCCGATTGGCTCAGTCGCGCCATCGGTCTGCCGATCGACCTAAAGCAGTTTGGCATCCACGTCAGCCTGTCGATCGTCATGCTAATAGCACCAGGAGCGATCGCTCTTCTCTGCCACCAGCTCATTCGTCTCTTCAATCCGCGTAACGTTAAATCTTTCAATTTTGTCAGGCTTGCCTATGGCTACTTGCCGCTGGTGCTGGGGGCAAACATAGCGCACTACCTGCATCTGGGTTTGAGTGAAATGGGGCGCGTAGCTCCTGTTACCCTGGCAACGATCGGTCTTAGCGGAATCTCGGCTCCGGTCATTGTGGCTGATCCGGCGGTCATTGCCTTTCTTCAGGGCACAGTGATGATAGCAACAGCACTGCTCAGCATCATCTTGACCCAAAAAATTGCCCATCAGTCGTGGCAATCGCTAGTATCACAGCACATGACAACTCTGGGCTTTACGATGCTACTGTGGCAAGTCATTCTCTAAAGGCTAATCAACGATTCTCAGTAAGCCCATCTGGAGGCGATCGAGAATTTGTCTTACCTGAACAGAGTCTTGAGGCAAAATCGGGTGATCGGTCAGGGCAACCTGTAGTAGGCAAGTGCGATCGGCGGTCGTGATCTTGCCAGAAGATAGAATGCGTCGGGCAGCTTGCTCTAAAGTTGTCGGACGCGACGGATTAAGCATCATTGCTGAATTCACTGTCTACACCTCATTGATCTGCACCTCGTCTTAATAAGTTGTGAAAGTCCATACTTTTGTCAAGAGCCTAATGGAAGATCTTTAGGCTCAACTCATCTAAGAATGCACTATTCGCGAGAGAAAATTAAGGGGGCAAAACCCCTCATCATAAAGGGCTTCTAATTTGAACAGCGGTAGCGATCGATTATCCGGAAGATTTGCGGCTAAATAGGGCGGTGTTTCAAGCGTGTTTTGGGTTCTTCGCAAGAATCAAAAACACATTTGAGCATCAGCTTGAATGGCTCAATGAATGATTTTGCAGATGGGATATGGCAACCGCCAAGGCGGTTAGAGCGGGAACGTTTGTGGTGGGGCACTCCGCGCTCCACCACAAATGTCTTAAGCCAACTGGAGCCATATCTAGCTAAGAGAGTTTCCAGTCCATTGGCACTTATCCCAACGAGTGTTGGTGACGTTAGCTTTGCTAAAGTCTGTGCTTTGAAGGACAGCTCTGCTGAAGTCGGCATTGGTGAGGTTAGCACCCCGAAAATTGGTGCCCCACTTGGTTGATAGGAAATTGGCAATGAGCCAGGTGACAGTATGTTTGCGATCGCCCTTCAAAGTTCGCCAACCAATGTAACCCGCCAGAGGCAGCACGATCGATGCCACGGTGATCGCAGAATTAATGCTGCTGCTGGGTGAAAAGGTTTCTGTCAACACAATGACTAAAGCAAATGACCCAACGAAAGCTAGAGCTAGCAGCAATGCCACGGTAATTCTAAACGCCATGACAGCCGCAACCATTAAAGCACTCATGGCGGCTGTGGCAGAGGTGACGATCGCGTTGACTACCACTAATATGGCGATATTGCCTGCTATGGGTATAGCCGCCGAACTGGCTAAAGCAGCTAATGTCGCAACCAGAAATGCGAGTCCAAAGATGCTAAATCCGATCGCCATGCTGCGGGTCAGCGCCACAAAGGTAAATCCAATAATAATAATCGGCGTGATCCAAGCAAAATTGGCTTGTTCGGTCTGGTGAAAAGCAAAGAATCTTACCTCAGCAAATGCGCCAACCCATCCTGCTGCTGAGCCTAGAAAAACTGCAAATAGAAACAAAAGGCTTAAAAGAATAGTGGCTTGCCGCTTCTGTAAGCCTGCAGTTACGTTGACAAACTGAGTCTCCTCAAGGATGGCATTTGTAAAATCGGCTCCTCGAATATCAGACCCACTAAAGTCTGCGCCTGAGAGATTTTCTCCTCTGAAGCATTTTCCTCTCAGATTTTGCCGCTGGAAGTTGCGCTCTCCTAATTCATATAGCCAAATGACTTCATCTTTGCGAGTATTCTTCATAGCACCTACCCCATCAAAATGTTTGCCTTAAGAATCGTTTTTAGGCACCCAATGCGCGGTAGCTACCCTGTGCTGCTGATTACTGCTTCAAAGACTGCTGCTTTGGATAAAGCTCAAGAAATAATCAGCCTAAACTTATGCAGCGTCGAAATAGAAGGAATTTCCAAAAGAAATGGTCTACTCTTCATAGGCTACTGCAATTTTTTTACTTTTTCCACTCACATTACACGATAAGGTGGAGGATTAAGGGTCTGTTATCGATGAAGTCAGTATTGCTAGATTAAGCACTTCTAGATGAAGCGGAGTGGATGACATGGAAGTGCTAGCGAGGCTAATGGCAGCGATCGTTTTCTATACCTGTCTCCCTATCCCTGCTAAGTGGGTAGGAGACTTCCGGATTGTCGCTCGATTTGCACCCAGTATAGGTTTGTTCATTGGCGGCTTGCTGGGTCTAATGGACTGCGGTCTACAGGCTATTCAAATGCCCGTTCTAACCCGTAGCGTCGTCATTGTGTTGGCTTGGGTCGGCATTACGGGGGGGTTACATCTAGATGGCGCAATGGATACAGCCGATGGACTGGCAGTGACCGATCCAAAACGCCGCTTGGAGGTGATGTCTGATAGCGCGACTGGAGCCTTTGGCGCAATGACAGCGATCGCCCTGCTACTACTAAAAACCGCTGCTCTCACAGACTTGTCTACCCAGCGATGGCTATTGCTGATGCTGGTGGCAGGCTGGGGGCGCTGGGGACAGCAGGTGGCGATCGCCCGCTATCCCTACCTAAAGCCCACAGGTAAAGGGGCATTTCATCAGTCGGCTATTCGTTCCTTTCAAGAGACGTTGCCTAGCTTAGGAATGTTGCTGGGGCTGAGCGCGATTCCTGCTCTAGTTCATCCAAGCAATATTGATCTGAGTTTGCTGCTAATTTTGGGAGGAGGGGCGATCGCTCTCTTCATTCCCGCCTGGTTTCATCGAAAGCTGGGGGGGCATACTGGAGATACCTATGGAGCAGTGGTCGAATGGACAGAGGCATGGCTCTTGGTCTTGCTAACGCTGGCTTAACCCTGCCGCTCCCGTTCTAGAATCGCTCTAGAACAACCGCTCCCCTGCTATCCTGAAGGGATGTTCACATAACTTAACAGGTGATATGAAGTGCATCATTAATCGTCGGGCAGAGTTTTCGGCGAGCCATCGCTACTGGCTGCCGGAGCTAAGTGAAGCGGAGAATACCGAGAAGTTTGGGCCTTGTGTCCGATCGCCCGGACATGGGCACAACTATGTGCTGTATGTGTCGATGGAGGGAGATCTGGATGAATACGGTATGGTCTTAAACCTGTCTGATGTGAAGCAGGTGATTAAGCGAGAGGTGACAAGTCAGCTTGATTTTTCCTATCTCAATCAGGCGTGGGAGGAGTTTAAACAGACTTTGCCGACGACCGAAAATATTGCGCGGGTGATCTGGACAAGGCTGGCTCCACATTTACCGATCACCCGTATCCAACTTTTTGAACATCCTGAACTTTGGGCAGACTATGAGGGAAATGACATGGAAGCGTATCTGACTATCAGCACTCACTTCAGCGCAGCTCACCGTTTGGCGTTGCCAACTTTAACGCTGGAGCAAAATTCTGAAATTTACGGCAAGTGCGCGCGGGTGAATGGGCATGGGCATAACTATCACCTAGAGGTGACGATTAAGGGTGAGATGGATGCGCGGACGGGGATGATTGCGGATTTGGTAGCGTTTCAGAAGGCGGTTGAGGATTATGTGGTTGAGCCGTTTGACCACACGTTTCTGAATAAAGATATTCCTTACTTTGAGCAGGTGGTGCCGACAGCAGAGAATATTGCGATTCATATTCGGGATTTGCTTCAGGAGCCGATTCGGGCGATCGGTGCGACGCTTCACAAAATTAAGCTGATTGAAAGCCCAAATAATTCTTGTGAGGTTTACGGAGTTAGCGACGAGTTGCTGGTGCCTCGGCAGATACAGGAAGCGGCGATCGCATAGCTAGCAGCCAACAGCCAACAGCCTTGGGGGTCTCCCCCAAACCCCCGATGGAGGACGGGCGCGTCCCCCATACCCCCTCCGCACGAGTTAGTGGATGTGCAGCAGAAAGCGCTTCGCATTGATAGGCGGTAAGGAGTTCATGGATTGAGTAAAAACTAGAACAAATCGAGCTGCTCTAGACGCAGGAAGTCTCGATTGACTTCTTGCCAAAGGGATTTGTTGTGGGGATCGGTGCGTAGGGCTTTTTTGAGGTAAATTCTGGCTTTTTCACCCTGCTGGGTCTGAATCAAGTATCGGGCAAATCGCTGATAGGTGATGGCTTGCCACTGGCGTACTTCTGGGTCTTCTGGTAGTCGCTGTGAGAGTCCTTCTACTAGGGCGATCGCTCTGGGGAACCGCTGCTCTTTTAGCATCTGCTGA
Source organism: Drouetiella sp. (assembly GCF_059504425.1). NCBI lineage: Bacteria > Bacillati > Cyanobacteriota > Cyanophyceae > Oculatellales > Oculatellaceae > Drouetiella > Drouetiella sp. The sequence goes on from NZ_JCACIN010000040.1 coordinate 17,979, forward strand.
AGCTGGATGTAGGCATCTCGCTTGAGCTTGCGATCGGTAGGCGATAGCTCTGGAGAGTTTTGTAGGGGAGGCGATTTGGGCTTGACTGATACTTTAACTTGCGGCGGCTGGGAGGGTGACGATCGTTGAGTGAGATTGACGGTGGGCGAGTCTACTCCATCTGCTGGCGGCTGGATAATGCTAATGAGCTGTCGGTAAGCATCTGTGAGCTGAATAAATTTTTCTTTTGCTTGCTGCTGGTTTTCTGGATTGGAGTCTGGATGGTAGATTCTTGCCAAACGACGATAGGAGGCTTTGATGTCTTCGTAGGAAGCCCCCATTCTCAATCCCAAAACTCGATAACAGTCTACAATCTCCATCAATATGAATAATGGCAGAATTATCGATAATTCTGCCACTCGCGATAAATAAAAATTGGGCGATCGGACTCAGGTGTCTACTTTAGGTGGTTGGACTTAAGTAGTCTGATAGACAACGCGATCGATCAATCCGTATGCCATGGCATCTTCGGCAGACATGAAGTTGTCGCGATCGGTGTCTTTGGCAATCTGCTCAACGGATTTTCCGGTGTGGTGCGCCATTAGCTCGTTTAGCTCTTGGCGAACACGCAGAATTTGCTTGGCTTCAATATCAATATCGGTTGCCTGTCTACGGCCACCTGTACCGCCTAGAGGCTGGTGAATCATGATCCGCGAGTGGGGCAAAGCCAGACGCTTGCCTTTGCTGCCAGCGGTTAACAAGAATGCACCCATAGAAGCCGCTAAGCCCACGCAGATGGTGACCACTTCTGATTTGATATGCTGCATGGTGTCATAGATTGCCATGCCAGCCGTTACCGAGCCACCTGGAGAGTTGATGTACAGGTAAATGGGCTTGTTTTGATCGTCTGAATCGAGATAGAGCATATAGGCAACGATCGCATTAGCAATGCCATCATCAACTTCTTCAGAAAGGAAGATAATCCGCTCTCGGAACAGGCGCTCATAGATATTGATCCACTGCTCGTAGGAGCTGCCTGGAAGACGGTATGGAACGCTGGGAACTCCGATAGGCATAGGTTTAGAGGGATAGAGGTAGAAGAATTTAGGTTAAAACTGCTGCAGGGATATTCAGATCCTTGGGGCTTTCAAGGACGCGATCGATTAATCCGTACTCTTTTGCTTGATGGGGCGTCATGTACAGGGTGCGATTTGTATCCAGCGTGATTTTCTCAACCGTTTGCCCTGTCGTTTGAGCAAGAATCTCCAGCATCAGCGCTTTCTTGGACATCACCTCTTTCGCCGTAATGTCAATATCGGTCGCCTGTCCTTGACCGCCAATTCGAGGATGATCTAGGACGATCGTGGAATGAGGTAGACTCACGCGATTGCCCGCCGTACCTGCTGCCAGCAGCATTGCCGCCATGCCCACTGCCTGACCTAGACAGATCGTCATCACAGGTGATTTGATATGCCGCATGGTGTCGTAGATTGCCATGCCCGCCATAATCGACATGTTGCCAGCCGTAATATTCGCCATCCCGGCATCCACCGGATCACCCAGTGAATTAATGTAAAGGCGAATCGGCTTGGTCTGATCTTCTGAATCGAGGTAGAGCAGCGCGGAAATAATTGAATTCGCCAAGCCGTCTGTCAGGGGCTGATTCAAGAATATAATCCGCTCCTGGCTCAGGCGTGTGAAAATATTCACCCACTGCCAGTTTTGGCTACCCGGAATGTTGTATGGAACCCGTAAAACATCATCGACAGACATAGGTCTAGAAAATAGAGGATGTGAACAACCCCTGCTTAAAAGTAAAGAGTAGAGGCTTTAAACGATTGCAGGGAGTGGCTTAGGCAAGTCTTTGATGCTTTCCAGCACGCGATCGATCAGCCCATACTCTTTTGCCACCTGGGGAGTCATATAGAGAGTGCGATCGGTATCTTTGGCAATCTTCTCGGCAGGTTGTCCAGTGCTTTTAGCCAAAATGTCCAGCATTGCCGCCTTGTTTTCTAGCACTTCTTTTGCCCGAATTTGAATATCGGTTGCCTGACCCCGTGCGCCTGTGCGAGGCTGGTTTAAGACGATCGTGGCATGGGGAAGACTGGCTCGGAAGCCTTTTGCACCCGCCGCCAAAATCATGGCTGCTGTACCCATCGCCTGACCTAAACAAATCGTGTGGACAGGAGGCTTGATGTAATTGATGGTGTCACAGACAGCAAATGCCTCAGTTTCATAACCGATCGCATCTCCGGTATACCAAGAAGTACCCACCGAATTAATGTAGAAAAAGATCGGTTTATCGGGATCTTCAAATTGCAGATACAGCAGTTGAGCGATAATCAGCTTTGTGACATCAACACCTAACTGACGCTTGAAGTCATCCGATGAAACTAATGGTAGCCCTAGGTAAATAATGCGCTCCTTCAACAGCAGTGAAGGCAGGTCAGGCGGCGGAGTGCGATAAGAAGCATCTCCATAGTATTGAGACTGAACAGCTTTAATAGAACCCATAGCGTGCTGTTACCTGAAAAAGGAGCATTGTTTTTACCATAGTAACGTAAAGCCATGGGCAACCATTGCCGCCTACAGAAGAGATACAGCTAGGGATATCCGAACCTTCAGACCTTCGGCTAGTCGCAAAATCTCTCCGTAAAGCTAGGATGGCAAAATGAAGCTACATCTGGTAATAGTGTCTTATCTCAGCAGATGATCTGAAGATGATTCAGTCAGTCGGTCATCTCAAGCCGATGAGAGAATTTTCTGAAAAAGCGCTGCAAAAAACCAACTTTTTATCCAAAGCATTCATCTAAACGTCTCGATTTAAGACGCGCCGTGAACATTCTTCTGACCCCATGCTTTACCTAAAGCAGCTCTTCTCAATCTCATAATCTTTAACATCTCATAATCTTTAACGTTGGAGCTTTTTGCCATGAGAGTCGGTTTGCAAGCTGCGTTGGGGGATGTCAATTTAGATGCCACTCAAGCCAGCAGCCAGAGACAGCTAGCCGTCTCGCTATCGGCAATTGCCGATGGGAGCGATCGCACTGCTCCCCTCAATCTTTGCCTGATTCTGGATCACAGCGGCTCGATGAACGGGCGCGCCCTGGAAACAGTGAAACAGGCGGCGCAACATATTGTAGACAGCCTTTCACCGGGCGATCGCCTCTCAATCGTAGTCTTCGATCACCATGCCAAAGTGCTGGTGCCCAATCAGCTCATCGACAATCCGGCAGACATCAAGCGAGACATTCAGCGCCTCCAGGCTAGCGGTGGTACGGCGATCGATGAAGGGATGCGTCTTGGCATTGAGGAACTGGCAAAGGGCAAGAAAGACAGCATCTCTCAAGCCTTTTTGCTAACGGATGGCGAAAACGAGCATGGCGATAATTCCCGCTGCCTAAAGCTGGCAGGTCTAGCGGCTAACTACAGCATTACTCTCAACGCGCTGGGATTTGGCGATCGCTGGAACCAGGACATCCTGGAGAAAATTGCCGATGCCGGGGGCGGCTCTCTTTCCTACATTCAACAGCCCGAAGCTGCCGTTAGTGCCTTTAGCCGTCTGTTCACCCGCATTCAGTCGGTGGGGCTGACTAATGCTCACCTGATGCTTTCCCTCACGCCCCAGGCGAGTCTGGCGGAGCTAAAGCCGATCGCCCAAGTCGTTCCAGACACCATTGAGCTGACTGCTCTTCCAGAAAATGGGCAATATGTCGTGCGGCTAGGCGATCTGATGACAGATAGCCCCAGAGTCGTGCTAGCAAACCTCTATATTCGGCAGTTGCCAGAGGGCATCCATCCGATCGCCCAAGTTCAGGTGCGCTACGACAATCCAATGACAGGTCAGACAGGTCTACTCTCTGAAAGCATTCCAATTGAGGTGACCTCTCTGCGGCTCTATCAGCCTGCTCCCAATGCCGAGGTGCAGCAGCATATCCTAGCGCTGGCAAAGTATCGTCAAACTCAAATTGCTGAAACGAAGCTACAGCAGGGCGATCGCGCTGGAGCAGCCACTATGCTGCAATCTGCTGCTAAAACTGCCCTGCAAATGGGCGATAAAAACGCAGCTACCGTGCTGCAAGACAACGCCACTCGCTTGCAATCTGGCGAGGACTTGTCTGATGCTGACCGCAAGAAAACGCGGATTGCCTCCAAAACCGTCCTTCAACAGGGGAAGGAATAGCACGCTGAGAAGATAAGCCTCTGGCAATCATATCCTCGCCAATCTGAATGAAGCCAATCCCCAATTCTGCGTCAGCCTCCAGCCTGTGGGTAGCGGCTTTAATCGCCTTTGCCATAATCCCGTCTGGGTCAAAGGTTTCACAGGTTTGAATCAGATTCAGGCACGGCTGTTTGAGCAGCCGTGCCTAAATCTGGTGACGCTGATTTTAGCTATGAAACAATGCCCTGAATTTCTAAGAGGCTTGAGTAATGCCCAGTAGCGACTGGTGAAGCGATCGCCACTCCTCAAAACACAAGCCCTTCGCCTCAAAGCGCTCTCGCAAAAAACCAGATAACGCCTGACAAGCCATCCGCCAGTTAACAGCATCTTGGGCGACTTTTAGAGCTTCCGTTACAGACTTACAGGGAATAAAATCTCTGATTCTTTCTCGGCAGGGAGAAAAGCAAACAATCTGAAAGCCACCTTCTGCAAAAGAAATTTCAATCAACCAACCCTGATAAAAGTCCGACAAGATTTGGGCGTTTGCGTGGTCATTCACGGGTCAAAACTCACTCTCTAAACACAGCAGCTTTATAGATAAGACAGCAAATTAGTAAGACGGCGAATAATGTATCGCTACAGACATTTTTGTTTCTTTAATCTAGCTAAACCCACATAAGTCGAGTAGAGCCACTCAGCGGAACTGTATCCGCTATCACTGCAAAGACCTTAAGCGCTTTTCTACCTTGACAGCGCTGACTACACTAGAGCTGGACTATAGATTTCTTCTTCCATGAATCTTCTGGTGAGTAACGATGACGGCATTTTTGCCCTGGGTGTGCAGACATTGGCAAATACCTTGGCGATCGCCGGACATCAGGTAACGGTTGTGTGCCCCGATCGAGAACGGTCTGCCACAGGTCACGGATTGACGCTCCATGATCCAATTCGGGCAGAAGTCGTAGAATCTGCATTTCACGCATCCATCAAAGCCTGGGCTTGTTCAGGCACGCCCTCTGATTGCGTCAAGCTGGCATTAGGAACCTTACTAGACAACCCACCCGATATGGTGCTTTCTGGGATTAATCATGGGGCGAACTTGGGCACAGATGTGCTGTATTCGGGCACAGTATCGGCGGCAATGGAAGGCGTACTTGAGGGAATTCCCTCTATCGCCTTCAGCCTTGCCAGCTATTCTTCTCAAGGCTTTCAGCCTGCTGCAGACTTCGCCAATAAGCTAGCCACTCACCTGCACAGGCATCCTCTACCGCAGATTAGCTTGCTTAGCGTCAATATTCCAGCCGTGCCACAACAAGACATTGCCGGAGTTGCCATGACTCGCCAAGGCATTCGCCGATATTTTGATGTTTTTGAGAAACGTCTTGATCCGCGAGGCAAGACTTACTACTGGCTATCGGGCGAAGTCATCGAAGATACAGATGAGGCTGAGCCAGCCTCACCAGAAATGGCGAGCCTAAAAGCGGCAGGAATTGAGCTAGAGTGGTTTCGGAAAGCACCCACAGATGTGCAGGCAATTCGACAGAATTACATCACAATTACGCCACTGCAATACAATTTGACCTGTGCATCCGGTTTAGTTTCTCTACAGGGCTGGCAGGATAGCTTTTCTCAATAAATCTTCTGTGTAGATCCTGAAACTTCTAGCCCATCCCGGTAAGAAAAGGTAATTCTCGACCTGATAATCAAACGTCTGAAATGGAGCTTACCACCTCAGTCTATCTTTGAAGATTTAGGGTAAGTTTGTGGGTAAAGAGGTGAAGTTCTCAGAAGTGAAGAGCTGAAAGATGAGTCACTTGCCTTGAGTCGGGGTCTTGAGTCGGGTCACAAGCGATCGCGCTAAGCATGTCACTTAACACCTACCCTTGAAATTACCGAAACTTAGGAGATAGTTTGGTAAAAGTTTGGGCACAATGGACAAAGGATGCCTCAGGCAAAGTTTATCCCCAGAAGTGACAGATGGTACAGAGTGGCAAAGGGTATAAAGCAGTGGACAGCATACCAGGCTACAAACACAGGATGCTTTGACCGAGACTTGGGGGAATCTGGCGAAAAACGCTTATGTCTAACCTAAAAATGTCTGACATGCAAGATCAATTTACAGTTCATTTTTGGGGCGTTAGGGGAAGTATCGCCTGTCCGGGGTCAAATACAGTACGCTATGGCGGCAACACCTCCTGCGTTGAGATGCGCGTCGGCGGACATCGGCTCACGTTTGACGGCGGCACAGGGCTACGGGTGCTAGGACAAAAGCTGTTAGCCGAAATGCCGATCGAAGCCCATATGTTTTTTACGCACTCCCATTGGGATCACATCCAGGGTTTTCCGTTCTTTGTCCCGGCTTTTGTCAAGATTAACCGCTTTCATATTTATGGAGCGATCGCCCCTAACGGCTCCACCATCGAGCAACGCCTGAATGACCAGATGCTGCATCCCAATTTTCCAGTGCCACTGCAAATTATGGGAGCTGATCTCAAGTTTTACGATTTAGAAGTAGGCGAAGCGGTGCAGTTGGGCGATGTTTTGGTAGAGAATGCCTTGCTGAATCATCCTGGGGAAGCGATCGGCTATCGGGTGAGCTGGAATGGACATGCGGCGGCCTATGTGACAGATACCGAGCATTTTCCCGATCGCCTGGATGAAAATGTGCTGTGGCTGGCGCGGGATGCCGATATTTTGATCTACGATGCTACCTATACCGATGCCGAGTATCATGACCCGCGATCGAGCAAGGTGGGCTGGGGGCACTCGACCTGGCAAGAAGCGGTGAAAGTTGCAAAAGCTGCCAACGTCAAAAAGCTGGTGATCTTCCATCACGATCCGCTGCACGATGATAACTTTATGGATCAGCTCAAAGAGGATACCGCCCGCGAATTCTCTAACAGCATTGTGGCTTGGGAAGGGATGGAGCTGGATTTGCAGTCGCTCATTTAATTGGTCTAATGTAATCGGTCTGAAGCGATTAGCCTAAAGTAATCAGCCTAAAGTAATCAGCCTAAAATTTTGCTCGGAAAGTTTGGTTCGGCTCAGAGCTGGAAATGTGTCAGAATGTAAAGCGTGTGGATTGCCGACTCTCTCGATACGATTAAAACTCCAACCTCCGTTGCCCTGGGAAATTTTGATGGCGTACATCAGGGGCATCGACAGGTCATTCAGCCAATTTTCTCGATGGCTCTAGGAAGCGATCGGTTAGGCAAAACCGCGATCGCCCAATCCTCTGCCTCACCCTTGGCGACCGTGGTTAGCTTTTACCCTCACCCACAAGAATTTTTCACCGGGACGCGCCGTCTGCTGCTGACCCCCCTGGCTGAAAAGATTCATTATTTGAAGGCGATCGGCGTAGAGCAGCTTGTTCTGCTGCCTTTTGACCAAGAGCTTGCCAGCCACAGCCCGAAAGAATTTGTCGAGAAAATCCTCATTCAGCGGCTTCAGGTTAGGCAGATTAGCATCGGTCAAGATTTTAGGTTTGGGCAAAAGCGGGCTGGCACTGCCGCAGATTTGGAGGCGATCGCCACCTCTTACCAAATTCCAGTCAGGATTGCGCCCTTGCAGACCTGCGAGGGGGAGCGGATCAGCAGCTCGGCAATTCGGCACAATCTAGAGCAAGGCAATGTGCAAGAGGCTAATGTGCTGTTGGGGCGACCGTTTACGCTCCTAGGTCAGGTGGCGCAGGGACAGCAGTTAGGAAGAACGATCGGCTTTCCCACAGCAAATCTGGAGGTTCCAGTAGAAAAGTTTTTGCCCCGGCAGGGCGTGTATAGCGTTTGGGTGCAGATTGGCGGCTTCGAGGGCGCTGCGCAACCTGGCGTGATGAACATTGGCAACCGTCCGACCGTGAACGGCATACAGCAGACGATCGAAGTGCATCTACTGGACTGGGCGGGCGATTTGTATGGGCAGACCTTGGCAGTCAGCCTGGAGAGCTTTCTGCGATCGGAACAAAAGTTTGCTTCGCTGGAGGAATTGAAGACGCAAATTGCTCAAGATAGCGAGGTGGCGCGATCGCGGCTGCGGTAGATTCGCTAGGCTAAGGGCATACTAGGGGTATCGCTGCGTTTCAAAAACAGCCAGATATAATTCAGTCGCCCCAGGTGCCATGAAAGAAAGCATTGAATTGCTGATCGAAAATTTAGGACGGACGATCGTCGGCAAGCAGGAGGCGATTCGCCTGATGCTGGTGGCGCTGTTTTCGGGGGGGCACGTCCTGCTAGAAGATGTGCCGGGAGTTGGCAAAACCCTGCTGGCAAAGTCGCTAGCGCGATCGATCGACGGACAGTTTCAGAGAATTCAATGTACGCCTGACCTGCTGCCAGCCGATGTGACGGGCACCAATATCTGGAATCCGCGCCAGGGCGAATTTGAGTTTTTGCCAGGGCCAGTGTTTGCTAACGTGCTGCTCACAGACGAGATTAACCGAGCCACGCCGCGCACCCAGTCAGCGTTATTGGAGGTGATGGAGGAACACCAGGTCACGATCGATGGAAAAACGCGATCGGTTCCCAATCCCTTCTTTGTAATTGCCACCCAAAATCCTGTGGAATATCAGGGCACCTTCCCCCTGCCCGAAGCGCAAATGGATCGGTTTGCCCTGTCCTTAAGTTTGGGCTATCCCAGCGAGGCAGAGGAACTGCAAATGTTGGAGCGATTGGGCACTGCCAACGCTGAAGTGCTTCAGCCTTGCATCTCGGTCTTTGCAGTCCAGGAGTTGCGCCGTTTATGTAGCCAAGTCAAAGTGGAAACCCACCTCCGGCAATACATGCTGGACTTGGTGCGGGCAACCCGTCAGGATGAAGATATTTTGCTGGGAGTCAGCCCCAGAGGCACGGTGGCGCTACACCGGGCAACACAAGCCTTTGCTTTTCTGGAAGGGCGAGATTACGCGATTCCAGATGACGTGAAATTTCTTGCCCCCTATGTCTTATGCCACCGGATAATTCCTACAGGCGGACGCAAAACTAAGCTGATTATGGAGAGATTGCTGCGATCGATCGCCATTCCCTAACTCACCGCTGGGACTTTTTTGAAAGGGTCGCAGAGCAACCCCTTCAAAAAAGCCTGATGCCAAATTTACCGATGCTGTAACTTAAGCAACGCAGCAACAACCGCCAAGCTTTCCTCATACAACGAGTCACGACCCCAGCGCTGAAGCTGCTGAGCTAGCAAGAATTCGGCTTTTTGGTCGTTGACAGCCGTTACTTGCTCAGTTCGTGCCCCCTGAGCGCTGCCTCCTGCCTCCATTCGCATACAGCCTGTCGATTCTGAACAGAGAATCGTGCAGCAGTCGGCATGCAGATTGGTGGATGCCAGACGAATGCCAATCAGGTCGCCCAAGATTTCTCCCGTGTCAGCGATCGGGATAGCCGCTAGCTCTGCTTCAATTACGCGCCCATCTTGCCCAGTAAATTGAATATGCTTCAAATCATAGTCACCGCCTGTCTCCACAAAGGAGGTAGGTTCCCAGTTGAGGCGGCTCGCCAACCAGCCCACATACATTAGCGCTTGGGCATCGTTGCCTTTCTCGTAATCCACCGTGACGCGATCGACCTCCATAATGGCCGCCCGTCGCTCTGGTGGATCAAAGCCAGAAGCCGTTAACTCTTGCCAGAGTGCCAGTCGATGCCAGTTGAGATCGGCCACATAGTTATCGGTTTCGATCAGCTCTTGAATCTTTACCAGCTCTGATTCGGGATCGCTAAAGTAGGAGCTGTCCAGAATCAGGCAGTTACAGCTTTCCACCAGCTTTTTGAACAGCTCTTGCTCTGGGTTGGGGGTAGCCTTCCACCAAACGAACTTGGGCAATCCTGGAATTAGCAGCGAAGCTACCGTATTACCAACGCGGTTCAGGGCGCTCTTAGTGCCCCGCAGCGTAATGTACTCGCAGCAGATCAAGCTGCCATTAGAGGTGGTCTTCTGAATTGGGCAATAGGCTGAAACTTCTGCGGTTACGCCCTCATCTTCGCCCAGAATCGGGCAGAGAGTAATGATGCGACAGGGGTTTTGGACAGCGATCGCATCGCTGAGGTTATAGCCTCTGGCATTCATGTTGGAAATTTTGAGGCGATCGGCAGGCTGCTTTGCCACTTCCTCCCGCAACCGCGCCAAGGTGTCGGGATCGATCCGACCCGTCATCAGCAGACCGAACGTTTTTTGAGCCTCCATCACGGCTTGCTTAGTCGAGGGGCCATGAATACCATCGATCGGCCCCGTATAGAATCCCAGAATGGCCAGCAGCTGCTGAAATTCTTCTGGCTCGTAGACCACCATGCTAAAAGTTGTGGCTCGAACCGCAGCCGGAGCGCCTTTGTCGCCATTTTGGCTGTGCCAAATCTGACTTAGCTCCGTCTCAATTTCGCTCAGAGAGATATCTTTAGGCTTTTGTAAGGTAACAAGAGGTGTCGTTGTCATGGGTCTGGGAGTTTTAGATTATTTGATCAGGAAGAGTCAGAAAATCGGTGAAACCTGAAGCCCAAGCCTAAAGCCCAAGCCTAAAGCCCAACCCTAAACCAAGCCTAGAGCCTGCGCCACCGCCGCCCATCTCGATTGAGCAACAGCTCAGCTTCGATCGGGCCCCAAGTGCCTGCTTCATAGAGCGGAATTGATTCAGGGTCGGCAGGGGCATCCCAAACGCTCAGCAATGGCGTGAGAATCCGCCAAGAAGCCTCAACTTCGTCGCCGCGTGTGAAGAGAGTCTGGTCACCCAACATGCAGTCCACCAGCAGACGGGCATAGGCATCGGTGTTGGCTTGCCCAAAGGCAGTGTCATAGCGGAATTCCATATCAACCGATCGCGTCCTCAGAGACGTGCCCGGAGTCTTGACATCAAAGCGCATCGAAATCCCTTCATCTGGCTGAATGCGGAGCGCTAGGACGTTAGGATTAGCTTGCTTAGAGGCAGACTGAAACATCAAAAACGGGACTTCCCGGAACTGAATAGCGATCTCTGAAACCTTTTTGGGCATCCGCTTTCCCGTGCGTAAAAAGAAAGGCACCCCTTTCCAGCGCCAGTTATCGATGCTCAGCTTCAGCGCAGCATAGGTAGGCGTAGTCGATTCGGCGCTGGCTCCCTCCTCTTGCCGATAGCCAGGAACGTTTTTGTTGTCGCGCCATCCGGCAGTGTATTGCCCACGAATCGCCGAGAGATCAAGCCGCTCAATGTCATACAGGTGGGTAGCTTGCAGCACCTTCACCTTCTCATTTCGGATGCTGTCGGCATCCAGCGAGTTGGGTGGCTCCATAGCCGTCAGGCTGAACAACTGCATCAGGTGGTTTTGCACCATGTCGCGCAGAGCCCCTGCCGTCTCGTAGTAGCCTGCCCGCCCTTCCAGACCAACCGTTTCCGATACCGTGATTTGAATATGATCGACAAACTGGCGGTTCCACAGCGGCTCAAAAATGGCGTTAGCAAACCGAAACACCATCAGATTCTGTACGGTTTCTTTGCCCAGATAGTGGTCAATCCGGTAAACCTGCCGCTCCGAGCAAACCTGCGTCACCACCTTGTTGAGAGATTGAGCAGAGTTGAGATCCTTGCCAAACGGCTTCTCAATCACTAGGCGCTGTTTATCCGGATCGATCAGCATATTTGCCGCTCCGAGCTGCAAAATCGCTTCCGGGAAAAAGCGCGGAGCCACCGCCAGGTAAAAGACTCGATTGCCGCGTGTGCCCCGCTCTTCATCTAGTCTCTTCAAGAGATCCTTGAGCTTTTGGTAGCTTTCGGGGCTGTCCATATCGCCAGAGCAATAATACAAACCCCGCGCGAAGTCATCCCAAACTTCTGGCTTACCCAGACCGCCGCCAAATTGCTCGACTCCTTCGCGCATATGTTCGCGGAAAAAGTCATCGCTCCATTCCCGCCGAGCCACGCCCACAATAGTAATTTCGGGAGGCAGACGACGCTCCAGCTTCATTTGATAGAGCGCCGGAATCAGCTTGCGCTGAGTTAGATCGCCCGATGCGCCAAAGATTACAAGAATTTGAGGCTCAGGAACACGGTCTTGTTGGAGACCTACGCGAAGGGGGTTTTCGATCAAAGAAATCATAGAAATCCGGGGTTAGGGTTAGGGGAAATCTGGATTACAAAATCTAGCGTTCAGTGCAGGTGTGGCGTATCAAAACCGACCCATGAGAAACAGTAGGCTATCGGCTTTGATAGTAACAGGGAACTGTCTGAAGAGTGTTGTATCAGGTCTTACTAAGTGATTGAGAGCGATCGCCACAACAGAGAACTACCACAGAGAATAAGGGTCTACCAGCCTGAACTGATCAGCTTGACCAGCGGTTTTCTTCCCGCCAGGAAATTTTTGAGCCTCGTCTAGTTTTGCTGAATTCGCTTTTCATATCTTGATCCACTCTCTAATATTAGGAAGGCATTCTCAAGAAGCGGCTTAACTTTAGACGAACTATAGAAAGGGGAAGTGGGGAGTCAAAAGTAGCAGAAGAAGAAACACACCAAAGGTGATGAATACACGAATGGGTAAAGTAATTTGTGTCACGCGAGATATTACGCTAGAAATCTTCCTTTAAAGCTCAATGCCAAAGTGATAGGCATTGTCCCTGTTTTTGAGAGACTGGCGATCGCCTAGTACATTGCCTTGACTGCCAAAGCCTTGATTGCTAAAGCCTTAATTGCCAAACCGTTCGTCAATTTTCCCAATAGGTCTAATCCTGCAATAAGTCTAATCCTGCAATAAGTCTAATCCTGCGATATGTCTAACCCTGTTACTAACCTGCGAAAATCTCTCCAGCCGCTCGATCGCACGGCAATTTTACTCATTTTGCTGTTGAGCCTCCTGATTGGTGGACTTGTGCTGAAGGGCGATCGCACGGCTCCGAGAGTGCGGGAGTTTAGCTGGCAGAATCGGCAGGTGGGGGCGGAAGATGCGGCATTTGTCCTCACCTTCAGTCGCCCTATGGATCAGCCCAGCGTTGAGCAAAACCTGCGCATTGACCCTCCTGTTCCCGGAAAATTTAGCTGGGCGGGGCGACGCATGGCATACACGTTAGACGCGCCAGCGCCCTATGGCAAAACCTTTAAGCTAGAGCTTCAGGGGGCACGCGATCGTTTCAGCAAAACTGAGGATGCCCGGAGCCAGATGCAGCCATTTGTGGGAGAGTTCAGCACTCGCGATCGCGCCTTTGTGTATCTGGGTGTAGAGGGCAGTGAGACAGGGCGGCTGGTTCTGCAAAATCTGACCTCCCAGAAGCAGGAAGTTTTAACGCCTGAAAATTTGGTGGTGATGGATTTCAAGCCTTACCCGGAGGGCGATCGGATTCTGTTTTCAGCGATCGAGCGTACGACTCAAGCGGGTCTACTGGATCAACAGCTCTACACCGTGACCACAGGTATTCAGATCCGGCCGACCGCCAGCACACCGGGTGGCATTGCACCTAGCGCTGTTCAACGCACCTCCCAGCCAGCCAAAATAGTAGAACTTCTCTTAGATAACAAAGAATTTCAAAATCTTAAGTTCGATCTATCTCCCGATGGGCAGAGCATTCTCGTACAGCGCGTCAATCGGCAAGATCCTGGACAGTTTGGCATTTGGCTTTTGCAGTCCGGAGCGCCACCTAAGCCTATAAAAACAGAACCAGGCGGCGATTTCATGATCACGCCAGACAGCAAGGCTTTAGCCATGTCTCAGGGGCAGGGAATGGCAATTTTGCCTCTGGCTGACTTGACTCAGGCCAACCCGACTCAAGCTAATCCAACTCAAGCTAGCTCAGCTCAAGCTGACTCAACTCAAACAGCCGAAACCTCTAAAGCGATGGATTTTTTGCCCAAATTTGGCGTAGTGCTGACCTTTGCCAGCGATGGCTCAGCTGCCGCCATGGTGAAATTTAATACCGATCCGGCAAATCCGACGCGATCGCTCTTTTTGGTCAACAATCAGGGCACTGACAAAGAGCTATTGAAAACCGACGGGGCAATTCTTAGCGCTCAATTCGATCCTGCTAAGAAAAATCTTTACTGCCTAATGACTCGCCGCATTCCTGGCGATGTCTATCAAGAGCAGCCCTACCTGACGGCAATTCATCTACCGACTGCCAATGACCCAAAAGCCAGTAATCCCAAAGCCAGTGACCCCGAAGTAATTGACCTGTTGAAGCTGCCCCTTCAGCGCGATGTGCAGATGAGTCTTTCTCCAGACGGGCTAGGCATTTTGTTTGATCAAGCCACGGATGCCGCCAGCTCTCAGCAAGCGGGAGCAGTGAGAGGCAGTGAAGGGAAGGCGATCGCCACCAGCAGGCTCTGGTTTGTCCCGGCTCTACAAGACCCGCAGGGAAGACCGCTTCCGGCCGAGCCTCAAGAGGTGGGGCTAATGGGTTTGCGACCCCAGTGGCTTCCCTAAGTGGCTTCTTGAAATGGATTCTTGTTTTTTCAAAGAGCGTTTGCCTGCAAGTCTCGGTATGATGTCAAGACTAGCTTTGTTAAGATTCCAGCTATTCTCGTTGAGAACACCGTTCATGAAAAGATTTCGCCGCTTTTTAATTCTGCCGATTTTGGCGATCGTGACTGCATCGATCCTAATTGCCTGTGCTGGAGGCGTTACCCCGACCGCCAAAGCGCCTATCAAAGTTGGCTCTAAGGACTTCACCGAGCAGTTCATTCTGGGCGAAATGTATTCGCTAGTGCTAGAGAAGGCAGGTTTCACAGTAGAGCGCAAGCTCAACCTGGGCGGAACCCCGGTAGCGCAGGCAGCGCTCACCAGCGGCGAGATTGACCTCTATCCTGAGTACACGGGCACGGGGCTGTTGACTGTGCTGAAGCTTCCTGTGAGCAGCGATTCCAAACAGGTTTTTGAAACCGTTGCCGCTGAGTACAAAAAGCAGTTCAATTTGACCTGGCTTGATCCCGCCCCCATGAACAATACTCAGGCTTTGGCAATGACCGCAGCAGGAGCCAAAAAGTACGGCATCACGAGCATTTCAGAGATGGCGGCAAAAGCAGATCAACTCACCATGATTGGTGCGCCAGAATTCGAGGTACGAGAAGACGGCTTGCCTGGAATTAAAAAGAAATATGGCGACTTTAAGCTCAAGGCTTACAAAGCAGTAGATTCTGGCTTGCGCTACAAAGGATTGACAGATAACGAAGCTGATGTTGCCGTTGCCTACGGCACAGATGGAGAGATCAACGCCTTCAAGCTCGTGGTTTTAGAAGATGACAAAAACCTATTTCCACCCTACCAAGTTGCCCCTGTTGTCCGGCAGCAGACTCTAGATGCAAACCCAGAGCTGGCGAAAGCGCTAAATGCTCTTGCGCCCCAATTGACCAACGAAATCATGCAGCAGCTCAACTATGAAGTCAGCGGCAAGCAGCGAGAGCCTGCCGAAGTTGCCAAAGAGTTCTTAACTAAAGCCGGAATGATTTAGCTAATTCTTTTACCCCCATCCTTACGTGAGCGCTATCCAGTTTGACCAAGTTTCTCTCCAGTTTCCCGGTGCGGCTCGTCCTGCGGTAGATCAGTGTAGCTGTGAGATCAGCACGGGCAGATTGGTTGTCATTCTGGGGCCTTCGGGCTGTGGCAAAACGACGCTGCTAAAGATGGTGAACCGACTGTATGAACCGACATCTGGCAAGATTTACCTGAATGGACAGGATATCCGTCAGGTCAAAGTAACCCAGCTCCGGCAGCAAATTGGCTATGTGATTCAACAGTCGGGTTTGTTTCCTCACATGACGGTGGCACAGAATGTTGCCGTGGTGCCCAAGCTGCTGGGCTGGTCGCGTTCTAGAATTCAAGCGCGAATCGATGAATTGCTGACCTTGGTGCAGCTGCCGCCGCAGGAATACCGCGATCGCTACCCCGCACAGATGTCGGGTGGACAGCAGCAGCGCGTGGGCTTGGCGCGGGCTTTGGCAGGCGACCCGGCAGTTATGCTGATGGATGAACCCTTTGGGGCGATCGATGCCATTACCCGCGCCACTCTCCAGGATGAGGTGCTGCGGCTTCAGTGTCAGCTCCAGAAAACCATTTTGTTTGTCTCCCATGATGTGGAGGAGGCTTTGAGGCTAGGCGATCGCCTCCTAATCATGGAAAAAGGGCAGATTGTTCAATACGATACGCCTTTTAACGTGTTGACTCGACCTGCCAACGAATTTGTCTACCACCTGATGGGTGCAGATGACAGAGTGCGTCAGCTCGGTCTGCTGCGCGTTGAAACCGCCATGCAGCGATCGCCGGGGGCTAGCCTAAATGGGGAACCGACCGTTGAGCAGCGGGATAGCTTGCGCAACGCGCTCTCGCTGATTTTGAAAACGGGCGCTAAAAAGCTGACCGTCCTAGACCAAGGTTCACCCGTCGGCATCCTGACTTTAGAGCATATCCGAGATTCAGCAACGCCCAATTCAGTTCCCTAATTTGTAGCTGTTGCCAGTTTGCTTAGGAACATGGATTTAACAAGATGTAATTCTTGGGGTACGGGCTTAGCAATGCTAAGCCCATAGTCAGATCGATCGTACAGGCTATTTAACCCACGATCCTTAGGACATTTATGGTGAGGCACTTCGCGCCTCACCATAAATGTCCCCGTCCTAATCGCCTTGGCGATTGCTATAGCCAGATTTAGAAGTGCCGTTAATCTCTCGGTAAGTGTATGAGCGCATACGAGCGTATTATCTTCTGCCTATCTTAGAATAAGTGGGTCGGGAACCGGGAACGATCGCTGCTCTAGAAGTGAAAACTTGTGATGGGCTGCGTCAAAGGCATAGACACTGCCCGTTTCAATCTCATACATCCAGGCATGGAGATTAAGCGTACCTGCATGGAGACGAGAACGTACGACGGGATGAGTTTCTAGGTTTTCAATCTGCGACAAGATGTTTTGTTCGATCGCGATCTTCAATAGACGCTCTGGGGTCTCATTGGGATAGTTGTCGATAAGCAGGCGGCGAGTGGCTTCAGCATGTGTCCGCAGCCAGGTGTACACCATGGGCATTGTTTCCACAAGACTGCCGACCTGGAGCAGTCCGCGCATTGCGCCACAATGGGAATGTCCACAAACGATGATTTCTTTGACTCCTAGTGCCTGAACTGCATATTCAATAGCAGCGGCTTCTGTAATGCTGGAAGACCCATAGGTTGAGACAATATTGCCCACATTACGAATCACGAATAGGCGACCAGGCGGAGATTGCGTAATCAAGAACGGGTCAATTCTAGAATCTGAACAGGTAATAAATAAAACGTCTGGAGATTGACTTTGCGAGAGTTGTTCAAACAGTTCTTGATGAGCCGCAAAATAATTTTCATGAAATTGATTCACGCCTTGAATAATGCGAGTCAACGGCATAAGAGATTACCTAAGACGTGAGTAGGTCATGAGATTCTGAATGATGGCTATACGAAAGCCAGCAGCTACAAGGCTTGCTTCACAGCATAGACAATCAAATTCATAGAGGTTAGGCAAATATTGCCAAGCATTCCCATTCTTCTGCCTAGATACACCACCCCGATCGCTTTTTCCCCTGATCCTGCAAAACATGCTGAGTTTTTAAGGCAAAAACCGATCGAGTGCTGTCTTCAGTTCCTCAATTTCTGCCTCAATATTGCCTTCTTTTGCGGCTCGTGCCACGCATTCAGTCAGATGCTCATCCAGAATGACGCGAGAGACACGATCGATCGCTCCTCTGACTGCCGCAATTTGTACCAGCACATCAGGGCAAGGACGGCTTTCCTGCACCATAGTCTTAATGCCACGGATATGCCCCTCGATCCGCGATAGGCGATTGACAATCCGTCGCAGCGACTCATCGCTGTGGACATGGACATGGATCGCCTCGCCCTCATGGCTATGCTCCTCATGATCCTGATCCCCTTGCCCATGATCCCTATGACTGCGATCCCCAGGCTTATCTTCACGAAGCGGATCCAACGGCTGTGCGGACAATTCAGAAGTTGCCATTCAAGATTAGGTGCCAGGGCGTAAAAAATCAGCAACAGACAACATCCTGGACGGTTGCTATGCCCTCAATTCTAGCCTCTGCTTCTCAATGAAGAATCTGCGACAAGAACTTCTTCGTCCGATCCTCTTTAGGATTGCCAAAAAATTCATCTGGGGTGCCTTCTTCCACCAGCAATCCATCTGCCATGAGCACCACGCGATCGGCAACTTCACGAGCAAACCCGACCTCATGGGTGACACAAACCATCGTCATGCCAGAATCTGCCAGAGTCCGCATCACATCTAGCACTTCTCGCACCATCTCAGGATCAAGTGCTGAAGTCGGTTCATCGAACAGCATAATTTTGGGCTGCATCGCCAAGGCACGGGCGATCGCCACCCGCTGCTGCTGCCCCCCCGACAATTGACCCGGAAATTTCTGCGCCTGACTAAGAATGCCGACCCGTTCTAGAAGCTGCATGGCAACCTCTTCAGCCTTTGCCTTGGGCCATCGCCGCACCCAAATGGGGGATAGGGTCACGTTTTGCAGCACCGTGAGATGGGGAAACAGGTTGAACTGTTGAAACACCATGCCCACTTCTCGGCGAATGGTATCAATGTTTTTCAGATCATGGGAAATTTTGATGCCATCGACCGTAATGCTTCCCTTCTGGTAGCTTTCCAGGGCATTAAAGGTACGGATAAACGTCGATTTTCCAGAGCCAGAAGGCCCCATGACGACCACGACCTCGCCCTTGGCAACGGTCATGCTTACTCCCCGCAGAACGTGAAAGTTGTTGTCGTACCACTTCTCAACATTCTCAGCAACGATCATGGTCTCTGTGCCTGTGGAGCTAGTCATTAGTTCAGTTTGAGGTTGGGTCATGGAGTCTCCTGAATCAGTCAAATATTCAAGCTTGCAAAAGTCTAGAAGATTGAGTTGCGCTTTTCAGTAGCTTACTGGTTGCGCCTAACTTATACGGTATAGGAATTGGCGATATGAAGGTGGCAACACGAAAGGGGCGATCGCCTTTGCAATACATTTCGCAAGATAAGGCATTTCGCAAGATAAGGCATTTCGCAAGACATTAATGCGTCGTATTAAGCTGCTTCTCTAAGCGACGGCTACCCAGCGACATGGCATAACACAGCACCCAGTAGATCGCTCCAATAAACAGATATACCTCAGCATAGCGCCCAATAAACGATGGGTTAGCCAAAATCGAGCGGCTAATGCCCAGCATCTCAAATGCACCCAAAAGCCCTACGAGGGTCGTATCCTGCACCAGACTGATAAACTGACCGACAATTGTGGGAATCGAAACTTTTAGCGCTTGGGGCAGGACAATCAGAATAGTCGCCAGGACAGAGTTTAAGCCCAGAGCATTTGCTGCCTCTGCCTGTCCACGAGGCACTGATTGCAGCCCCCCCCGGACATTTTCTGCCAGATAGGCCGCGCTAAAGAGCGTCAAGCTGATAATCGCCAAAAGCAGCTGATTGAGTCGAATACCTCCTGGCAAAAACAGTGGCACCATGTAGGCTCCCACAAACAGCAGCGTGATTAAAGGAACGCCGCGAATTACCTCAATAAAAGCGATCGCAATCCACCGCAAGACAGGCAGCTTGCTCTGCCTGCCCAATGCCAGCAAAATTCCCAGAGGGAAGCAAAGCAGAATGCTGGTCACCGACATAAACATCGTTAGCATCAAGCCGCCCCAGTCATTGGTTCGCACCCCCGGCAGACCAATACCACCCGCAATCAGCCACCACACCACCAAAAGAGATAATCCCCAGCCTAGAGACAGCCATTGCCCCAGCTGTGGCATGCGCTGACCGACCAATCGACCTATCCAAGCACTCGCCAATACTAGCCCCAAAAGAGCCAAAAGCAAGATCCGGTAAGGAATCGGCGCAGGAATCAGAACAGCGATCGCAGCAGCCACCCCAAACCCGATCAAAATATTGCGGTCAAACAGCTTAGCCAAATTGCGCGACAGAATGCCCCAAGATAGCCCTGAGAGCGTTGCTAAGATGCCGACGATTGCCCAAATGCGCCAATACTGAGCAACCGGATAGCGTCCAACAAAAAACAGCGGCAGGTTGGCTGGAATAACCGCCCATTGAGCCGTTGTGGTTGCCCAAGTCAGAAATCCCAGGGAGGTTCTGACTAACAGCAGCCCTAGGACAACCGTGAGCAGTGCGCTAAACCAATTGCTAAACAGGTTTTTGCGAAGCCAGGCGATCGCGCCCACCTGAGCAGCAGGAGGACGCGTGGAGGAGAGAGACGGAGGAGCAGTAGTCATGGGAAGGGAGTGAAATTGCTGAGGTATGGAGGTAACAAAGGCTAGAAACTGATCATCTATCGCTCTGTGAACTGCACGGTTTTATTCAGCAAGTTCATGATCACGGAAATAATCAAACTGATGGTCAGATAAATTGCCATGATTAGCAGAATCACCTCAACTGCTCGACCCGTCTGATTAAGGCTGGTCTGGGAGGTAGCAAAAATATCGGGATAGCCGATCGCCAGCGCCAAGCTAGAGTTTTTCGCCAAGTTCATATACTGGCTGCTGAGGGAGGGAATAATCACCCGCATTGCCTGAGGAAACACCACCAGCCGCATGGAGGAAGCAGGCTGTAGCCCTAAAGCCTTAGCCGCCTCCCATTGCCCCTTAGACACTGACTGAATGCCTGCTCGGACAATCTCTGCAATGAATGCTCCCGTGTAGAAAGCCAAACCTGCCAGCATCGATCCATATTCCAAAGACATGCGCAGACCGCCTTCAACATTGCCAGAAGCCGCAATTCTAGGAAACTGCCAGCCCAAGCCAAATAGGAAAAGCAGCAGCCCCACAATGCCCAAACTCAACAGAGCAACAAACTCACGCTGTCCGGATGCGCCCTGCTCCTCCATGATTTTGATCCGCCGTCGCCAGATGAAAAAAGCGGCGATCGCCCCAATCAATAGCGCTGCCGCAGAAATCCAGGCGATCGGCGAACCGTTCGACCAAGGAATCACAATCCCCTTTTTACTGACCAAAATAGAACCCGGCAGCTCTGCCACAGTGCCCTTGTCCGAGAAGCCGAAGAAAACCGCAAAGTACCAAACATAGAGCTGAAGTAGCAGCGGCGTGTTGCGAACAATTTCCACATAGGCAAGGTTCAACTTTCGCAGCAGCCAGTTGTCAGAGAAACTGGCGATTCCAGCTACGACTCCAATGATCGTCGTGGCAATGAAACCAACCAGGATGAGCCGCAGAGTGTTGACCAAACTAACGACAAAAGCCCAATAGTAGGGAGAGTTAGTCTCGTAGGGAATGACGGTTTCCCCAATATTGAAGCCTGCCCCTTGCTGCAAGAAGGAAAAATTAAACTGCCGCCCCTGCTGCTCTAGATTGCGGAACATATTGCCGCTAAAAAAGCTGAAGATAGCCATTAGAATCAGCACTACGATCGCCTGTACAGCAATCCGTACATAGCGATCATCTCGCCAAAAAGGAATCTTCTCACTGCCGTCGTTAGATAAGGTCATACTGCGTGGCTTTGCAAAGTGAAGAACGCTGATTCTTGCTGATTTTTAAAATATAGGGACTTTCTTAAAAATAAAGACTTTAAGAAATATTGCTAAGGAGAGCCTTCTACAGCGTCTGGACGCTGTAGAAGGCTCTTAACCCTTTAACGGAAAGGCGGAGAGTACATTAACCCTCCATCTGTCCAGAGCTTGTTCAAACCGCGATCGATCTTCAGCTGAGAACCCGCACCGATGTTGCGCTCATAGATCTCGCCGTAGTTGCCCCCTGCCTTGATGGCATTGACCATAAAGTCAGGTGCCAGACCAAGCTGCTTGCCCAAGTCGCCATCTGTTCCCAGGAAGCGCTTGATATCTGGGCTTTTATCTTGGATCTTCTGCTCGACATTGGCTTGGGTAATGCCAAACTCCTCGGCTTGAATGAGTCCATAGGTCACCCAGCGCACCACGTCAAACCACTGAGAGTCGTTATTGACGGTGACAGGACCTAGAGGCTCCTTCGACAACACATCCTCTAGCAGAATGTTGTCATCTGGATTAGGCAGGGCAGTCCGCTTAGCTGCCAGCTGAGAGCGATCGGAAGTAATCGCCTCACAGCGTCCTTCCTGGTATGCCGCGAAGCCAGCGTTGGAGTCCTGGAATTTGACTTCGTTGATCTTAATTCCTGCCTCTGTGGCGCGGGTTGCCAGATTGAGTTCAGTTGTAGTACCTGTCTCAACACAGACGGCTTTGCCATCTAGCCCTCTAAAGTCAGTAATGCCGCTAGCTTTAGAAGTCATCACCCCTTGACCATCAAAAAAAGTGGTGGGAGCAAACTCTAAACCATTGCCCCCCGCAGCATCGCGGCTGGCTGTCCAGGTGGTGTTACGAGACAGCAAATCTACTTCGCCGCTCGCTACTGCCGGAAAGCGAGCAGTCGAGTCTAGGTTGCGAAACTCAACTTTCTCAGGATCGCCAAATAAAGCGGCAGCAATTGCTCTGCACACATCCACATCCAGTCCGGTGTATTTACCGCTGGAATCCACGAAACTAAATCCTGGGATGGTACCTTCGACGCCACAAATCAGTGAGCCCCGCGACAAGATGGTGCCCAGGCGACCAGGCGACCCGGTAACGGCAGGAGAGGCAGACCCGGCAGCAGGAGAGGCGGACCCGGCAGGAGAGGCAGTCGTTGTTGTCGTTGGCGCAGCACAGGCTGTTAAAGCTGCCACTGAAAGCGAAACAGCTAGCAGTGTAGAATTCCACTTACGCATGTTCTTGTACTTAGCTCCTTACAACTGGAAAAGAAAACTTATTAACTACAGAAGATTATCTACAGAAATTGACTATCTCTAGAATCTGACCAGCACCTGGTGAGAGAATTTCCCCACAGTTCAAGTGCTAACTTAGCTGATATCCTACTGTCTCTCTAGCCAATAGCGATAGCTTGCGTTGAAAAATGCAACTTATGGCGGTTGCCCGATCGCATATTTTCACTCCTGGTCTGAACTCCTGCTAGATAGCTAGCGATACTCAACTGATTAGTCTCTAAGCATTCCTTGCTATGGAGACTGATTTTGTATCCAAATTCACATCTCTTATAGAAATCTATGAACAATCCCGATCGCCTCAAAGAAGAAAATCTGAAACGCCTCCAGATGTTTATCTATTTGGTTCCGGTCGTGGGATTTTTTCCGGCTCTCTGGACACTCTATCGTGGCAAAGGCGATCGGGAGCTGCTCAATGCCAGTCGCTTGACTGTGACCCTGGCAGGAGGCTGGCTGCTAGGCTATCTGCTGCTAGGAGCCGGAGCCACAGCTTTCGACGGCATCAGCCTTCAGCTCTTGATTATGGCAAGCCTGCTGACCTCTGGCTACTTCGTGGTCAATATTGTGCTGATGGTACGGCTCTGGCAGCACAAGGCTTTGCGCCTACCGGGATTGAGTCAATGGGGCGATCGCCTTCCTTGAAATCTTTCCTGCAAACATAGCAACCGCCAAGGCGGTTAGGACGGGAACATTTAGGGTGGGGCGCTTCGCGCCCCACCCTAAATGTTCTAAGTAAACTGGCGACAGCCATGTAGGGAAGTTTAAGTTTGTGAGTTTCAAGTTCTAATTTGCCAATTCCAGACTAGACTTGAATCTCGTTTGCTCTTATGCTCTCCCTACCCCTAGCGTGCGAGGAAGTCCGTGACCCTGAACGTCTTTAATTCTTCTCCTTCTCCTACACCACCGCCAGAGCAGGTACAGCACCGTCGCTGGCTATGGCTAACGCTAGGAATAGTAGGAGTTGCCGCAATATCGGCTACAGCCGGGGCGCTACTGGCAGTATCTATGTCTAGTCAGCCATTAGCGCAGCGGCATTTGACATCAGAGGAAGCCAAAGTCTTCAACCAGGGAGAAATTTCTAGCGGCGATTTGCAACTGCCTGTTCTGACTCGGCCAGTCAATATTTTGATTTTGGGCACAAAGGTGCTGTCCTCAGATGTTGCCAATCCACCCAGTAGCTCCAAGAACCTCGGCTATGAACCCACGATTAACTCTCTGGAGGGGTTGTCGGACACGCTGCTGCTGCTGCGGTTTGACCCCGCTAATCAGAAGCTAATCGCCCTGTCCATCCCGCGAGATACGCGCACTTTGGTCGCAGGAAGGCTAACCAAAATCAACGAAGCCAACGCAGTAGGGGGACCTGCCTCAGCCGCTAAAGCAGTCAGTGATCTATTAGGGGGAGTTGGCATCGATCGCTATGTTCGCATCAACGTGTTAGGCGTCGGCAAACTGGTAGATGCTCTGGGGGGCGTAACGACCTATGTGCCGCAAGATATGCGCTACCAGGATGATACCCAGCATCTCTACATCAATTTGAAGAAAGGTGAACAGCATCTTAATGGCGACCAGGCGCTTCAGCTCTTACGGTTTCGCCATGATCAGTATGGCGACATTGGCAGAATTCAGCGCCAGCAAATGTTGATGCGATCGCTGATGGAACAAACGCTAAAACCTGCAACGGTTGCTAAGCTGCCTCAAATTCTTGCCGTCATCCAGTCCAATATTGATACAAATCTCAGCATCGAGGAACTAATTGCTCTAACGGGATTTGCTGCCAAAACCGATCGCGCTAAAGTTCAAATGCTCATGGTGCCTGGAGACTTTAGCTCCAGCGACCAGTCTGAAACAAGTTACTGGTTGCCTAGTGAGGACAAGATTACTGCTCTGGTGAGCCACTATTTCGACATTCCTGCACCAGATTATGCTGGCGATAGCTTGTCCGCACCTCTGGTCAGAATCGCCTTGCAAGATAGCACTGGACAGACTGAGCTAGCGCAAGCAACGCTGAAATCCCTAGGAGAGGACGGTTACAGCAACACATTTGTGGATAATCCCTGGAGTCAACCGTTAGCCAAAACTCGAATTATTGTGCAACAGGGCAATGCATCGGCAGGTGAAGCCATTCACAAAGTTTTAGGGTTTGGAGAAGTTCTTACCGAAAGTACAGGCAACTTAGAGTCAGATATCACAATTCGCTTGGGGCAAGATGCGCTGCCTGTTTTGGGTTCTGAAACCTCAGCTCCTGCAGTGGAAAATCCTGAAGCCACAGAATCCGCTTCTCCTGCAAATGCCTTGCCTAGTCCTTCACCTCTACCAATGAATGTTCAGTAGATTACGCGATGTGCGACTCTTTTCCTAAGGTTCTTGATCTGCGTGGGGCAGGCAAGATACCCGTCCTACAAGATTTTCAGCCCAAGTTGCACATCGCGTTAGATCACAAAGTCATCCTAGGTTTTTCCAAAAGCTGGATTTCAGAGGCGCAGAGCGCCTTTGAAATCCAGCTTTTAGGGTTTTGTGGCTCACAACCTGTTGTTGATTACAGCTATCAACTACCGTTCAGAAAATTTGGTGAATTAGCAGGGCGAGGTACACCTGCATCAGGCAAGCCCCAATTGATCACCTGCTGTCGCAAAGCTCCTTCAGTTTGCCAGCGATCGATCGCCCGATTGATCCCTCGACGCAGCTCGTCATACTGCACGCCTCTAGGCAGCGCCACTGCCAGCGGCTCAGCGCTAATTAGATTAGGCAGGAGAGCATAGCGCGGGTCTTCCTGTACCCAGCCCGTTAAAACGCTAGCATCGGCAGCAAAGACAGTCGCCTGACCAGAATCTAAAGCATCTTTTGCTGCCTGGTAAGACACAACGCCCATCAGTACAGCATTGGGGAAAAGCGATCGCACCTTTGCTATGGTATCTGAGCCATTTAGAACGGCGATCGTCTGATTCTGCAGATCTTTGAAGTTTTGAATGCTAGGGTGGGTCAGAAATGCCGTGCCGTCTAGATAATAGGGAGTGCTGAAGCTAACAAGGCGCGATCGAGACATGGTGGTGGCAAGTTGGGCGATCGTCACATCAACTTCTCCATCCAGCACCGCAGACAGTCTTTCTGAGTTGGCTAAGGGCTTCAACACCAAGGCTTCCGAGTCCCCCAGTAGCTCTTGAGCTAGATAACGAGCAAGGTCAATTTCAAAGCCCTTGAACTCTCCCTGTGCATCTCTAAAAGCCAAAGGTCGCAGGTTATCTTTCACCCCCACGACCAAATGACCTCGTTCAATTATTTCCTGGAGTTCTGCCGCTGAGGCAGTCTGGGCAAATATCCCAGCGTTAGCTACCAAAATCAGAGCTGTTAACAGCTTCAGAAGTAGTTTACGGCGCAACTCTGATAGCCTCCAAATTGCTAGAGATACTTGCCCTCTAAAGCTATCAGCTAGGGTTTGCTGCAATCTCGACCACTTTCTGAAAGCCAGTCGGATCAAGAACCGCCATCTGCGCCAGCATCTTACGGTTGATCTGGATGTCTGCTTTTTTCAGACCCCCCATCAGCTTGCTGTAGCTAATGCCGTGCTGACGAGCCGCAGCGTTGATGCGAGTAATCCACAAACGACGAAAATCGCGCTTGCGTTTGCGGCGATCGCGGTAAGAGTTTCGCAGGGCTTTCATCACCTGCTGGTTTGCTGTGCGGAAGAGCTTGGAGTGAGAACCCCGGAAGCCTTTAGCAAGCTTAAGAATTTTTTTGCGGCGTTTTCGAGCAACATTACCGCGCTTTACACGTGTCATAGTGAGACTTCCTTATGGCGTATATGCCGTATGGGTTATGTGAATGCGTTTGTCGTGTTCTTCAGGTATCAGGTGGCGGAGAAAACCCGATCCCTTGAATATGGTGTTCTGTGGAGCTAGACCAGAAAGGAATCCTTAAGAATCTGAACTGACGAG
Source organism: Drouetiella sp. (assembly GCF_059504425.1). Taxonomy (NCBI): domain Bacteria; kingdom Bacillati; phylum Cyanobacteriota; class Cyanophyceae; order Oculatellales; family Oculatellaceae; genus Drouetiella; species Drouetiella sp. The sequence goes on from NZ_JCACIN010000040.1 coordinate 44,790, forward strand.
TTCCAATGTTTAGAGGTAAGGGAGCATGAGCTGTACGTTTTCAGCATCGCGCTCATTCACGACAGCCATCCCGGATAGGGTGCGCTTGCGCTTTGCAGTTTTGTGCTGCAAGAGGTGATTCTTGAACGCCTTACGACGCATCAGCTTACCTGTACCACTTTTCTGAAACCGCTTAGCGGCTGCTTTGCGAGTCTTAAGCTTTGGCATGAGCTTGAGGTAGTTTCTATTTTTGATTTAGCACAGTCTAAGATTTTAACCCTTAAAGGAGATACACTGCAACTCCAATTCGGGAACAAATTCAGGGAATGGGTGAACCGCGATTGCGATCCCCAACAGATTTAGTCGAAATGACCCACAAAATAACCTAGTCTCTATCTAAACGTTGATCCCAAAGTGGTTTATTCCTATTTACACTTGAGTCCGGATCGTTTACAGTCCGAGTCAGGGTCTGAATTTAACACTAGATATTCCCTGGAAACACGAATTTATGCCTGATGATTGGCTAACTCCTAGCCACTTTGTTATTTTTGGGCTACTGCTAGGGTTTGCGATCGCCCACAGCGGTCTGGCAGCTTTAAGACCTTGGGGAGAGCAGAAAATTGGTGCCCGCCTGTATCGAGTCCTCTTTGCAGGGGTGAGTCTGCCCTTCGCGATCGTTCTGGTGGCTTATTTCATCAATCACCGCTACGACGGACTGCGATTCTGGAATGTTCAGGGCGTGAGAGGCGTTGAGTCCTTTGTCTGGCTGCTTTCGGCGGTTTCGTTCCTCTTTCTCTATCCAGCTACTTTTAATCTACTAGAGGTGGCAGCCATTCAGAAGCCGCAGGTTCACATCTACGAAACGGGGATCATTCGGATTACGAGACATCCTCAGATGGTGGGTCAGGTGATCTGGTGCATTGCCCATTTGCTTTGGGTGGGAACCAGCTTCACGCTTGTAACCTCATTGGGGCTGATTTTGCATCACCTGTTTGCCGTTTGGCATGGCGATCGCCGTTTATCTGCCCGCTATGGAGAATCCTTTGATTCCTTGAGATCCCGAACTTCCGTAATTCCATTTTTGGCGGTTGTGCAAGGTCGTCAAACGCTGAAGTGGCAAGAGTTTCTGCGTCCTGCGTATTTGGGAGTGACAGCATTTGTGCTGTTATTTTGGTGGGCACACCCACTATTCATTCGTGCAGCTGGCAATATAGCCTGGTAGCATGATCCCAAGCCTTTTTAAAGATCCCTTTAGAAACTGAGTTTTAGACACCAAGTTCAGACCCAAAATTTAGTTCCAGTTAATTCATTTTAAAAAACTAGCAAATTAACAAGAGGTATCAATGGCGCTATCGGTCTGCCAAGCAACATTCAAACAAGAAGTTTTAGAATCTTCTATTCCTGTTCTGGTCAGTTTCTGGGCACCTTGGTGTGGGCTATGCCGATTGCTTGACCCGATCTTGCTGGAAACTCAGGAAAAGTGGAAAGGGCAACTTCAGCTTGTCAGCATCAATGCCGATGAAAACCTGAAGCTAGTTAGCACCTACAAATTGAATACGCTACCCATGGTGATGCTGTTTGATGAGGGCAAAGTCCTATGCCGGATGGAAAAGTTCTACAGTCGTGAAGACTTTCGCACCACTTCAGCAGAGCTTGAGGCTGTGCTAGAAAGGATTATCAAGCAGTACAGCTTGTCTAGCTAGCTTGTATTAACTGAATATCCCAGATTGTAATCTCCTAGATTAAACAGGGTGTAAGGGGAAATATGGTTGAATCTCGTCGCGCTTCTGCTCACGCTTCCACTGTTCAGGTTCGTGTCGTGACGACTCCAGCAGATGCTGAGCGATTCTTGGACGTTCCGGCTGTAGTGTATGCGGGCGATCGAAACTGGGTGCCCCCCCTCCGCAGCAGCATTGCCAAACAGCTAGCGCCAGAAAGTCCGTTTTTTCAGTACGGCAGATTGCAGCGGTTCATTGCGATCGCACCTGATACTGAGCGGGCGATCGGGCGAATTGTAGCTGCCGTGAACGATCGTCTGGTTGAGCGACAGGGGCAGAATGTCGGCATATTTGGCTATTTTGAATGCGTCAATGACTTCGGCGTGGCGCAGGCACTCTGGCAAGCTGCCTGTGAGTGGCTACGGCAGCAGGGCATGACCTCAGTGCGAGGGCCAATTGATCTCTCAACCCACAACAATTGCCTCTTTTTGGTAGATGGCTTTGACTCACCGCCCATGGTGATGATGCCCTACAACCCACCCTACTATCCGCAGTTCATTGAGCAGGATGGCTGGACGAAAGCAAAAGATGCATACTCCTATGGTTTGCCCTTGGGGCCAGGGCTACCCAGCGAGTTTGAGAAAGGCTACCGGATTGCTTGCAAATCAGGCGTGACGTTTCGCCCGATTCACCTGGAGGGAGAAGCCTTTGAGCAGGATGTGACGAAGATGTATCACCTGTTTAACACTCTGTTTGCCAACAACTATAGCGCTACGCCTCGCACCCTAGAAGAGTTCATGGAAGAGGCAAAAGACCTGAGAACTTTGGTTGATCCAGATGTGTTTCCGATCGCCGAATATAAGGGCGAAATGGTGGGTTTCTTCATGAGCTTGCCCGACTACAACATTCCACTGAAGCAAGTGGGTGGCAAGCTAAACTGGCTGGGCATTCTAAAATTCCTTTGGTTCCGTCGTCAGATTGACCAAGGGCGAGTGCTGGTCATTTGTGCGCTGCCAGAGTTGCGTCGCAAAATGGTGCCCTTGGCACTGGTCTATCTGGGGATGCAAGGCTGTATTAAGAAAGGGAAGCCCTATAAGCGATCGGAGCTGGGGTATGTGTATGAAGACAATATGCCTTCTCGCAAAGTGGTGGAAGCTGCAGGAGGCAAAATCTGTAAAACCTACCGCATCTATGAAAAGTCTTTAGTCTAATGCTGCGTTTGCAACCGAACAAACAGATGCGTTAGGTGGGAACTTAACGCATCTGCTTATTGGTAACTACTTCAGGCTTTGCAAGTACGCTTCGACCGCCTCATTAACAATATCCGTCATTGGCTTGCCCTGCTCAACGGCTGCTGCCTTGAGCCGATCGTATACGCCATCCCGGATGCCCACCCGATAGCGAGGCTTGCCGCTGATTAGCGCCTTCAGTCCAGTATTTCCCGACTCATAGGTGGCAGCAAACTCCCGCAAGGTTTCAAACCCGACGCGATCGCAGAAGTTGCCAAAGCTCTCGCCCTGCTTGCGATGCTTCTTGAAGTAGACAAACAGCGGCTCCAGCGTGACTTCTAAATCAGCGATCGCCATGTTATCAACATAAGCCTGAGACAGCCGAGTCTGGTTAGGGGCAGCCCCTAGCCAAATCTGATAGGCTTCAGGAGACTGACCCACAAAGCCCAGCTCTGCTAGATAAGGACGGGCACAGCCATTGGGGCAACCCGTCATCCGGGTAATGAAGCTCTCTTGAGGCAGACCTACTTTGTCTAGCAAAACCCGAATGCGATCGAGAATGCTGGGCATGACTCGCTCTGACTCAGTAACGGCTAAACCGCAGGTAGGCAGTGCCGGACAAGCCATGGCATTCCGCACTAGGGGATCGACCTGCTCCGGGCGTTTGATGCCAGCGCGATCGAGAATACCCTGAATCTCTTCCTGGTTTGCTGGGTCAATCTCGTAAAGCACTAAGCTCTGGCTAGGGGTAAGCCGAATGGGCAACTGAAACTTCTCTTCAATCTCTCGCAGCGCCGTCTTAAGCTGCCAAGCATCCTCGTCCTTCACCCGACCGTTTTCGATCGAGATCCCCAAAAACAGCTTGCCGTCGCCCTGTTCATGCCAGCCCAAATAATCTTTATATTCAAACTCTGGCGTGGGCTTGAGGGGATGCATAGGCTTACCCAAGTAGCTCTCCACCTTTTCGCGGAACTGGTCTACACCCCAGTCGTGCAGCAAGTACTTGAGACGGGCATGACGGCGGTTAAAGCGATCGCCATAGTCTCGCTGAGTCGCCACGATCGCTTTAACCGCATCGTATACGTCTTCCTTGTCCACATAGCCGATCGGGTCAGCGAGACGGGGGAACGTCTCTTCTTTGTTGTGGGTGCGCGCCAGACCGCCTCCGGCATAGATATTGAATCCTTCCAGCTCGCCCTGGCTGTTGGTAATCACCACTAGGCTCAGATCTTGGGAAAACAAATCTACCGAGTTGTCACCCGGAACAGTGACACAAGCCTTAAACTTGCGCGGCATATAGTGAACGCCGTAAATCGGCTCGGCGGTGTCGTGAACGATCGTGCCGTTGCCGTTGCGGTGCAGGGCAGCAATCACGTCAGGATGCGGCTCGGCAGTAATTGCCTTCTCGCCATCTAGCCAAATCTCGTAGTAGGCATCGGTTTGGGGAGTGAGCAAATCGGCAAAGCGATCGGCATACTCACGCGCCAGCACGTACTCAGGGCGATTTTTGTAGGGAGCCGCTGGAGCCATGACGTTGCGGCTAACATCACCGCAGGCTCCCAGAGTCGATCCTAGGTTACGAACGATGCTAGAAATCACCGTTTTCAGGTTTTGCTTGGGCACTCCATGAAGCTGAAATCCTTGGCGAGTCGTGGCTCTCAGGGTATGGTTGCCATACTCATCCGCCAATTTATCTAGCGCCAGGTAAAGCTGAGCCGGAATGTAGCCCCCCGGATTGCGGGTGCGCAGCATGAAGCTAAAATCTTTTTCCTGACCTTTAACGCGGTTGTCGCGGTTGTCCTGCTGATATGAACCATGAAACTTGAGGATTTGGATGCCGTCTTCGCTGAAGTGTGTAGTGTCTTGAAGCAATTCAGTCGCGACAGGTTCACGCAGGGCATGACTGCGTTCTTTGATGCCTTCGACCTTGGAAACTTTGTCAGCCTTGAGGACTTCAGCAGGAGTAATAACCATTTTCTATTAGCTAAGCAAATCTTGTTATTAACGGTATTCCGATTGGAATTACGGTGAATTCCAAACACACCTCTAATTTTAGCATTACACCCTTTTATTAGAATGGGCAGCAATATTAGGAAAAGTTTGAGTTTGCCGCTAGCTTAATGTCGCACCACCCAAGATCTCTCCTACTTGCAGCCGAGCGCCATTGGCAAAATCCCAGCCCGACTGCGATCGCTTTCCCGCCAGCTGCGCTTCTTTCAGCAGTAGTGCGCCGTCGCCTGTCTGAATTACTGCCCCCTGTCCCTTCAGCAAGCCAATTACCGCTCCAGGTGCCTCAGATTGTTCAGGGAGATCAGGCTCAAGCAGATCAGGCTCAAGCAGATCAGGCTTAATAGGGTCAGGCTCAACGGGCGCTGTAGCCGTCACCTTTAGCAACTGATCTCGGAGTGTGGTCACACAGTGGGGATAAAACCCTCGAATTTGGTTGTGGAGAGCGATCGCGGGTTTTGCCCAATCCAGTTGATAGTCGGCTTTTTGGATCAGCGGCGCATAGGTTGCTTCATCATTATCCTGCGGTACGGGCTGAAGAATGCCCTCTTGCAAACCCAGCAGCGTATCCACCAGCAAATCTGCGGCAGAAACAGACAGAGCTTTTGCCAGATCCAGCGCATGGTCTAAGGGAGCGATCGGGGTGACAGATTTCAGCAGCATGGCTCCTGTATCCATTCCGGCATCCATCAGCATGGTAGTAATGCCCGTCTCCAGTTCGCCATGGTAGAGACTCCACTGAATCGGCGCGGCTCCTCGGTATTTAGGCAATAGGGAACCATGGGCATTGATGCAGCCTAAGCGCGGCATATCCAAGATTTCTTGTGAAAGAATTTGCCCATAGGCGACCACCACAAAGGCATCTGCTTTAGCCGTCCGGAGTTGGGCTAACACCTCCTCGTCTTTTTTGATGCGACGCGGCTGCCAGACTGGAAGCTGGTAGCTGAGAGCGACGCTCTTTACCGGAGAGGGAATCAGGTCATTACCGCGCCCACGCCGCTTGTCGGGCTGTGTCACTACAGCCACTACCTCAAACGCCTCATGTTGAATCAGCCGCTCCAGGCTAGGAACCGCGAATTGAGGCGTACCCAAGAAAACAATTTTCATTTGCAATTTCGCAGAGATTCTATCCGCCAACGCTACCAAGCGCCAATGCTACTGAGCACCGACCCTACCGACGGGGTTCAATCACAACTTCAACGCGGCGGTTGCGCTGGCGGCTCACCTCAGTTGCGTCATCCACGAGAGGCTTGCTGTGCCCATATCCGGCAACCGTCCAGTAATAATCCTCGCCCAGCTTGCTTGAGAGATATTGCTCAACGACAGTTGCTTGCGCAAACGTACGGGCACGATCGCCCCCTTCAGAGCCTTGATTGTCGCTATGAGCTGCCACGCGGATGGTGGCACCGGGATAGCGCTGTAAATCCGTCAAGATAGTGTCTAGGATAGCTTGTGAATTGGGCTGGAGGGTCGTCTGGTCGCCGACGCGATCGAATAAAGCGTCTGTGGGGAGCGTCACCATCAGCGTATCTCTGCTCGAAACTCTGGTCGTGGCGGGTGGAATGCCCGTTTGCCCTGCTCCTCCGGCAGCTCCTCCAGCGGGCGGCACCATGGGTACGGCAAATCCAGTCGGGTCAAGCTGTTGCTGAAGCGATCGAATGCGTTCTTCAAGAACTAACGCCTGTTTTGCCCGCTCATCTTCTGCAATTTGATCTTCTGCAATTTGAGGGCGAGCGCGCAAGTTTGCCAATTCCTCCTGCATCTGAGTTAGCTCGGTTTGAAGCCGCTGCTTGTCTACTTCAGAACGGGAAGGAGTAGAGGGAATTGGGCTGGCAGTCGAAGGGGCGATCGCGCTGGGCGGCGTTAGACCTAGCGTTGTGGGTATTTGCTGTAGCTCTGACCACAGCGCACGCGAGCCTTGCATCACTTTCTCGACCAGGGGAGGCTCCTGAGTTTTGGGTGCCGGGTAGAATTGGGCGATGGCTACCCCCAACAAAGCCGCAAAACTGCCGCCGACTCCCAGCAGCAAAAGCCTGAAAATGAAGACCAAAAATCCCCAACCTGCTGAAGACCGAGGCGGTTTTTGCTGAGAGACTGAGGGTTGGGGCGTTAAGGATGGGGTCATATAGCTTACCTCCAGATGCCATGCCATGATAGCTTGCCACAGATTTGAAATACGCCCTTAACTACCTTAATTAAGATTAGCGAAGTTGGTTGAAATGAGTGGGGCGATCGCTCAATTCTGTGATACACCATTAGGTCATATCTACCGCTTAGCTCTGCTGCGTTCTCAAAAATTAAATTTAGCCAGCCATTAAATTTAGCTCTGTCGAGCGTCTATGCCCATAGCCATCGATACAGGGGTGCAGCGATCGGCTACGTGAAAAGATTCTAGCAACTGTCTCCGCCTTTGTTTGAACAGCATTTGAACAGTTTCTCGAAGTTTGTGTGGGGTGGGTCGTGCTTCAGATTTGTCCTCCCATTTTTATCCCCTTGCCATGATTTCTCAGCCTCTTCAACTTGATCCATTGGGTAGTCCTCATCCCGTTCCTTGGAAGTGGGTGATGTCAATGCTGTCGGAGCGATCGACATTCCCCAAAGTGCGTCATTATCGCAGCCAGTCGCTGCTGTCACCTGACGGTCGGTATGCAGCCTATAGCCGCATTCAAATAAAGCTGGCTAGGGACTTCACCCAAAGCCGCATTAGCAGCACCCTTTTCCTAGAGAATTTGCAGACGGGCAGCTTGCAGAACATCGCGGCTTCGTCTCCGTTTGCCGATAATCCGTTTGCTGAGGATTCATTGAGTGCAGATGGTGTAGAGCCAGTAGAGGTCGATCGGTCAGGAATCATTGCCATCCTGATCCCGGTTGCCTGGTCAGAAACGGGCGATCGTCTTCTGGCTCGTGAGTTTGAGTCTTTTTTAGGCAGCGATATTGCCTCAGATTTTGGCGTGGTTTGGGAGCAGCGATCGAATCGGGCACACACGATTATGCCGAACAAGATTCAGTATACCAACGCCATTTTGCTGGGCTGGAGCCAGTGCTATCCCGATCGCGTTCTGTTTCGGGCGGGGATGATGGGCGATCGGGATTGGTCGCTTTACGCCGTCGATACCACAGGGCAGACGATCGCAGTGACAGACGATCGCCCTGTAACCTTTGGGCGAATGGTTAACAGCGTCTGGGCAGGACCAGAGACTGGCAAACGTTGTCGTGATTAGGGTCGTAGCTCTGCCTGCAAGAAATCAATAAACTGTCTGGCAGTGCGTCCCGATCGCCCGTTGTGGCGCGTTGCCCATTGCAGCGCCCGCTGGTCTAGCTCTTCAGGCGCAAGGGCGATTGCGCTCTGCTGAGCCAAGTGCCGCACGATATCGAGGTAGGTTGTCTGGTCGGCTGGCTCAAAGGTCAGGGTCAAGCCAAAGCGATCGCTAAAGGACAGCTTCTCCTGAATCGTGTCCCAGGCGTGAATTTCGTCAGCGTCTCTTGGCGCAGGACGATCGCCAAAAAACTCGCGGATCAGGTGGCGACGGTTAGAGGTAGCATAGACGACAACGTTCTGCGGACGCGCCGTTAGGTTGCCCTCTAAAACAACCTTGAGGGCTTTGAAGGCATCCTCATCTTCCTCAAAAGACAAATCATCCACAAACAGAATAAATTTCTGGGGTACGGTACGGAGGCGATCGGCAATAGTAGGCAAATCCTGTAGGTCGGTTTTAGTAACTTCAATCAGCCGCAAACCGCGATCGCCATACTCCCCCAATAAACTTTTGACCAAAGAAGATTTGCCCGTGCCGCGACTGCCATACAGCAACACATGCAGCGCTGGAGCGCCCGCCAGCAGAGCCTCCGTATTTTTGGTCAAAGCCGCTTTCTGCCATTCGTATCCTGTAAGGTTTTGCAGCTGAATGGGGTCAGGGTAGGCAATGCCCACAAGCTCTGACTGCCAGCGAAAGGCGCGGAAGGCGGCAAATATGCCCGTACCGACTTGACGATAATGGGCAGCTAAAGGCTCCAGTAGCGTTGCCCAATCGTCTGAGGCGGCAAACTTTGCGCTCAGGTTCGTATCTAGGACAGCGGTAGACGGACGCGGCAAATCCCAAGCTATAGGAGCATCAGGTAGCTCAGCCGCCCTTTGCACCCAGTGACTCATCTGCCAATGGCAGCTGTAGAGAGCTTGGAGCGATCGCAAATCTTGTCGTGCTGCTGCCAGTAATGCCTCTGGAAGAGCGCCACATTCAGCCTGCTGTACCTGCCGACTAAAAGGGTTATCCGCTTCCAGCACCTTAGAAATCAGATACGCCTGCCAGGTTATGTTGCTTGAAGCCATCAGATTAAACCAATGTCCATAGGCACATAAACAGAGAACTGCCCGGTCATTAGATTCTGCCGAATGGGGTTCTAATAAAGCTTGCAGCAAATTTAGAAAGGCTTTGCCTACGTCATTTTCTAGAACAGATTGGTAAAGCAAAAGTGAGGCTGTTTGACGTCGTAGTGTCTGGACATCGGAAATGGGGATTGTCATTGGCTTAATACTCTTCTGCGTTTTCTCTAGCTTGCGATAATATTCAAGCTGACCGTGACACCATAACTTGAAGCGCAACGGTCTATGGAGTGTTGACAAACGTGAGGCATATATGCTGCCTATGCACAGACATCAGAGAAGAAGAAAATTATCTCTGACCGTAGCGATCGTTCTATTTATTAGCAGTTTTCTGCTTCTGATGCTGCTGTTTTCCTACTGGGTCACGCCCAGAATTCCTATTATTGGATTTCATGGCATTATCGATTTAACACATCCTGCTTTGGGAGCCATTCTGAATCCAACGGCTCAACGCATGACCTATCCAATGCAGGATTTAGAGAAGCTTCTAGAGTATTTAGTCCGCAGTCATTATTGGTTTCTTTCGGCTCAGGAAATGCAGGATTTTTTTATAGAAAAGTCGCAGTCTATTCCCGCAGATCACAAGAGTCAAAAACCTGTCATGGTGACTTTTGATGATAGTTATAAAACGGTATATACCAACGTTATTCCAATTCTTGAGAGATTAGAAAAACAGTACGGGCACAAGGCGAAAATGGTGCTGTTCATTAACCCAGGAACGCTGGCTAAACCCAATCACCCTTCTACCCTTTATCTAAGCTGCAAAGATTTGCAGTCAGGATATGAAAAAGGCTATTACGATATTCAATCCCATGGACAAAACCACAAGAATCTGACAAAGATTAGCGATCGCGAACTGTTAGAAGAATTAGTGCAGGCTCAGACTCAGTTGCGTAGCTGCATGGCAGGATTGGCGCCTGAAAAAGCGATCGCAGCTCATCTGGCTTATCCCTATGGCAGCATGAACAATCATGTAGCATCAGTAGCCTCTAAGTACTATCATTCAGGCTATCTTTATAACAGTAGAATCCTAAGATTTTGTTGGTTAAAAGATCACTATCGCATTTCTCGGCTGACTACAAATCGGAATAAATCAGTCGATCGCCTCATTCAAGTAGTAGATCAAGCCATGGAAATTAAACGTGATCAACCCTGCTCTAGATAAGTTGAATGCCTATGATATTTTTTATTGTAGAGGCTTTGGCTTCACAACAAAAAATCATTACTTGAACATTGCTCCTCAAATATCATAGGAAAAGTTTGCTATGGGACTGAAAGAGGAAATTCTGTGACCCTAAAAAATACAAACGCTTTGCCTCGCGCGAACGCATTAGATGCTCTTAGAGGATTGGCAATTCTGGCAATGGTATTTTCAGCAACCATTCGCTACGAAATTTTGCCCACCTGGATGTATCACGCCCAAGTGCCACCTCCCAATCATGTCTTCAATAAAACTTTGCCGGGTTTAACCTGGGTTGATCTGGTATTTCCGGTCTTCCTGTTTGCTATGGGAGCAGCTATTCCCCTAGCGCTGTCCCGACGAATAGCTGAAGGTTGGTCAATGCCAAAAATTATTCTACAAATTTTCAGGCGAGGGACAATTTTAGGAGCATTCGCCATCATCTTACAGCACCTTCGTCCTTCTGTAATGGATGCAGAACCTACTCGCGAAACCTGGATTTTGGCAATGATAGGGTTTGCCTTGCTGTGTTTAATGCTCGGTCGTTTACCTGCTTCCTGGAAGCTGAGTCGATATCAAGGACTGATCACATTAACAGGTTGGGCAGCTTGCTTTGTTCTGCTGTCGCAGCTCGACTATGACGGTGAGAGATTCTCGCTCGATCGCAGTGATCCGATTCTGATATCGCTAGCAAACATGGCGGTTTTTGGCTCTCTTCTTTGGCTATTCACCCGCTCAAATTGGATGTTGCGACTGGGTTGCTTGGTAATCTTATTGGCGTTGCAATTTGCATCAGGCTCAGAAGGTTGGGTGCAAAACCTCTGGAGATTTTCCCCAGCTCCCTGGATTTTTAAATTCTATTATCTCAAGTATTTGTTTATCGTAATTCCCGGAACGATCGCCGGAGATTTAATTCTCCAAAAGGCGCAGAACGAAACGGCTCTAACTGAAGCCTTTGAGCCTGATCATCCTCAATCCGCTCCAACAGCCTGGAGTCGATCGCAGCTCATTTTAATCATAGGTTCGCTGCTGCTGCTGTGCATTACGTTGCTGGTGGGATTACAGGCAAGATGGACATTAGAAACGACCCTGATCAGCGGCGTTATGGCAGCAGCTATTAGCCTATTGTTTACAAAAACAGAGCATGAGACTGAGCAGATCATTAAGCAGTTCTATCAGTGGGGGGTCTATTGGTTGGCATTAGGACTATGTTTTGAACCCTTTCAGGCGGGTATCAAGAAAGACCCCTCTACCTATAGCTATTATTTTGTGACAATCGCGATCGCCTTTTTCCTCTTGATAATATCTACCATTTTGATTGAGCGTTTTAATCAAAAGCGGTTTCTCAAACTGCTCATTGAAAATGGTCAAAATCCGATGATTGCCTATGTTGCCTTTGCAAATTTACTCTGGCCGATTCTGCAACTTTTAGGGCTTGAAGATTGGATTATCGCCCAAACTGGAACGCCGATCTTGGGCGTTTTGAAAGGAGTTGCTTACACAGGGGCGATCGCCCTTTTCACCAGTTTCTGTACGCGCCAGAAGTTCTTCTGGAAAACATAGTGTTTGGTCTGAAAGTCTTGTAGGATGAGCATCTTGCCCGTCCGAATCTGGGTAGGCATCTTGACCTGCCCCACGTAGATCAAGAGCTTTGGAAAAAGAGGCGCACATCGCGTGACTCATTAAAAAAAGTGCAGAATCCTAGGATTCTGCACTTTGACTTTTGGAGGAGAGCTGGAAAATGAAATTCAATGAAAAATATAGGGTCTAGCAGTAGACAGTGACATCCTCACCACAGCTATCTGCCAAATAGCAGAGGGCGCGGAAGCGCAGTGCCACAACCTCGTCGTAGAGGGGGTTGAGCTTGCAAAGAGGTGGAATATGAAGAATTGTGTAGCCAAAAAGCTTAATATCGCGCTCGAAGGGACATTGCGAAGGAATTCGCTTGCATAGGAATCTAGCGAATTCAGCATCTTGGACTTTAATGTTATCCAAGCGCTGCCGGATAGGCTTTAGAAGATCAAACGATCGCGATGGCATTGGAGGAGCGGCATGAGCAGCTGCGTCGGCATCGTTGCCAGCATCAGGTGGGTTAATCCACCCCCAGCTCACAAAAGCGCTATCTGCCGTTTCATGTTTTTCAAATGCAGGCATCATCTTTTCCTCTACTCCGGGATACGGTACATAGGAAGCAAAAACTATTGGAATTCCTAGATTATCTACAAGCTAGGAGACGCAATTACCGAAAATAAAGTTCGCAAGCTTCCTCAAGTTTGGGTCGCGTTTGCAGACATTAGGTACGCTGACTTTGTAATCTTGCCCAATGCCGCGATCGCTTTTAGCCTGTAGGATTACTCAAATTTCGCCAGAGAAACGTCAGTCATCTCAGAGGATCTACGGGTTTGAACTCCACTCAAAAAACTGCCGTTCCCTAAGGGAACGGCAGTTTTTATCAACCATAGCTATCACCAGTTTGCTTAGGACACTTTTGGTGCATAAATGTCCCTGTCCCAACCGCCAAGGCAGTTGCTATATGAGGTGAGTCTAAGAGGCAACAGAAGCCACTTTAGCCCCCGATCGCTGCCGTCGGGTAACATTGGCTGGCTGCTCGATCGGAGTTTGCAGCAAAAAGACCAAAGTTGGATTGCTTTGCAGCTCGCGTCGCAGCAGACGGCGCATTTCAGCCTCAACATCAGCGCGAAGCTTTACCCAGTTCACGTCAATTACGCCATTGCTCAGCGTTTGAGAGATTTCCGACCAGCGATCGCTCACCATGTGCTTGATGGTCTGATCAACCGTCTTTTCTAGCTTAGCTTTGTCGATAGCAGCCGCAACGCCACGCAGGTGAATCTCTGGAGTAGCGACCAGTTCACCCGTCCAGCCCACCGAAGCGGCGATCGTCACAATACCTTCCTCAGCTAACTGCTGCCGTTCTTTGAGAACGCGATCGATCACAACTCCTGAACGAGAAGAATCTACTAGCTCAATACCAGAAGGTACCTTGCCAGTCACAGCTATGCTTTCTGGAGTCAGCTCCACCACGTCGCCATTGTTGATGATCACCATGTTTTCGGCAGGAATGCCCATACTCTGAGCCGTCTCAGAATGCTTCACCAGCATTCGATGCTCGCCATGCACAGGCAGGAAAAACTTAGGACGGGTCAAACTCAGCATCAGCTTCTGGTCTTCTTGAGCACCATGACCCGAAACGTGAATACCTTTGTCGCGTCCGTAGACAACTTTGGCTCCCAAAATCATCAGCTTATCAATGGTATTGACGACAGCGATCGTGTTTCCAGGAATCGGGTTTGCCGAGAAGACAACCGTGTCGCCCTCCCGAATTTTCACTTGACGATGCTCCTGATTGGCGATCCGGGTCATGGCTGCCATTGGCTCACCTTGCGATCCGGTCGTCAAGATTAACACCTTGCTGTCAGGCATTTTGTTAACCACATTCAGCGGCACAAACAGATCGTCCTCACATTTGATGTAGCCCAAGTTACGAGCATGGGCAATCAAGTTGAGCATCGAGCGACCGATGACCGATACGGCGCGTTTGTGCTTCTTGGCGAGTTCCAAAATCATATTGATGCGGTGAACTGAAGACGCGAACGTCGTCACCAGTAGCCGACCCTCAGCCTGAGAAAAAACGCGATCGAGATTAGGAAAAACCGATCGCTCCGATGGAGTAAAACCTGGCACTTCAGAATTGGTTGAGTCGCTAATTAGGCAAAGCACACCTTTCTCACCATGCTCAGCCAAGCGTTGAAAGTCAAAATGTTCGCCATCTACTGGAGTGTGGTCAAACTTAAAGTCACCGGTGTGAATCACCACTCCAACAGGAGTATGAATAGCAACCGTGAAGCTGTCCGCCATGGAATGAGTGTTGCGCATATACTCCACCAGGAAGGAGGAGCCAATTCTTACCATGTCGCGGGGGCGAACCGTGCGTAGCTCAGTGCGATCGGAAACACCTGCTTCCTCCAGCTTGTCTTGCAGCAGCGCCATTGCCAACCGAGGCCCGTAAATGACGGGAATATCAAATTGCTTTAGGTGAAAGGCAATGCCGCCAATATGGTCTTCATGACCATGGGTAACAATCATGCCCTTGATTTTGTGGCGATTTTCTCGCAGATAGGTTATGTCGGGTAGAACTATATTCACCCCATGCATACCGTCTGTTGGAAATGCAAGACCTGCATCTAAAAGAACAATTTCGTCGTTGTATTCAAATACGCAGGTATTTTTGCCAATCTCGTGCAGACCGCCCAAGGGAATAACTTTCAGAGCGTTAGAAGAACCGTTTTGATTCATATGTGTCATTGTTTCAGCAATAGGTGTAGAAACTTTATTTTTGAGGCTAATAGGATGAGAAGTGGAGTGCAGCAATAGATTAAAAAGAATTTAGTGAATGGTACAAAAGACGATGCTGGGCAGACAAAACTTCGGTGAGGTTTTACAAAAACTCAGCCTTGTCGGTCTAAGGCACAGCATGGGAAAACAAAGCTATTTAGTTGTCTAGAAACTTGTAATTGTGCGTTAGGCGATCGCCGCATTCGTAGCAGTACTTGCTAAAAGCGCTCGACGAGAAAGGCGCCAATCGGTCAGCCTAGGCTGCCTCTAGTAATCCCAAATTTGCCATGACAGCTTCAAGATCTGGGACAAGGCTACCTAAATCGTCTTCAAGTGGCAATCGAGTCAAGCCCACTTGCCAACCTTGCAGTCTCAAAGCCGCCTTCAGAGGGATAGGATTGGCCGTAGCAAACAAAACCTTAAACAAAGGGAAAAGCTGAAGGTGAATTTGCGTTGCACTCTGCACTTTCCCCTGCTCAAAAGCCTGGATCATCTGCTGCAAATGCTGACCTACCAGATGGCTCGCTACGCTAACCACCCCGCAAGCCCCCACGGCAAGCATTGGCAACGTCAACGAGTCATCTCCAGAGTAAATATCAAATTCAGGAGGAGTTAAGCACTTAACCTGACTAACCTGATCTAAATTACCGCTAGCCTCTTTAATCGCAACAATATTTGGAATCTCCGCTAAACGGGCTACCGTTTCAGGCAGTAGATTCTGACCTGTGCGCCCCGGAATGTTATAAAGCATTAGAGGCATTTCAGGAGCTGCCTCGGCGATCGCCCGGAAATGCTTGTACAGACCCGCTTGGGGAGGTCTATTGTAATAAGGAACGACTTGAAGCGTTCCATCCAATTGTAGCTTATTTGCTTTCTGAGTGGCGGCAATTGCTTCGTCAGTTGAATTGGATCCGGCTCCGGCAATTACCTTGGCTTTTCCGGCGATCGCCCCCTGCACCACCTGAAACAGGTGATATTCCTCATCCCAACTCAGCGTCGGCGATTCACCCGTTGTGCCGCACACCACCAAAGTATCAGTGCCATGCTCCACTAAATGAACCGCCAGCTTTTCGGCAACATCGTAGTTGACGCTACCATCCTGATTAAACGGCGTGACCAAAGCGGTCGAAACACGTCCAAAACTCGTCACACTCTACTCACTCCTCACTTGCACTGATGGTCGCTGTCCTAAAGACTCACGTCAAAAATCTTTACCCTGCACATCCGGTCATAATTTCCTGGCTGCAATTCTTTAGCTGCATCCCTCCGGCTAAAACTAGGTAGACGCAACAGCCGACTGGGTTGGGTAGATTAAGCTCTGATTAGCTAGCAGTTCAGCAATTTGAACCGCGTTGAGCGCAGCACCCTTGCGAATTTGATCGCCACTCAGCCAAAGTTCTAAGCCATTGGGATTGGAAATGTCTTGACGGATACGACCAACCAGCACGTCGTCTTTGCCAGTTGCGTCGATCGGCATCGGAAAGTAGTTGGCTCCCCAATCTTCAACTACCTGAACTCCGGGTGCATGATTGAGAATCTCTCTCGCCTGAACCGCGCTAAACGGCTGATCAAACTCTAGGTTAATAGCTTCCGAATGGGCGCGCAAGACGGGAACCCGAATACAGGTGGGCGTAATTCGCAGACCAGGAACTCCAAAAATCTTGCGCGTTTCGTTCACCATTTTCATTTCTTCCTCACAATACCCCAAATCGTTGAGTTTGGTGTTGTGGGGAAAAAGATTGAATGCCAGAGGATAGGGGAAGATCTCAGTCTTGGGCTGCTGACCTTGCAGAATGGCAAGTGCCTGAACCTTAACTTCCTCCATTGCCCGCGCCCCTGCACCGCTTGCTGATTGGTAGGTGGCAGCCACAATTCGGCGAATCGGCTGAGCCTGATGGAGTGGATAGATAGCAACCGCCATCAGAATGGTCGTGCAGTTGGGGTTAGCAATAATGCCCTGATGGGCGATCGCTGCCTCTGGGTTAACTTCAGGAATCACCAGCGGCACCTGTTCATCCATCCGAAAAGCGCTGGAGTTGTCAATGACAACTGCGCCCGCCTCAACTGCCTTAGGCGCCCAGATCTTAGAAATAGAGCCACCCGCCGAAGCCAAGACCAGATCAACATTTTCGAAGGCGCGATTGTCCAAAGCTTCGACGATTAGGTCTTCGCCTGAAAATTTTAGCCGCTGTCCGGCTGAGCGAGGAGAAGCCAAAAGCTTTAGGTTTGCGATTGGAAAGCGGCGCTGCTCTAGGATGCTGAGTAGTTCAGTACCCACAGCGCCCGTCGCTCCCAGAATAGCAACTCGGTAAGGTCGGGGCAAGTTAATTTCCTCCAGTCAGTCTCATATCAATATCTACTATTCTCTTGTTGCTGCTTAACTTATTGCTGCTTGAACTTGCCAGTAGCTTTGAGCCTAGCTTGGCATGGAGCGATCGCCGCTAGCTCACAAAGCCTTGGATGCCTACAAGCCTATCTTATACCATGCTCTACTCTCCTTCACGTTCCGAAACATAGGGCGCTGAACCCTCAGAGGTGAGAAGTTAATGAGATTTACTGCGGTCTAGCTTTCGTTAGAGGCAGAATCGGCTAACATAACTAATTGCGGCAAAGCTGAGTTTTCTCCATGTCTATTCAGCGGTCTACCCGGATAGTTTGCTTAGCAGTCTAATACAACCTGCGACGAGAATTGCGATGAAAGTTACCCAGGAAAAATTACCCGCTAGCCAAATTGGTCTAGAAATTGAGATCCCCTCTGAGATGTCGAAGCAAGCCTACGAAAAAGCCCTCAAGGAGCTGACTCGATTTGCCGATATTCCTGGGTTTCGGAAGGGCAAAGTCCCCCGTCAGGTGTTGATTCAACGGTTTGGCTCTCTGCGAATTAAGGCAACAGCTGTAGAAGACCTGATTCAGGATGGGATTAAGCAAGCGCTAGACCAGGAAAAAATTGAGGCGATCGGCACTCCTCAGCTGCGTTCTTCGTTTGACGAGTTAGTTGTCCAGTTTGAACCTGGATCGGCACTGACTTTCTTGGCGGCAGTTGATGTGGCTCCCAATGCAACGCTGAGCCAGTACAAAGGGCTGGAAGCTAAAGCTGAAGAAGTGAAATATGACCCAGAGCAGGTAGATAAGGTGCTGGAAGGTTATCGGAAGCGATCGTCTACTTTAGTGCCTGTGGAACGTCCAGCTGAGGAAAACGATATGGCAACGGTGGATTTTGCCGGACGCTTGGCAGAGACAGCTGAAGGCGAGACAGAACCCGCCGAAATTCCGGGGGGCAGCGCCCAAGATTTTGAAATCGAACTGGTGGAAGGCGGCTTCATTCCAGGCTTCATTGAGGGCATCATTGGCATGGCTCTGGGTGAAACCAAGGATATTGCCGTCACATTTCCCGACCCTTATGCCCAGGAAGATTTGGCAGGTAAGCCCGCAGTTTTCACGATTACGCTGAAAGACTTGAAAGCGCGTGAGCTGCCTGAGCTAGATGACGACTTTGCCCAAGATGTCAGCGAATTTGAGACTTTGGCAGAACTGCGAGAATCTTTGGAGAAGCGCTATCAGGACGAAGCAGCAGCTAAGACTAAGAGCAATAAACAAGAGGCTCTGCTAAATGAGCTGGTCAAATACCTGGAGGTTGATCTGCCGGAAACGCTGGTTAAACAAGAGGTAGATTACTCCATTACCCAGACCGCCATGCGCCTGAGTCAGCAGGGGCTAGATATTCGCAAAACCTTCACCGATCAGATTGTGTCGATGTTGCGCGAACAGGCAAGACCCGAAGCCATTCTGCGCCTTCAGCGGACATTGGCTCTAGGAGAGGTTGTCAAACAGGAATCTATTCAAGTTACCCCTGAGGAGGTGACGGCGAAAGTCAGTGAAGTCATGGCTGAAATGGCGAGTCAGCCAGAAGCCGATCGCCAGGATATTGATGTCGATCGCCTTCGTCAAGCGATTGAAGATGATCTGTTACGAGACAAGATTCTCGACTGGCTTGAAGCAGAGGCAAACATCGAGCTTGTGCCTGAAGGCAGCCTGAAGCCTGCGGCTGATGAAACGGTAGATGAGCTAGCGATCGACGAAGTTTTGGAGATCGATGCAGCAGAAGCAACCCTTGATGTGAGTGCTGAGGCAATTGTAGAGGTTCCTGCAGAAGCGATCGAGACAGTTGAAGCTGAGGCTGAGGCTAAGGCTGGAGCTGAGGCTGAAGTTGAGCCTCAATCTACAGCAGTTGAGTCAACTGAGCCTCTAGAAAATCCCCCTTCTGGAAAACCGAAAGGTAAGTCAGCAAAGTCCTAACCTGTCCTTTGAGGTGTGACTGCCTGATTCCATTGCCTTGATTTCACAGACAGTTCACTCCTTACAGCGCTTTGCGCTTGGTTAAATATGGCTTATTTTTGTAGAAGCCTCGCGGAGCGAGGCTTCTACAAAAATAACTGTGGTTTGTGCAGTTGAAAATTGCTGTAAGGTGGGTTTCTTAAAGGAATGCTCTTAATCGGGGGATTTTTCTGGATTCCCCTAGTGCCTGTGCAGTTGAGGCATAATGGTCAAATAGATCCGCTTATTTGGAGTTTATTTTTCTCCTAATTTATGGCAAATTCTCAGTCTTCTCAATTCCCCTTCTCTGATTTCAGACCTTCAGAGCGGTCTTTATCCGATCGGGTGCTAGCTCAGTCCACCTCGCGAGGGGCTGAAGCCGTTGTGCCGATGGTGGTCGAGCAATCTGGCAGAGGAGATCGGGCATTTGATATCTACTCTCGACTGCTGCGGGAGCGCATCGTCTTTTTAGGAACACCTGTCGATGACACCGTAGCAGACTCGATTATTGCCCAGCTTCTGTTCCTAGATGCGGAAGATCCAGAGCGCGATATTCAGCTCTACATCAACTCTCCAGGCGGTTCGGTAACGGCAGGTCTAGCAATTTACGACACGATGCAGCAAGTTCGTCCTGACATCGTTACTATTTGCTACGGTCTGGCGGCTAGCATGGGCGCATTCCTGCTGGCAGCAGGTGCAGCCGGAAAGCGGTTGTCTTTGCCCAGTTCGCGCATCATGATCCATCAGCCTTCAGGTGGGGCGCAGGGCCAGGCGGTAGATATTGAGATTCAGGCAAAAGAAATTCTGTATCTTAAACGAACGCTAAACGAATTGTTGGCTTATCATACAGGACAGCCGTTTGAGAAAATTGAGGCTGATACCGAACGCGATTTTTTCATGTCCGCAGAAGAAGCGAAAAACTACGGGTTGATTGACCAGGTCGTTGTTCGCCACAACCTGCCCATGCCCGGAGAGTCCATTACCGCAGTCAAGTGAGGGGCGAATATGTCTAAGTATGACTCCCATCTCAAATGTTCATTCTGTGGTAAGTCGCAGGAGCAAGTTCGCAAGCTAATTGCGGGGCCTGGTGTCTATATCTGTGACGAATGCGTTGACCTCTGCAATGAAATCTTGGATGAGGAGTTGTTTGACTCTAGCGCAACGGTGCCTCAGCCCTCGGCTCGACGTGACAATCATTCAGACAAACGCCCGGTGCGATCGCCCAGTCTCTCCATGAATCAGATTCCCAAGCCAAGGGAAATCAAGAAGCATTTGGATGAGAACGTGATTGGTCAGGATGAGGCAAAGAAGGTGCTTTCTGTTGCGGTTTACAACCACTACAAGCGGCTGAGCTTTATTCAGAGCAAGGGAGCCGCAAAGCAAGAAGATACGGTGGAGCTGCAAAAGTCCAATATTCTGTTGATCGGGCCTACAGGCTGTGGTAAGACGCTGCTGGCGCAAACCCTGGCAGAGATGCTAGATGTACCCTTTGCGGTCGCCGATGCCACGACGCTAACCGAGGCGGGCTATGTGGGCGAAGATGTGGAAAACATCCTGCTGCGGCTATTACAGGTCGCCGATCTGGATGTGGAAGTGGCTCAGCGCGGCATTATCTACATTGACGAGATCGACAAAATTGCCCGCAAGAGCGAGAATCCTTCAATTACGCGAGATGTCTCAGGCGAGGGCGTTCAACAGGCTTTGCTAAAAATGCTGGAGGGAACGATCGCCAATGTGCCTCCCCAGGGAGGACGCAAGCATCCCTATCAAGACTGCATCCAGATTGACACCAGCAATATCCTGTTTATTTGCGGTGGGGCATTTGTGGGGCTGGACAAGGCAGTCGAGCAGCGGCTAGGCAAGAAATCGATCGGCTTTGTACAGCCAGGAGAGGGGCAGCCTAAGGAAAAACGGGCGGCGGATGTGTTAAAGCACATGGAGCCAGACGATTTAGTGAAGTTTGGCATGATTCCAGAGTTCATTGGTCGGGTGCCTGTGATGGCGGTCGTCGATCCGCTAGATGAGGATGCGCTTTCAGAAATTCTGACGGAACCTCGTAATGCTCTGGTGAAGCAATACCAGAAGCTGATGCGAATGGATAACGTGCAGCTAGAGTTTAAGCCGGATGCGGTACGGGCGATCGCTAAAGAGGCTTACCGTCGCAAAACGGGAGCCAGAGCGCTGCGTAGCATTGTGGAAGAGCTAATGCTAGACGTGATGTATGAGCTGCCTTCCCGCAAGGATGTAACGCGCTGTGCGATTACCCGTGAGATGGTAGAGAAGCGATCGACGGCTGAGCTGTTGGTTCACCCTTCTTCACTGCCGAAACCCGAATCTGCCTAACTCCGACATTCCCCAAAATGCCTTACATCAGTGTGCGCGGTGTTGATCACTACTACGAATGGATTACCGCCGACAATTCTCTAGATAGAAACCCGCTTTCAGACAAGCCCACCTTGGTATTTATTCACGGATGGGCAGGTTCTACACGCTATTGGGAAACCACGGCACGGGCGCTAACTGATCAGTTTGACTGTTTGCTGTACGATCTGCGGGGGTTTGGGCGATCGCTCCTCCCCCGACCGATTCCGGCAGAAGTAGAGGCTTTGGGCTATGAGCTAGAGGGCTACGCCGATGATTTGGCGCTGCTGCTAGAAGCCCTAAACCTGAAACGGATTTATCTTAACGCCCACTCTACCGGAGCCTCGATCGCCGTCCTGTTTGTCAATCGCTATCCTGAACGGGTTGAGCAGGTGATTCTGACGTGCAGCGGCATTTTTGAATATGAGGCGCGATCGTTCAAGCTTTTTCATCAGGCCAGCAAATATGTGGTGGGCTTTCGTCCAGGCTGGATGACCAAAGTTCCAGGGGCTGACCGGATGTTCATGACGCGGTTCTTGCGTCGTCCCATACCGGGAGCAGCTCGAAAAGCCTTCCTTGAAGATTTTGTCGCCGCAGACTACGAGGCCGCTCTGGGCACTGTCTACACGGCGGTTAGCCAAAGAGCTGCCGAGGAAATGCCCCAAGAATTCGCTCAGCTGCCTGTCCCGACGCTGCTGATCTCTGGGGAATACGACCAGATTATCCCAGCAGAGCTGGGTAGACGCGCAGCTGGGTTAAACGATCGCATTCAGCAGGTGGTGATGAGCAACACAGCGCATTTTCCCATGCTGGAGGATACAGAAACCTACCTCCAAGAACTACGGCAGTTCTTGCGTCTGCCCCAGGCGATCGGCTAAAGCTTACTCTAGTCCCAGCTCTCGTTTGAGGAGGCTGATTGACTTTGCGCCAATATAGTTGTCGCAGCAGATGAGATTTGGGGCACGAATCAGATCATCTCTGGCAACGCTGACTGCCGCCTTGACCGCGCTACAGCTTGCCTGATCAAAGCTAAAGACAGTCTGGGCACTTCGCACGATCGCATTCAGACGATAGGTGTCGTTAGCCTGTGCCGTCATAATCAGTAGGCTTTCACCCCGCAGGCTGTAAACAATTACCTCCGAAGCCCGCAAAATTCCGGGACTGAGGCTGACTAGCCCTAAGCAGCTATCTTTGGGCAGCTTCAGCAGCTTTTGAATCTCTTGGGCATAGTCATAGATATCGATTGGGATGACGCGCACGGATTTGGGAGAGGCGATCGCCTCCGCTTCTCCAATGAAGTAGCGGCTGGTGACAACCGTACCCGATCGCGCTTGATCCAGCACCTGAGCCAGTTCTTCCATGGGCACGAGCTGCACTGGGATATTGAGCGCCTGCTCCAATTCCTGCACCATCAGCTCACCCACGCCGATATCTTGAGTGGGCACCGTCACTAGCACACGGGCACTGCACCGCAGCCGCCAATCAATTTCTGCCAAAAACAGCTCTCGTGCTTGGGTAAGAGAACAGCCTTGCCCCAATAGCTCATCTAGACTGCGCTGCACCAGCTTATGGGCTTCGGGGTGCTGATCCATGATGGGGGAAGGCGATCGTCCCTTAGCATTCCCGCCCTCGTCGCCCTGCGCCCGCACATAGATACCCGAACCCGCCTGAGCATCCACAATGCCATCTTCTTCAAGCTGGCGATAAACTTTGCTGATGGTGTTGCGATGCAGCCCAGTTTCCATTGCCAGCTGTCGCGTGCTGGGCAACCGATGACCGGGCGGATATTGACGAGAGGCGATCGCAAAGCGAATTTGACTATAAAGCTGAGAAGATGCAGGGATATCGCTATCCGGTTGAATATGAAACCGAACCATCGAAGCCTCCACGACGCTCTGGCGTTTAGCTAAGCCAGATTTTTACAGATAACGGCAATCAGGGCAGGGCTTAATCTGTATCAAGCTACTGCAATTCTACTGAAGGAAGGACTGAACCATTGATTATTTCACGCTTTGTATGCCAATTGAGTATGCCTACTGAATCGCGATCGCCAATCTACCCAATTTTCTGGCAACGGCTGCGTCAATGATTTTATAGCTGTCACCAGTTTGCTTGGACAGTTAGGGTGGGGCGTTTCCGCCCCACCCTAACTGTCCCCGTTCTAACCGCCATGTTTACAGGCAAGACTTGACCCAGCGATCGCTTTCCAGACGATTTCCAGAAATAGTTTTCACCGCTAATTTCAAACCAGCGATCGCTTCTATTCCCAGCTTGCTAATTCGCTCATCCAATACTGCAACAGCGCGTTCATTTGGCTCCGTCTCGCCTCAAATGTTGCGGCTGTCCAGATGAGCAGTAATCCTAGGACAATCCCTGATGCCCAAAGCAGCGCCGAATAGGTGTAGATGAAGAGCCAGAGCAACCGCAAAATACGCAGCATGAAGGCAGCAGTACCAATATAGAGAAATGCCCGCACTCGCAGAATGATTCCCAGGAATACTAATCCCAACCCTAGCCCCAGCGCCAAGCCACCCATGACCCAGGCGGCACCCGTTTCAATCTCGGCTTGGTAATAGGCTGTAAGGCTAATGAGTCCGGTGGCGATCGATCGCATCCAGTGTCGTTGCTGCCTTGCCGAAGCGCTTTGCAAAGCTGGATCGACTTGGGCAATGTACAGCAGTGAACCACCGAAAACAAGGCTGAATCCTAGTAAGGTCAGCCAGTCTTGCTGATTTAGGTAGCGCAAAATTGCCCAGTCGAACAGCAAAAGACTGAGATAGCTGAGGCGAATTCGGCGCGTAGCTTGAGCTAACCAAGCATAGAAAGCAGCCGTAATCAGCAGGCTTTGAAGGGTGATAGTCCCGATCGTCAAGAGAATCGCTATGCCTGGAAGGATGACGGCAGTGTTTTTCCACGGGCGCACCGACCAACCCCCTCGCTGCCAGGGCAAGCAGTACAGCCCGATCGCTAGGAGAGAGGCGATCGCCCCTGTCCAGCCCGCCCACTCTGGAACCCAGCGATAGAACATATAGCCGAGAGCCGCGATCGCTTCCCAGATTCCGGCATATGTCCAGCCTTGGGCTGTCGAGCTTTCTGAAGCCGGAGTGCCTCTACCCATGGCTAAGGCATAGCCCGAAAGCGCACCCACTGTGCCCAACCCTAAAACAGCGCCCTGGTTACTGAGGCTAAAGGGGATGGCAAGCAGAGCTAAACCGCTGCCGATCGCCCAATGCAGATGGGCAATACTCTGAAGTTCGGCGGAGGTAAGGCGCAGGTAGGGGACCAGCCAGCGCGATAACAGCCGATTAGCGATCGCGATGAAGGCGGCTAGTCCGGCAAGCAGGATCACCCCATCGCCTGTGCTGCCTCCTTTAGCCTGAAGGAGCTGATAGATCAGCAGTTCGTAGGCGGCTACAGAGATCAGCAGAATGGACAGAACTGAGAAGGGCTTGAGGCGAAGCGATCGCCGTCCCACCCCTATGCCAATCAACGCGGTCGCCAGAGTATATAGCCCTGTGGTTGCTGCGAAACTGGTGTGTCCCATCAGCCAGCCTAAGCCCGCATAGCCCAACGGAATCAGATGCCAGCTAAAGCGGTAGGGCTGACTAGAACGTCTCACCCAAATATCTCCAGCAAGCTGGGTCAGTAACCCTAAACCCAGAGTGACGATCGCCATTTCCGTAATGCCGCCCTGACTGAGCTGAACTAGGGCGATCACCAGGATCTCAGTTCCCCAAGCCATGCCGCAGAAACCGAGGTTAGTCGGCTGCTGCCAAATGCGATAGGCGATCGCTCCAATCGTTAATCCGGCAGCTGTCGCGACGCTCCAAGTTGGCTCAAATAGGCAAAGGACAGTCAGCACTAACAGAGTGAGAATACAGAGGACGATCGCCCAAATATTGACCGCAAAAGCATAAAGTTCCAGCAAGATCGGTTGCTCTGACTGGCGTTGTAGTTCGTCTTGTGACGGCAATCTGCCCCGCAACAGCCCGTCTCGCAGCAGCCAGAGCAGCCAAAGATTTGCAGCCAAAAGATTCAAGGAAACTATGTCCGTGAACTGATCCTGTAGAGCGATCGCCACCCCCTCGAAACTCAGGGCAAACCCAACCGTTAAGAAAGCGGCAAATCGGCGGCGCAAAAGGCGGGTATTAAGCAGCATCAAAACTGTTGCCACACCCAGGCTAATCAGCCAAGCGTTCAATACATTCAGCAAGAGCAGTTGAGCGATTAGCATTGCCGCGCTCAACCATGCGGCAAATCGTCTGTTGGGAGAACGGCTGGAATACGATAGTCCCGTCAATCCAATCGGAATCAGCAAGCCGACCAGATTTTCGTAAGCCGAACTCGCGCTCAGGAATAGGGCAAAATAGCCCCATCCTGCCAAAACAAGCCCCAGATGCCAAGCGCTACGCTGCCAGCGGCTAGTTCCCTGACTCAAAAACCACTCGATCGCCATGCCCACCAGCAAAATCCTGGCATTGGCTAGATCACTCAGTCCGGGGAACAGCAGCTTAATCCAGCAGAGAACTCCCACCAAAGCGATGATGTGAGTGAGATACAAAATAGGCAAAGGCGATCGCCGCTTGCGACAGGCGAAAAACAGCGTTAGGGCAGAAAGCGTCAGGTTGAGCGATCGCAACAGCAGATTCTCCCAGCTCATCAGCGTTAGACCCAGCCCCAAAATCAGCGCTAAAGCCTCTACCTGACGAGACGATCGAGAGAAGCCTGACGCTAAACTTGACGCTAAACTTGCGCCTGAAATCTCGTTTGAAACTGATCTTCGCCGTAGCCAGACTGCTGCACCCAAGGT
Organism: Drouetiella sp.; assembly: GCF_059504425.1. Classification (NCBI taxonomy): domain Bacteria; kingdom Bacillati; phylum Cyanobacteriota; class Cyanophyceae; order Oculatellales; family Oculatellaceae; genus Drouetiella; species Drouetiella sp. The sequence continues at coordinate 71,122 of NZ_JCACIN010000040.1, forward strand.
CAGCAGAATGTAAGGAAACCCACCCACTCCCACTAGAGCATCTGGCATCCCGCGATCGCCCCCCGTCTGAATTGCCCATTCGACAATCTGCTGTCGCAAGCCTTCCGGCACCATGCGCCACAGCAAAACATAGGTCTGTAACCCCACCCCAAAGATTGCCGCTACCGTAAATAAGCTCGATCGAGACTGCATAAGCTGAGACTGCATCCCATCGATCAGCAGCCACAGAATCAAGCCGCTAATGGCGATCGCTTGCCAAGGCGGCTCAGCAGAGATAGACACAAGCCAGCCCAGCAACAACAGCCCACTTCCTACCCAGCGCCAGATCTGCATCTGCTCTCGACGGTTCAGCCAGCCCAGCACCCAGCCACAAATGCTCAGCGCCAACCCAAGCTGATCAACAGGAACCTGCGCCGCCAAGATAGCCCGACCAATCAGCAGTAGCACCGCCAGAATAATGACGACGTTGGGTAAAGGAGAGTCTTGAGCAGACCCATTTTTAGGCGGTACATCCGGGGCGCTTCCCAGCTCTGCGCCTCCTGCCTTTGTCTCTCCTGTTTCTAAGCCTCCTGCCTCTGCGTGCTGAGACTGATTAGGCTGAAACTGCTTAGGGTGAGACTGATGAAGCTGAGACTGTTTCCACAGCAAAACGGCTGTTCCCACCGTGCCAAGATAGGTGGCAATTAGCGGCACGCTTTCCCAGCCCCAGCCCCAGTGCAGCCAGCTTAAACCAATGCTGTTGACCGCAATCAGCCGAAAGCGATCGCCGGAAGTCAGCCCCAGGCGCGGATGCAAAAGCCGTAGCAGAATGGCAGTCAAGCTCAGAGCAGCGATCGCACAAACCACCACTCCAACAAAACTCGCCCCCACCCTCAAGCCATCCATCATCCAAAAGTTGACGGGAATAATTAGCAGCGTGGCAAGCTGCAACATCCGTGACGTGAGGCGCAAGCGGGTCTGTCGGGCTGTCCAGAAACTCGCTAGCGCAAAGGCGATCGTGTAGGCAAACAAAATGCCATACTGTCCGATCGCCGAAAAGTTCTGCCACTGAGTCGCCGCCAAAACGCCTGAAGAAACGACCACCATAAACACGCCCAGAATCAGCAGCCAGATAATGCTGACCTCTGCCATAAAGGATCGGAGCGATCGGGTGAAGCGGCTGGGAGGGCGAGGAGATGAGGCTAGGACAGGAGGGGGCGAAGAGTCAGGACGTTGGAGAGCATCGGCAAAATCTGTAGAAGCGGCGACAGGCTCCAAAGCCATTGCAGAAGCGGCAAGGTTCCTCTCGGCAATAGGCTCCGCGATCGCGACTGGATAAGCTGGCACCGGACAAGTCAGGTACTTTTGGCAAAACTCCACAACCTGTATGTCAGATAGCAGAGAAAGGCGCATCCACGAGTCCAATCCCACCAGCAACTCAGAACGGCTCAATTGCTCTGGAGTCAGCCGAAGAATGGCGGAGCGATCGCGTAAGGAAGCCATAGACTTACGGGGTGCAGCCCGACGGTGAAGAATGTGTTCAGTCTAGTCTTCCCAATCTTGCTCCCATAAAGATGCCTTGCCAGAAGTCATAGGTGGCATAACGGCAAAAGGCTGAGCTTTGACTCTATCTAGTCAAAGCTCAGCCCTCAACCCATTGTTTTGAACTCTAGATGCTAAAGCTACTGCATAGAAAATTCAGACAGAGGCTTCAGCTTGTTCAGAGGCTTCCTCCTCTGTCACTGACAATCCTGCGGCTCTCGAAACTACGGTATTCAGACGGGTTCTCACCTGACGACGCTCTTGTTCCTGGTAGATCAGCGCACCTAAGTGAATGACGGAAAGCACGATCGCCACCCCAGACAGCACATAGCTGTGAAGCGTATACATATGCTGAACCGTGATGGAATTTACGCCATTGCCACCCGTAAGAATGTCACGCAGGTAAGAGCCAATGAGTGGAATAATCTCGATCGTCTTCAGCTCTACCTTGTAGCGCCAATAGCCTACCTGATCCCAGTCCAGAATAATAGCAGTCCAGCTGAGACCGATCGCCACAAGCGCATAGAAAATTCCGCTAATCCAGGCGGCAATCCAGCTTGGGCGAAACTGCCGTCCTAAAAACATCACGACAATTTGCAGTAGCGCAATCACGATAAGACCATTACCCGCCAAATCATGCAAGCTGCGGATTAGAACGCCGCTAGGAATCATTTCTGTGATCCGACGAAGAGAGGTAAAAGCTCCGCCTGCGGTAGGTTCATAATAAAAAGAAAGCAAAATGCCCGTGACACCCGCCAGAATGACGAGGGAGAAGGCGGCAACTGCTAAAACGGTGGCACTGCGCTGTAGCGCAAATCGGTACTCTATGGTTCTCATATGCGGTTTGGGGATGCGGTTTGAAGAGTCGTAGATCTAAAGCGAGTGTGAACTTCAGGCATCGCCTCTGAGCTTCAACTTAGTGACATACCTGCAAGTCATCGCCCCGGTAGAAAAATAATTAAATTATTTAGTTTTGTAACCATTATAGTAATTTTTTCTTAATCTTTTGCAATCTTCCAATTTGGAGAGAGCCAAGAAGCTTTTTTGAGGTTGCTCGCAGTTGAATAGCGCTGCGAAATTTCTCAGGCAGGAAATCTGTAGAAATCATTGTCTCAATATAGGTTTGTCAAAGTCTTAAGATTAAATCGATAAGATGAAGAGATAACGACTTCTACTAGCGCCTTTGCCAAAACGCATCTGGCAAAAGGCTCGGTTGAGGTTGTGCTCTACTCCGAAGTTGCATATCCCCACTCTAATGATTCCTGAATTATCAAACGCGATCGTTGCTCTAGAGGATATTCCCGCAGACTGGATCGGGCTGCGGGCAGTCAAAGAAACGGTTGGGCATCGCCATGTCCGGGACGGCAATCCCCAAACGAACGGTAAATCCCTTAACCGTGGAATTATGGTGGAGGTGCTAGCTCAAGGGCAAATTGGCTATGGCGCGACCAATATTCTGACCTTAGACAGCATCCGATCGGCAGCTCAAACGGCGTACCGACAGGCATTAGCCGCCAGCGAGTGGTCTCTTCACCCGTTGACGACTGCCGTTCGCCCCAAGGTAGTGGGTCAATACCTTTCGCCTTTTGTGAAACCCCTAGACGCGATGACTCCCGGCGAAATTAATGATTTGCTGGTGCGGCTGTGTCAAACCCTCAAGGTGTCTGACCAGATTGTGCAGACCAATGCCACCGCGATCGCTAATGAGACAGAATCCTGGTTTGTCAGCAGCAACGGCTCAGAGGTCTACCAAAAGTTTTTGATGCTGGAAACGCACTATGGCGCAACGGCTCAGGACGGGGCGATCGTGCAGCAGCGGAGCAATAATGGCTATTTGGCGCACTGCTATCAGGGCGGCTGGGAGCTTTTCCCCAAAGCAGATTTGTGGCAGCGGGCACAGCAGGTTGGCGAACAGGCAGTAGAGCTGTTGACTGCTGAAGAATGTCCGGCAACTACCACCACACTGGTTCTAGCACCTGATCAGATGATGCTGCAGATTCATGAGAGCATTGGGCATCCGTTAGAACTCGATCGCATTTTGGGTGACGAGCGCAACTATGCCGGGGGCAGCTTCGTCAAGGCTTCCGACTTTGGAGAACTAGTCTATGGCTCCAAGCTGATGAACGTCACCTTTAATCCGACGATCGCCGGAGAGTTTGCCAGCTACAGCTTTGATGACACTGGAGCACCCGCCACCCGTGAGCATGTGATTCAGGACGGCGTGTTGCTGCGGGGCTTAGGCAGTCTGGAAAGCCAGACGAGAACCGGAATTCCGGGCGTATCCTGCGCCCGTGCCTCCTCCTGGAACCGTCCGCCGATCGATCGGATGGCGAACCTCAATCTGGAGCCAGGAACAGATTCCTTTGAAGACTTGATTGGAGACATTGAGTCGGGAGTCTACATGGAGTCAAACTGCTCCTGGTCAATTGACGACCAGCGCCACAAGTTCCAGTTTGGCTGTGAGTACGCCAAGCTCATCGAAAAAGGCAAACTCACCAAGACTTTGCGCAACCCCAACTACCGCGCCACAACTCCCCAGTTTTGGCACAGCTTGACTCGCGTGGGCGACGAATCGACCTGGCAAATGTACGGCACTCCCTACTGCGGCAAGGGCGAACCTAATCAGGCAATTCGGGTAGGGCATGGTTCTCCAGCCTGCGTATTTTCGGATGTAGAAGTGTTTGGAGGTGGGGCATGAAATTAGTTGAGCAAGCAAATTTGAGCGCCGATATTGCCCATCGGGAAGCCATATTCGATCGCCTGGTGGAAGCTCTGCTGTCTGACTTACAGTCGGGTGAGCAGGCAAAGCTAGAGCTGACGGGCGAACAGAGCCAGTTTGTCCGGTTTAACAATGCCAGAGTGCGGCAGACGGGCTGCGTCACCGACGGCGAGATTAGCCTGACCCTGATGGACGATCGCCGCAATGCCTATCGCAGCTTTCCGTTTACGGGAGATTGGGAGGTAGATTGGCGGCAGGCTAGCATGGCACTGGCTGAATTACGGCAAGAAGTGCCTCAGTTGCCTGAAGATCCCTATTTAGTGCTGCCAGCAGGCAATGCCACCAGTAATGATATTCATACAGGCAAGCTCTTGGCTCCAGAGCAGGTCACGAGCGCTATTTTGCCTGATGTGGTGGGTCTAGACTTTACGGGAATTTACGCGGCGGGTTTGCAAGTTCGTGCCTTTGCTGACTCTGCCGGACAAAAACACTGGTTTGCCACCGAGTCTTTTGCGCTGGACTATTCTCTGTTTACGGCAGATGGACAGGCCGTGAAAGGCACCTTTGCCGGAAACGAATGGAATGCAGAGGCATACACCGCCAAGCTTGCCGACTCGAAGCAGCAGCTAGAGCGACTGGGGCGATCGCCCAAAGCTGTGCCCAGAGGACAATATCGCACCTATCTCGCGCCCTCTGCCGTTGCCGATCTGCTAGGAATGTTTTCCTGGGGCGGCGTGAGTGAATCGGCGTTGCAGCGGGGAGACAGCGCTTTGACCATGCTGCAACGGGGCGAGAAAAAGCTTTCTCCTCACTTCACCCTGACCGAAAATTTTCGGCATGGGCTGGTGCCCCGATTTAATGACTGGGGAGAAATTGCACCCATGGAGCTACCCCTGATTGAACAGGGTGAATTGGTTAACACGCTGATCAACTCCCGTACCGCCAAAGAGTATGGCAAAACTGCCAACGGAGCCAACGGCATCGAGTCATTGCGATCGCCCGATCTCTCTCCTGGCAATCTGCCCGCCGCAGAGATTCTACAGGCACTAGGCACAGGGCTATATCTCTCCAATCTGCACTATCTGAACTGGAGCGATCGTCCTACCGGACGTGTCACGGGCATGACTCGCTATGCCTGTTTCTGGGTAGAAAATGGCGAAATCATTGCACCGATTGAAAACTTGCGTTTTGACGAAAGCCTGTATCGCTGCTTTGGCGATAATCTGGTGGCGCTGACTACCTTCCAGGAATTCATTCCAGAGGTTGGCACTTATGATCAGCGATCGCTGGGTGGAGTTTGGGCACCGGGCATTCTTGCGGACGGATTTACTTACACGCTCTAGATGAGAATTTTAGATTTTGGATTTTAGCCTCAATCCAAAATCTAAAATCGTTTTCTCCTCTGCCTCCTCCGAAAAAATACATCATGCCCCTTACCATTCAGGATCTCCAGCACTTTCAAGAGGATCACCCTGACTACCGTCTAGAGCTAGTTGACGGAGAAATTATTGTTATGAGTCCATCTGGATTTGAGTCCAATGAGGTAGCCGCCGAAATCATCCGGCAGTTGGGCAACTGGGTACGTCCTCGACGTTTGGGCAGAGTTCTCGCCTCTAGTGCCGGATATATCTTGCCTAATGCTAATGAAGATGTTCGTGCCCCTGATGCTTCCTTTATCCGAGCCGATCGCCTCAAACGCACAACCAGCGAGTTTGCTCAGCTTGTCCCAGATCTCATGTTTGAAGTTGCCTCAAAGAGCGATCGACCTGAAAAACTCCGCATCAAAATCCGCACCTTCTTAGAGCTAGGAACTCAGGTTGGCATTCTGGTAGATCCCAGAATCCATGCGCTAGAAGTCCACCATGCGGAACAAGAAGCGATCGTCCTTCGAGATGGTGATGTGTTGGCTTTGCCAGAGTTGCTGCCAGAGTGGGAAATGGAAGTCTCCAGCATCTGGGCACCCGAATTCGACTAGGACGCTTTGCTGAAGCACTTTGAAGCGATTTTAGAGCGGAACAGAGTAGCCCAAAGCCGCTTTAACGCGGGCAAGGGTGGGGTTGGCGATCGCCTCAGCGTTTTCTCGCCCCTGCTTCAAGACGCTTTCCAGATATCCCGGCTCAGCCATAATGTCCTGATATTTGTCCTGGATGGGCTTGAGGGCGGCGATCGTCGTCTCCATCAGCAGTGGTTTGAACTGTCCCCAGCCCATGTCAGCGCATTCTTGAGTGACAGCTTCTTTGGTCTGATTGGACAAAATCATGTAGAGCGTTAGCAGGTTGTGGCACTCTGGACGCCCTGGGTCATCAAAAGTCAGACCGCGCACCGAATCAGTTTTGCAGCGCTTAACCTTTTGCTGAATAGCCTCCGGCGGGTCGAGCAAATTAATTCGACTTAGCTCCGACGGGTCAGATTTCGACATTTTGCGGGTGCCATCTGTCAAGCTCATCACCCTTGCCCCTTCTGCACGAATCATGGGTTCCGGCAGCTTCAGCACTGGCTGCTCTTCACTGCCGTAGAGATAGTTTAGCCGCGCAGCAATGTCTCGCGTCAGCTCTAGATGCTGCTTTTGATCTTCGCCTACAGGTACCTTATCAGTGTCGTAGAGCAAAATATCTGCCGCCATCAGCACCGGGTAATCCAACAAGCCTGTCCCGACATTTTCAGCTTGCTTGATCGCTTTTTCTTTAAACTGCACCATATCTTGCAGCCAGTTCAAGGGCGTAATGCAGTTGAGCAGCCAAGTCAGTTCACTATGGGCAGAAACATGGGACTGGACAAAGACACTGGCGTGTTCTAGGTCAATGCCGCAAGCTAAGTAGAGCGCAGCCACTTTGTGCGTGTCAGTCGCTAGAGCTTTGGGATCATGGGACACTGTGATGGCGTGTAAATCGACCACGCAAAAGAAATTTTCATAATTGCTCTGTCCTTCAACCCAGTTGCGAATTGCCCCCAAATAGTTACCTAGGTGAATGTCTCCCGTTGGCTGAATTCCAGAAAAGATGCGCGGCTTGCCCATAGGTACGAACTCAAACTCCCACTTGACCTGTCAGTGAACACCTATCTCTCTATTATTTCGCCATTTTGCCTGAGCGATCGCCCATTCGTCACGCCTTGCTTAAAGAATTCTGTCCGAGGAGTGAAACCCGAACATTAACCCGAACATTGCTCCGCAACACCGATTGGTCTAAATTAACTATAGTTTAAGAAATGTAACAGTTCACAAATCATGTAGGAGCGCCGTCTCCTCAAAAACAGAGGTTCCACTATGGCTCTTATTTCCACCGATGCGATCGCCCAATTTCAAGCCTGTCTGGCGCTGGCACCTGACGTTACTCGACATCTCGAAGCGCACCAATTGTTTGCCGAGCTTCAGTCTAGTCTGGCGATCGAGAACCCCTTAGCGGCAGAATTGCTGGCTCTAGCCTGGAAGGATGTGATTGCAGCAAGGCGATCGGCTGCCTTCTGGGAGCAAATCTCTGATGTTGAGCGCGATATGTCTGAGCAAATGGTGGCAACTCACACGAATCTGCAACAGAACTACTTGCGGCTGATGCAGGAGTTGTAGAGTCATTTGCTTAGAGTGGCTTTATGGAGTGCGGTGCTGATCTAGCCAAGCCAGCAGATCCTCTAGTCGCTCGAAATCAACTAGGAATTCACCTAATTCCTCCAAGGTGGGTAGAGATAGACTTTTGATTTGCGATCGCACCTCTTCAGGCAATTCCTGTTTGAGCCGACGAGTCAATTGCCTCAAAATCAGGAGAACAGCTTCGTCTTTCCGTCCTTCTTGTTGTCCTTCTTGCCGTCCTTCTTGTTTGCCCTCTTCTTTGGCTTCCTGGTAAACTCTGGTTTCCTTAAGACTCAGTCCAAGCATTGCTTCTACCTCCACTCGGCTCAACTGCGTAAATTTGTAAACCATAATTGTGGTTACTAACTCCATTATGGAGCGACTTGTGCCGGGGGCTATTTCCTCCTGGCGCGATCGCTCCAATAGGTAGCGGGCTTCTTCGGGTGCCTGATTGTCTTGCACTGTAGTCAGCAGCATGAGCGCCATACCCATGGGCAACTGGCGGATGTCGCCTAATTCATTCAAGTACACCCGATGCACCTGGTCGCTGCCCAGAAGCGATCGATAGGGATGCACCTCGCTTTGTTCTGCCGATCGCCCTGGATAAATCACGACAGCTTGCCAATCTGAGAAGCGATCGCGGTTGCGGTAGAAATAGAGAAAAGCTTCGCCAAACAGCCGCTCGTAAAGCTGCTCGTCTTTTTGGAACTGCACTTCGCAGAAGTAGACGACTCCTGGATTTCCGGTGTCGGGCGGCAGAAACACGCCGTCGATTTCAAACTTGGGTTCTTTGACGGCGACAGAATCGAAGCGATAGTCTGCTGCATTGGCGGGCAAAGTTGAGAGCAGTTCAAACAGGAGTGTTGGAGATTGCTGGAACAGCCTGTAAAAGATGGAGTCTCGGCGCATGGGCAGCGATCGGCAGGGGAGCTAGATGGATTGTATTAGTGTCAGTTTATGGTTGCCATCTATTCTAGAATCGCTAGTGATTGAGTACGATCGACAAAGATAAATGCAAGGCTTTGAATATGGCTGCACTAGCGGAAATTACAGAGGCGATCGCCCAACTCCCTGACCCTGACGTTCGTAAGCTGGCTGTGTGGCTACAAGACTATCTAGAAGAAAATTGGGATCAGCAGCTTGCGGGTGACGTTGCAGCAGGACGGCTAGATGGCTTGATTCATCGGGCTGAGGCGCAGATCGCTGCGGGTCAGGTGAGGGATCTAGATGAAGTCACTTTACTCTAGATCTAACTGTTGCTTTAGCGCTTCTGGTATCCTACTCCACATCATTAATCCTCGAACTTCATCCCACTCTGTACCCTCATCCCAGAAAATTTCTTTAAGGTTGGTATCGCTGAGATTTGCGCCACTGAGATCTGCTTTCCTAAGATTAGCACCGCCTAAATCTGCACCGCCTAAATCTGCACTACGAAGGCCAGCACTACGGAAATTTGCATTACGAAGATTAGAGCTATCAAGATTTGCCCCATCGAGACTTGCTCCATGAAGATTTGCCTTTTGTAGAATTGTGCTGCGAAGATTTGCATAATTTAAAGTCGCATCACTTAAATTTGCATGGCTTAGGTTTGAGCCATACAGCTTTGCATCATAGAGAAGTGCGCCACTGAGGTCAGCACTCTGGAGATTTGCATAGGAAAGATCTGCGCTAATCAAATTTGCGCGAAAAAGATCTGCGTGAGATAAGTTAGCATTTGTCAGATCAGCACTGGCTAAAATTGCGCCACTGAGATTTACACTGCTAAGATTTACGCCGCTGAGATTTGCACTACTAAGATCTGCATCGCTAAGGTTTATGTTACTCAAAAATGTCCCAGCAATTGATCTAAAAGCAGTAGTGCTAACGCAGTAACTGTACCCAATGACTTTAAGCAATCTCTCTGCTTGAAACTCTGTTGTATTGGATAAACCACAAGGATAAAAAACGATTGCCTCTTTCAAGTCCTCTCTCGATCGCCCATATCGATTCAATTCCAGCAGCAAGATCATCACGTTCAATCCGGCATACACATCCACCTGCCGCAACCCGATCGCCTTTCCTGAATCCTTCAATTGTTCCTTCAATAACCGCATCTTTTTCTGCGGCAGATTTTCTGGCGGGGCATCAATCAATTCGCCATCGCACCAGCGCAGATAGAAATTCTCCAGCCGCTTGAAGAGGCGCACGGGATTAAACTCTGGGCTGCGGGTGAGCAGCGCCATCAGGTATTCCACAATTTCTGGGGTTAGTCCGCCATAGCCCAGCAAATCGTAGATTTGCTGGGCTATGGCGCTATCAGGGATCAAGTCCTGCTGCTGACGCTTCACCTCAATTTGAGTAGACCAATCCTCGATCGCCTCCTTCAACCGCTCTGCACAGAGAAACTCGCTGAAACTCTTGTGGGCAAACTCCACGGAGCCGCTGCCTTTGCGTCCGGGCTGCATGTAAAAGGCGGCTAGGGCATTCCGCAGCGGACTTTCGCTTAGGCGAGTTTGGGCTTGCTCCAAAAGCGATCGCGCCGTATCATCTCCCTTCAGGCGTTCTTCGATCATGGCGATCGCTGCACATTCGCCGCCAGACTGCACCACGCATAGACCCGCCTCCGCCAGAATTCGCCGCAGTCCGTCGGTTTCCAGCTCGGTCAAATCTCGGTTCAGCAGCTCAGGACGCTGCTTGGTCAGCACCCAATTCAGCGTTTTCTCATAGATTAAGACTTTGGCGTTGGTTCCCTCCGCCGCCTCAAACATCTCGACGGACAGTTCGCCATCTCGATGCATGGCGGCAAGCAGGTACAGCAGCAGCGGCTCACGAGATAGCTCACGAACACGATCGGGCAACCGCTCATCCTGCAAAATACTGGTCAGGTAAGCCGTATTGGTGTGGACGAGCTGGCTCCACTGCCCCAGCCATTGTGCCTGAAGCTCGTCATCCATCGGTAGCAGCTCGACTCGCGCCAGATTGGGCGGCATCAGGCGCTCCACGCTTTGCAGAGAGAGCGATCGCCCCGTAATTATCACCCGATGACGCTTCTCAGAGTTTTGGGCGCAGCTTTCCTGAAATCTGCCCACCTGGCGCAAAAAGTCCTCCAAGCCGCCGCTGGTTCTGCCCTCCATCAGCAGCTCGTCGAAACCATCCAGCAGAAACACAAACCGCAGATTGCGATCGGTCAGCCAGCCCGGATCATTGTCGGCAAAGTCTCGATCGACGGCTTTGCGCAGCGTCTCCTCAAAATCTTTGGCGAGCGATCGCACATCCCGCAGCCGAATCAGGATGGGTGTCCAGCGCGGATGCTCATGTTGCCGCACCCAGTCGGCAAACATCCGGCAAAATACGCTCTTGCCGCGCCCTGGATTGCCCTGGATGAAGAGAACTTTGTCCTGCTGGCGATCGTCGTTCAAAGCCTGCCTTGCCCAGTCTTCAATGGCGATCGGCGGAGTTTGATCCGGCTCTCCGTCTGGCTTGAGCCGCTGCGCCTTCAGCGGCACATAGATCTGGCGAAACGTAAACGACTCGTTGAAAACGGGTTCGCTTGGTCGTGGCTTAATCTGCTCTTCCAGGTAGGTGTCGATGCTGAGATACTTTTCAAACTCCTCTCGACTCTTGCCGCGATACCATTCTCGCAACCGCTGTACGTCCTCACCCATCTCAGCAAGGGCAGCATCCATGTAGCGATTCGTGTCTTGTGCCACCTGCTTGGCAAGCTTTTGGGCTGCCTCTGGCTTAGCGCCCAACTCCTGCAAGCGGGCGATCAAAATCGCGTTATATGCCTTTGCCAGGGTTGAATCCTGGAAAAACAGGAGGGCTGCTTGCGCTTGGCGATCACTCAACTCCAAATCGTCCAACCGTTGCAGTTCTTGTGTCGTTAGTGCTGAAGCAGGTTTGTTACCCTGTCGCTTCAGCCGCTCTCGGTACTGGGGAACATCCAAGAACTTGACTTTGAAGCTTTCCAGGTAAGCTGCCTGACTGACTAGGGCGATCGTCTGTGCCAAGGTCGGCTGTTTTTTCGTCACCTTTAGGGCAAATTTCAGCAGCCCTGTGGCAATCTTGACGAATGGCAGCGTCGATTCCGCCAATTCTGCCAGCGGCGAGTTCAGCACCTCTAGCAAAGAGCCACCCTGCTGAATCAGCGGCGCAAGTTTGCGAATCTCCGGCTTTTCCAGAGCATCGGCAAGTTCAAAGGTGGCTTTGGCGATTTCCGCCGACCCTTCTACTGTTCCCGTCGAAAAAAGGCTTTTGAAAATCTTGCCCATCTGCATGGTTTTTCTCCTGCCGCCTAAGGCGCGTTCTCCCACTCAGGAGTCAAGCTGCGATAGTTAAATTGTGCTGCCGCCGGATGGCAAGCGACACAGCTCTGCACATTAATGGGCTGGGAAAACTCGACTTTGGGATGCAGCGCTTTGAAATAGCGAGACTGCCGCAGCCTATAAGGCACCTGCTCACCCTGGTTTGTAGGACGGGAATAAGTTGAAATGTATTTCCAAACAATTTCTAGCGAAGGCTGAGTTAGCACTGTAAGCTGAGCGCCGTAGTGCTGCGAGTCCGGCAAGAGCTGCGCCCAGGTCTGGAGGGGCATGACGGCAGGCGGTAAGGCGACATGACAGGTGGCACAGTTTTTTAGATAAAGCTCTTGCCCAAGCTGATAGCGAGCCGGAACGATGTCGGTTGTTTCTGTAGCCGTCTCTACGATTGCGGCAGGCATCTGGGCTTGAGCCAAACCCCAGCCCAAGAGAGCGCTCCAACAGAGAACGAGGAAGAACAGAATCACAGGGCGGCGGCGAAACTGGCGACGGGGCGGCAAAACCTTAAGTTGAGGCAGTCGAAATGGCATAAGTTTGCGTGCCACCTAAATCTATGGCTGAAATCTAGAAGTCTCTAGCACGATAACTCTGCAAGGTCAGTTTGTCATGAATTTCTTCCGATTGGCGATCGCATCTCTCATCAATGGCAACCGCCAAGGCGGCTAGGACGGGGACATTTTGGTGGGGCGCGAAGCGCCCCACCAAAATGTCCTAAGCAAACTCATGAGTAGATCTCCAAAATATCGCCCTAAAATCCAAAATCGCAAATTTAAAGGGGCATAATGCAGCCGAATGGCAACTTGGCTACATATTGGTTCCACAAAAAGGAGCGAAAATCAAGGTCTGTTTCTCCTGCCTCAATCAGCTTTTCTGGAGGAAGAAAGATTGACTATCACCGATTGTCGCCACGTGCAGTTTTGCATCCACGATGGAAGCATTAGTCCAATTAGCGCCAGTCAAGTTAGCGCCAGTCAAGTTAGCGCCAGCGAATCCAGTGCCCGTGAGATCGATTTTAACCAGTTGCAGGCTTTATTTCAGGTCACGGCTTTCTGGGCAAGCGATCGCTCCCTTGAAGACTGGGCAACGGCGATCGCCCACAGCAAGCCTGTCGTCACCGTGTGGGATGGCGATCGGCTAATTGGCTTTGCTCGCGCCACGTCTGATGGCATCTACCGCGCCACAATCTGGGATGTGGTCATTCATCCCGACTATCAAGGAGCCGGACTGGGGCGCAAGCTGGTAGAAACCGTCCTCATGCACCCTCACATGAATCGTGTGGAACGCGTTTATTTGATGACAACGCATCAGCAGCATTTTTACGAGCGCATTGGGTTTGAGTGCAATTCCAGTACCACAATGGTGCTGTTTAATCGGCAGGTTTCTCAGGCAGGATTGCCTGTTGCAGAGCCGCACAGCGCCCCTCAATCAGCGTCGCCCTAACCATTGCGCAACTCGGATGCGCGTCGAGACATAGAGCGGTAGCTGATAATGCTCGACCACAAGCCAGCTCACCATCAGAAAATGAATGCCAAACGTGCAGATGACCCAGACTTTTGGGAACCAAGCCCAAGTGCTGGTGGGTAAGGGCGGAAAGAGCGCTGAGGACAGCCAGACGATCGAGCCAGGTAGCGTCACTAAAATAATGCCAATCAGCCAAACCACCAACGTCAGGCTAGGGGCATCTCGGTAGACCGATTGCCACTTTTGACCGTTCCATCGCCAAGACATCGGCTGAGAGCTATCGACCACCTGAATCGATTGGGTGGGCAAATTGGCGCTAAAAATATGCCGACAAAAGCTGCAAGCAAATGCATCCATCAGCGTCATTGCCGAAATTTGACCATGCCGACAGACCGGACAGACGTAGGAGTCCTGATAGTTGAGAGCAGACTCAGACAGCAGGGTCGATGTAGGCTGAAGCGGTGTCTTGGGCAAGGGGTTTAAAAATAGGGTTTGAGACGGCACGATCGCTAAGGTGCTGTCCAAATTGTAGACCTATCCTCCTATCTCAGCTACTTATCCTATCTCAGCTACTTAGTAGGTCTGATCTACCCACGGGAGCCGATCGCCTTAATCACCTCTGCACCATCTTGTTCCAAAATCACCACAGGCTCAGCGCCCATTTCGACGCGCTTCACCAGAACTCTGCCATTTGACAGACGATCGCCCACGCTGACATAGCGGCTGGTGCGCTCATCTGGAGCTTTAATAATAATGCTAGTGGTGTTTCCAGCCTGAACGACTCCGCTAACCTCGATCGCCTGAGCAGCGCTAATGGGTGGCACGGCAGGAATAGCGCTGGTAGGTGCGGTCACACTTGCCGGAGGCTGGAATGCCGGGAAGGTTCTAGGGACAGAAACCGTTGCAGTGGCTGGCGCAGAGGACGCAGGAAGGGGGATAACGCTAGGTGCGATCGGCGGGGTTTGAACGGCAGCTCTTGTGATGCTGGTCGGAGCCATTAGGAGCGGGGCGAAGGGATCAGGGCGATTCGTTACCACCTCCGGCAGACGCTCCGGGGCGGCAGTGGCCGGAATCAAGTTAGGAACAGGAACTGGCTTCAGCGCCGTCGAGGTCAAAGGCTGCTGAATAGCTGGCGGAGCCACTGCATTTTCTAGCGACACTTCGGGAGTCGATACGTTGGCAGGGCGGCTGGTGCAGCCCGCCGCTACAGATAAGAGAAAAGCTGTGCTGGCGATCGCCCCAACTTGCCTCACCTGGCTTACTCTCATTCCCGGTCTGATCCTGATATGCCTGATTTTCATCGATTGCGCCTTCATTGTTAACCTTCCTCACCATATTTTTCAGGAGCACTTAAGGGTCGCGCCTCAAAACCCAGCAGAGATCCCTGACTTCAAATGATAGTCATCCTGGCTAAAGAAGGAACAAGAATTTCGAGAATGCCGACAATTTCCTTTAATTTAGGGAAAAGTCCGAGCGGAGCCGCAGATCAATATCGGTTTCAGGCTCTACTACCACCACTTCAACCTCCTGCCGTCCGCGCAAAAGCACTTCTGCCAAAACGCCTAGTCCCGCGCCGCCAATCACTTCTAGAGGATTGATCTTGCCAAAGATTTCTGCCAAGACGGCTGCCGCACCGCCCCCGATCGCCGCACCTCTAAGAATGTCGGGATTGCTGCGCCTGCTGATGGTTTCAGTCTTCGTGATAGGGCTAGAGGTGGCATCAATGGCGCTGCGATTGTTCTGAAGAATGACGTTTTCGGCGAAAAACTGCGTGCCGCCCTCTACGGGCTGAAATTTGCCTTCAATTTGGCTACCTGTCGGAATTAGCACGGTGCCTCTTGCGGTTAATACATCTCGCGTCACGGTCAGCGTCACAGGCAGCGTTTCATCTTTTTTCAGAATAATTCTCTCTGCTTTGTCGTAGCGTAGCGGAATCAGCGTTCCGGTGGGCACTGCCGATCGCCGCCAGGTATCTGGGAAAGTCTGCGCTGGAGAAGTTCGTGTGGGGAACGATGGCGGCGGCGGAGTTGGAATGGAGGTCTGAGCGATCGCAGCCGCCACAGGAACAAGTAGAGACGAGGCGATCGTCATTACCATAGCAGCACCCGTAAAAGCATGGGCAGACTGCCAAAATCGAAGAGATACCATTAACCTTCCTCCACTATTTGAAATCTTAGTTTTTAAAAGCGTCAGTCAACACAGCTTCTGGCTTTCGCCAAAATTCTAGCTGCGATGACCGTCGTGACCGAGATTCTGCCGAAAAGTTCCCGATGCTTGAGATAAGGTTGGCTCAGATTGCGTCTAAAACTAATTCTCGACAGGCTTTCAGACCCAAACTGGGATTTTGTCGGTAGAGGGCTTCGGGTGTCCAGACTTGAAGTTGGCGATCGCTCCCAATCCAGTAAAGATATTTCACCTCTGGGTCATACTGCACCCCCACCCGCAGATTAGAGTAATCGTCCTCGCAAATCTCAAACCCAAACCTGACGACAATTTGAGCCACCAAACACTCTGGCGTATCGCAGATTTCTCCCAATGTGTCGCGCTCTTGCCAGAAGGTTTCCAAAAATTGGCTCAGCGTGGGTAGTACTTTATCCGGTGAGCCGTTGCGGCTGGCGTAAATGATGGCTGGATTGCCTTCAACAATGATGTGGCATGAGATATGGGGCATGGGCTAACTCCCAGGTGGCAGTAGAGATTTTGAAATAAAGATTGTAAAATTACGGCTTGAACGTATGGACGGAAGCGCTAAGACTTTCCAACCCTTTGTGCCGTGCGCAGAATTTGTCCGGCTAATATGGCTGCTCCGAATCCATTATCGATATTTACGACACCCACGCCCGCCGCGCAGGAGTTGAGCATGGTCAGCAGCGGCGCAAGTCCGTTGAAGCTTGCCCCATAGCCAATGCTGGTAGGAACCGCGATCACGGGGCAATCGGCTAGACCCGCAACTACGCTAGGTAATGCCCCTTCCATCCCTGCAACCACAATTAGCACATCAGCATCATAGATCACTTGGCGGTTATCCAGCAGCCGATGGATACCCGCCACGCCCACGTCCCAGAGCCGCTTTACCTGAAACCCTGAAAGCTCTGCCGTGATTGCCGCCTCTTCCGCCACCGCAAGATCTGCCGTTCCGGCGGACAGCAGCGTGATGGTGCCCAGATACTTTGGCTGTAGCTCAGACGGATGCAGAGCGCAGATTTTTGCCATTTTGTAGTAGCGCAAATCTGGAATTTTTGCCTGAAGCTCGGCGTAAACCGCTGGCTCAATTCGGGTTGCCATGACGATCGGGCTACGCTGCCGCATGGTCAGGATGATCTGAATAATCTGCTCAGGCGTTTTGCCCAAGCCCCAAATTGTCTCTGGGAAACCTGTGCGCAGCGATCGATGGTGATCAACTTTGGCAAATTCGGCAACAGGCTCAAAGTCAAAGTGTTTGAGCTTATCAAGGGCTGCCTCTGGGCTAACTTCTCCCAGAGCCACGGCGTTGAGCAGATCTTGGAGAACTTCGGGTTGAGTCACAGGGAGATGGAGGATTGAGGGCACTCCCTATTTTATCGAGTTCCCTTCGGGTGTAACTATTTAAGTTATGGCTGTCGCCAGTTTGCTTAGGACATTTTGGGTGGGGCGCTGCACTTCCCCACCCAAAATGTCCCCGTCCTAGCCGCCTTGGCGGTTGCGATAAAGGCTCAGCTACCCCGCGTCGGCAGTTAAATCAGCAAGGACACGAAGATTGGGGACTTCCAGGTTGGGCTGCGCGATCGCTTCCTTTGCCGCTCCTGATCCCGTCATGCCGACTCTGCGGTTGACCCAGACATTGGCAAGCTCTAAGGCATTTGCAGGCGCAATATCGTGATATAAACTGGCGGCTACATGGAGAATCTGCGCTTTGGGTAAGCCAATGCGATCGAAAGCCACCTGAAAATTATTGAGGGACGGCTTATAGCTTTTTACCTGCTGAGCCGTAATCACCTGATCAAATTCGACCTGCAAATGCTCAGCCGTACCTGCAAACAGATCATCATCAACGTTGGAAATAATCACCAGCTTGAATCGCTGCTTGAGCTGCTTGAGCGCCTCAACGGTGTCTGGGAAGGGTTGCCAGTGTTGGATGGAGTTCGGCAAAGCCTCTTGCTGAGCGGCAGAAGGTTGGAAGTGGAGGCGATCGCCAAACCGCCTGACTACCCCCTTCAGTACTTCACGGTAGCTCTTGTACTCCTCTTCCTCAGCGGATTCAAATTCTGCAAACAGCTCAAGAATTTTCTCATCTTCTATTTGAATATTATGGGAGGCAAAAATGGCACGTAGAGCGGTTAATACTCCGCCTTCCCAATCAATCAGAGTCCCGTAGCAGTCAAACGTTAGAACCTGGTATTGATCAAAATTCAGCATGGGTAAAAATTAGGTAATTTAAGCGGTAGAAATGCGTTAACTTAAGCTGCAAAAATACTCGACTGATCTCGAAATGATTTGAACTCTAGAGCGTTGCCGCTGGGATCTTGAATAAAGAGTGTCGCCTGTTCACCCACTTCACCTGTAAACCGAATATGGGGTGGAATTATGAAAGTCTGATCTTTGAGGCGATCGACCAACTGATGCCAGATCTCCCACTCTAAAATGATGCCGAAATGCCGCACGGGAACAGCATCCCCGTCCACAAGATTTGTGTCAGTGGCAGCGCATAATTCGGGCTTTAGGTGCGCCGTAATTTGATGACCATAGAAGTCAAAATCAATCCAGCGATCGCTCGTTCGTCCGACTGCACATCCCAGTACGGTGCAATAAAACGATCGCGTTTGCGCTAAGTCAATCACGGGAAATGCTAGATGAAAGCGAGGAATCGGATGAGTCATGGTGGGGAGTGGATGGGTGGGGAGTGGGTGGGTGAGGAGTGGATGGGTGAGGAGTGGATAGGTGGGGAGTGGATGAGTGAGAAGGATATTTATCATATTTGATATCTATTTTGACCACCCTACCCATCCACCCATCCACTCCCTTCCCCTTACCTCCCCCCCTCTTCATCGGCTTGCAGTTGATCAATCAAGGCTTGACCTTCCGTATTGTGTTCTCGTGCAATCTGTTCGGCAAGGCTAGAATTACCGGAGCAAATGGCTTTCACTAGGTCAATGTGCTGCGCCACAATTTCTGTCAGGTCGGCTTGCAGGGCATTACAGGAGGCAATATAGAGCCGAATTTGATGTCCGACAATCTGATACTGCTGCTGAAGACGGCGGTGTCCTGAAAGCTGAAAGATCGTGGTGTGGAGAGCAAAATCAGCGTCAGCGATCGCCTGCCAATCTGCCGTTTTTGCAGTCTGAATCAGTTCTTGCAGTGCCGCCTCTAACACTGCTGCTTTTTCGAGCGTCATGGTTTCGGCTGCTAGTCGAGCTGCCAAGCTTTCTAGAGCGTTACGCAACGTGTAAAGCTCCCAGGCATCTTGTGCCGTTAGCCCCGCCACAAGGCAGCCGCGATAGGGAAACTGCACCACTAGCCCCTCATGGGTCAACTGCTGCAAAGCCGATCGAATAGTGCCGCGACTAAGGCTGAGCCGATCGGACAAGTCAACTTCTAACAGGCGCTCACCGGGTGGCAGCACGCCGCTAAGAATTTCATTTCGCAGTAGATCTGCCACCTGCACATCGAGGCTACGGGGAATAATGGCAGGCTTTTGTTTGGCGTTCATTGTGACCTTCAATTGTGGGGACTGGTATTCATTACACTTTTATTCATTACGCTTTACATTCATTACACTTTGAGGACTACCCAATTGTGCAGGGGTCTTGCGCAAAAGTATTGTGCAGGAGTTTAGTCTCGGTAGGAGGAATCATCGCGATCGAGCAGACGCATCAACGCCCCCCACTGGAGCTGTCCTAGATTCTCCATATCGATATCCTGTTGCTGAGCTGAGGTCTGACACACTGCCGCTGAGGGCATAACCAGCTTGCTGCCGCTGGATTGTGCCAAGATTTGAATCTCGCAGGATTTCTCTAAGTAGTACATGAGAATGAAAGCTTCAGGAATAGTGCGTCCTGCGGTGAGTAGCCGGTGATTGCGCATTATCATTGCCTTACGCTTCCCCAAATTGTTCACCAAGCGTTCTCGTTCGGCAAGATCAAGCGACACCCCTTCGTAGTCGTGATAGGCAAGACGATCGTAAAACTGAAGCGCAAATTGGGAAACGGGCAGCAAACCGCATTCTAGTAGCGAAACGGCAGTGCCATAGCGGGAATGGGTGTGCAGCACACAAGAAATGTCGGTACGTGCCGCGTGAATAGCGCTGTGAATGACAAATCCCGCAGGGTTGACGATCTGGCTGCCAGGTTCAACAAGATTTCCCTCTAGATCCACTTTGAGCAAACTAGAAGCCGTAATCTCGTGAAACATCATGCCGTAGGGGTTCAGCAAAAAGTGATCGGTTCCGGGCAGCCGCACCGAAATGTGAGTCTCGACCAGATCAGACATGCGAAATTTGTCGATCAGCCGATAGGTGGCAGCAAGCTGAATTCGCAAAGCCTGTTCGTCTAAGGCTTTTGCGGGTGGCATACAGTTCTGGAGAGTCAGATCGATCGACTGGCGCATAAGATACTTGCCTGTAGATTACTTGCCTAGAGCAAAACCATAGAGGTCAGTCTAGAAGAAATATTGTAGATTGTCAACAATCTACAATCCAGATAGTTTGAAGCTATAAGCCTCGATCGCCTAAAGCTAGACTCTAAAGCTGGCTAAACAGTGCTAGAACTTGTGTCCAGGCATCGGCGGCGGCGGTGGGATTATAGGCAGGACGACGATCGCAGAAAAACCCATGCTCGGCTCCGGCATAGCGAAAGATTTTGTGGGGAATCTGGTGCTGTTGCAGTGCCGCCTCAATTTGCTCCACATGGTCTGGCGGAATGCTGGCATCGTCCAGCCCAAAAAAGGCGTAAAGGATGCTCTGAATCTCTGGCGTGTGGGCGATCGTCGGTTCGCCACCACCGGGCGTAAAGGTGGGGATGCCCGCACCGTAGAACGAAGCCGTGGCTTTGATACCTGGCAGCGTCGCCGCTAGGTAGGCAACATGTCCGCCAAAGCAGAAGCCAATACAGCCGATTGCCCCTGTCACGGAAGGCAGAGTATAAAGGTAATCCACCGTACTTTGAATATCTGAAATCAGCTCATCGGCGCGAGTCTGGTCTTTATAAATCCGTCCTTGCTTAATGGCTTCAGGGTCATACCCGCTTTCATAGCCGGGGGCAAGGCGCTGATAGAGGGCAGGCGCGATCGCCACATACCCCGCTTTAGCAAAGCGCTCTACAACATCGCGGATGTGGGCGTTGACCCCAAAAATCTCTTGGAGGACGATAATTGCAGGGAAGGTTGAGGTGGCGATCGGTTCTGCCAAGTAGGCAGAGATCTGCAAATCTCCGTTAGGTACCTGAGCTTGTGTGATGCGGATGGTGGTTTCAGTCATGTTTTACCTTTAGGATCTAGTTTTGGCGATCGCTGCCACTCTACCGCCTCCTGGGGGCACTGATGCTCACTTCCTCCAGATACACATACCATGCTGCTTTCATGGTTAATTTTTTTTGAAAGGAGCGCTCCTTTCAAAAAAAATTAACCACCCTGATTTTGAGAAACTTCTAACCTTTTCAAACCTTGCAGAAATTGAGAGGCTGGAGGACAAAATATAGAATGTTCAGTTGAGGTGCGCGGTTGGTAAACCTCTGGAAGTAACGGCAAAACGCGATCGCCCCAACACAAGTCCAGCGCTAGATCGGCGGCGACATCTAGCGGATCGATCCAGGGCAAGGACGGATCAGCAATTTGGGGTAGGGCAACGGAGAGTTCTGTGCATCCTGCGATCACTAGCTCCGCCCCTTGGTGTTGCAGCCACTCCACCGCCTGTTTTAGATGAGCCAGCGCTCGGTTAGAGACTTGAATGCCAGAGGATTTAATCCCCCACTTCGGATGATAAATGCTCTGCATCACCTGCTGCTGAGGGGGAGAAGCGATCGCCGGACAGATGGGAATCAACCCAACATTCAGCAAGCTGCGGCTATATAAGCCTGTCTGCAACGTGCCGTCAGTGGCTAAAATGCCGATTCGTTTCACGTCATATTGTTCGGCGATGAACCGAGAGGTGCAGTGCATCAGATGCAGCCAGGGAACTTGTAGATGAGGCTGCACCTGGGCATAGAAAGCATGGGCTGTATTGCAGGGAATGATCAAAAAGTCTGCACCTGCTCGTTCTAGGATTTGCCCATATTGCACTAGCCAGGGGGTACAGTCGGATACCTGTCCGGCGAGGCTCTGAGTCCGATCGGGGATAGAACTCGCGCTTACCAAAATCCAGACCGGATGATCCTGATCGGCACAGGCTCCCCGCGCAACATTTTTGGCAATTAGCCGCCGCTCAAACTCAATGTGCGCCAAGGGTCCCAGCCCACCCAAAATGCCAGGGATAAGCTGCTTTTGTCCTACAATCGCCATCTGAGTTAATGCAGGTAAAATCGAATGCCAATGACGATCGCCACCAGCATGACAATGGGAATCGCGATCGCCGCCATGCCGTTGTGACTCTTGAACACTCTCGATTCATGGCTGACAACCGCTTTCTTGATCGTCTCATGCATCTCTTCTCGCAGCTTGGTTAGCTCTGCATCCAGGCTGTCCGTGCTGTAAAGCTGACGGAGGCGATCGAACACATCCCGCGCCATCACCAGGCTGTTTTCAGGATGGTTAAACAAGGTATCTAGAATTTCTTCATGGCTAAAGATGATCACTTTAGTCGCTTCAGCGGCTTTTGCGGTTGAGGAGCGAACTTTGCGATCGATGAGCTCAACTTCGCCAAATACTTTACCTGCACCGATCGCTTTAGCCACCACCTGCCCCGTTTCGGGATAGGTATCAATCAGCTCAATTTTGCCGCTCTTAATCAGGTAAACAGCTTGACTTGTCTCGCCTTCAGCGTAGATGACTTCGCCCGCAGTGTAGGTGCGCTTTTCCATGAGTCCTAATATTTTTCGGATTTGCGATAGTTTTGCGGCTATTGTTCCCATACTGTATCCAAGTCTATCGGGCAGCACAAAAGCTAACTGATGCCGCCCACCGCGCTCTGTAGGAGTTGTTTATGTCACAAATTATCTCAGTCCATTCCTTTCGAGGAGGGACTGGCAAATCAAACCTGACTGCAAACATTGCGGTTGCAGTTGCAAGTCAGGGCAAGCGAGTGGCGATCGTCGATACCGACATTCAGTCGCCGGGAATTCATATCATTTTTGGATTGGATGAAGAGACTTTTAGCTATTCGCTAAATGACTATCTTTGGGACAAGTGCAGCATTGAAAAAGCGGCTTACGATGTTACGTCAGAACTGAAGACGGGCAATGGCTCAACGGCAGATCTGTCAGGTACGGTCTATCTTGTGCCCTCTAGCTTGAAGGCAGGAGAGATTGCCAAGATCCTGCGAGAAGGATTTGATGTGGGGTTGCTCAACGATGGTTTTCAGGAATTAACGGAGCGCCTCAATCTAGATTACCTGTTTATTGATACCCATCCTGGACTGAATGAAGAAACGCTGTTATCGATCGCCATTTCAGATGCCATGGTGATTATTCTGCGTCCCGATCGCCAAGACTTTTTGGGAACAGCAGTCACCCTAGAAGTGGCACAAAAGTTAGATGTGCCGGAGATTTTGCTGCTCGTTAATAAAACGCCGCCTGTATTCGATCGCAATACTGTCATGAGTCAAGTTTCTCACCGCTACGGTGTTCCTGTAGGTGGCTTATTTTACGAAAATGAGGAAATGCTGGAATTGGCAAGCAGCGGCGTATTCTGGCTGCATCATCCCGATCATCCCTTTAGCCAAGAGGTTCATGCTGTCGCCAAAAAAATTATTGGGTAACGCTGCGTATGACACCTAATACGCCTCAGCCGCCTACCCGATCAATCGCCGATCTTTTGTTCTTACCTGAGGTAGAGCGATCGCTCCTGAATTGGCTGCTGCGCCAGCGGAGCGCTACGTTGTCGGAACTGGTTGCCTATCTATCACAAACTCCTGAAGCTGCTGAGCTGCTTTTAGAAGGCTTAATGGCTGAGGGCTTTATCAAATTGAGCGAAAAAAATGGCGAATTGTCCTATCAGCCTCGGTTAATTACTCGTGTCGGGCGGCAGGTTCCCAGCAAAATTTGGGATGCGCTAGAGAACTAGGTTCGAGGCTTCAAACACACGCTTTCCACAAGAAATATTATGATTACTCACGATGTCGCGATCGAATCCCCTTGCCCTACCCAGTTTTGGCAGTGGCGCGGATTCTCCATTGGCTATCAGACGGCGGGCACTCAGGGAGATGCTGTACTGCTGATCCACGGCTTGGGTGCATCTAGCGATCACTGGCGCAAAAACATTGCAGCACTCGCCCAACACCATCGGGTATATGCGATCGATCTGATTGGCTTTGGGCAGTCGGCTAAGCCAAAGCCCGGAGAGGCAATCAACTACCGTTTTGAAACCTGGGGCGAACAAATTAATGATTTTTGCCGAGAGGTGATTGGCGAATCGGTCTTTCTGGTGGGTAACTCCATCGGCTGTTTGGTGGCGCTCCAGGCAGCAGTGTTCCAGCCCAAGCAGGTGAAAGCGATCGCCTTGCTAGACTGCGCTCTACGGCTCCAGCATCAGCGTAAGCTGTCCTGGTATCGCAAGCTGACCTTTCCCTGGATACAAAAGATTCTTGCCTATCCCCCGATCGGACGTTTCTTTTTCTCTAAGTTAGCCCAACCTAAAGTCATTCGGCAGGCGTTGCTCAAAGCATACGGACGTAAGGAAGCCGTTACCGACGAGCTAGTAGAAATTTTGCTGAAACCCGCTCGTGATCCGGGTGCGGCAGATGTGTTTTTGTCCTTCATCACCTATTCTCAAGGGCCGTTGCCCGAAGACTTGCTGCCTCAGATTCAGTGTCCTGTTTTGCTGGCGTGGGGCAAAGTCGATCCCTGGGAGCCGTTTGCTCTGGGTCAAAAGCTGGCAGAATTTGCGGCAGTCGATCGCTTCATGCCGCTAGAGGGCATTGGTCATTGTCCGCAAGACGAAGCCCCAGAAGTGATCAATCCGCTGTTGCTGGAGTGGTTTAGTGAAAAGGCGATCGCCTCTCCTGTTCAAGATTAATATCCTGCATTGAGCCGCAGCTTTTGAAAAAACTATCGCCTCTCGTTTTCATTTTCCTCACGATTCTGATCAACCGAATCGGTATTAGTATTCTCTTTCCAGTTCTCCCTTTCCTTATCGCAGAGTTTCGATCAGATGCCTTAACCTTGGGACTACTGACCTCCTCTTTTGCGATCGCTCAGTTCCTCGCAACTCCGGCGATCGGCGCCCTTTCCGATCGCTATGGTCGTCGTCCGGTGATGCTGATTTGCGTTCTCGGCAGCGCCATTTCCTACTTCATGTTTGGCTGGGCGGGTGCATTGTGGGTGATGTTCCTCTCTCGCATCATTGATGGCATCACGGGCGGTGTTGCAGCGACGGCTCAAGCCTATATTGCCGATACTTCTGCGCCAGGAGAGCGATCGAAAAACTTTGGTCTAACGGGCGTGGCGTTTGGCTTGGGGTTTGTCCTAGGTCCCGCACTAGGGGGCGCACTTGCCGGAATTGATCTCCGACTGCCCGTGTTTTTTGCCGGAACTTTGGCGCTGATAGACGTAATTTTGGGCTACTTTACCCTACCCGAATCGCTCAGCCCTGAGAAGCGTCGCAAATGTCACCTCCAAGACTTAAATCCGTTCAATCAAATTACCGATCTGCTGCAAAACGAAAAAATTAGGGGCTTGCTCTGGGCAACTTTTTTGTTCAATTTCGCCTTCTCTGGATTCACCAGTATCTTTGTGCTGTTCTTGAGCGATCGCTTCGGCTTCCAAGCCTCTTCTGCGGCACTGGTATTTGTCTTCATCGGCGTAGTGTCCACCGTTGTGCAGGGCGGCTTAATTCGTAAGCTCATTCCTCGCTATGGCGAAGCGAAACTGACGATTGCGGGCTTTATCACCCTGGCGATCGGCTTTGGCTTAATTGTGCTAATTCCTGCAAACTCTGTGCTGTTCTACCCGACGCTCTACGCCAGTCAGGGCTTGCTGTCCCTGGGAGTTGGCTTGCTGCTGCCCTGCCTCCGGGGATTGATCTCTAACCGCGTATCCGATCGCGAACAGGGCAGAACCATTGGCAGCGCTCAGGGGATTCAAAGCATTGCGACGATTCTAGGGCCTTTGTGGGCAGGCTGGAGCTTCGATCACCTAGGCGCCATCTTCCCCTTCTGTTTTGGAACGGTATTTATCTTATTAGCTCTCGTTTGTACTTTAGTTAACCTGCGCCATGCTCACCCAGAAGCTGCAATTTAATCTGCTCTCGATCGGTAAACTCATTTATTCCTTCTATACCCTGGCTCATCTGACGCTTCTAGCTTGGGGAACTTATCATTTCGCTCAATTTCCTAGCCCCAGCCTAGCAATCTTGCTGCTCGTTTTAGGCGGCTTAGTCTACGATAATTTAATTATTTTTATCGGCGGCTCGATAGGGATGGGCGATCGCCTGCTCTTCCTCCATAAAATTCGCTACTGGCTACATGGCTTGCTCTCGCCGCTGCTTCTAGTATTCGCAGTACAAGTTCTTCATACAGCTCATGTCAGATGGGATTCTCCCTGGAGCGATCGCCTCAGTGTTGCTCTAGCGTTCACACTCATTGTTATTGAAGTGTGCGATCGGATGATCAAGCTTAATCTCAAACCTATCACCTTTGCCGGAACTTTGCGCTATAAAGAAGTGGTTCCTAGCAAAGAGATTCCGGTGATTTTAGTCATACTCTGCGTGGGGGCGATCGGTGCAGTAGTTTGGCAGCAGCTTGGCTGGTCATGGATGTTTTGGGGAGCGCTCCTCATGATGCTAGGGAGCGCAGTTCCAACTACTACAAAAGCAGGGCCTAGCGTTGGCTCTGGCGTAGAGGTTTTGCTCGGACTCAGCCTGTTGGCGACACAAATCGCTCTACTCAAGTGATCTGCACTAGCCCTTGATACTCCGTCAGCAGCTCATCATAAGTCAGGCTATCGGCACTATTTTGTGGACTCCAGAGCAGCTCAAACACCATGAGATAGTCTGGCGAAATACCGCCAATGCGCTTCAGGGCAGCCTGCAAATCTTGGGCAGAGAGAATCTTATCCGTAAAGAGGGGGCGATCGTCGGCTGTTCCCAAAATCAGCGTGACGACAATATAGGAAGCAGGCGCATCATCATCATTCTTGGCTGGAGCCTGACGCTGCACCCGTCCACCGACATTTGCCAGCGTTTCAGCGCTAAATTTGCTGCGCTCCTCGATGGAAATCTCCTGAAAGACTTGCCCTGCCTGTTCGCGGCTTTTGACAGTTTGAGAGTTGACGCGCACATGCGTCCAGTTTTCGGGGGCACGCAGGAGCGCCAGCACCGTTTCCTGCAAAAGCTGAGAAAGACCCGTCTGAGTGGAGGTATCTGCCTGTTCCGTCAGCTCAGTCAGGTTTTCCTGAATGTATCGGGCTTGCGCCAGCAGAGCCACCTGAAGCCGCGTCACGGTAACAATATCATTGTCGAGTTCGCCTGCCGCTGCGCCGCTGCCATAGCCGCTAGACAGACCTCTGCCGCCCGATCGCATGAAATACATCCACATGATCGGCAGAATTGCGCCACCGCCTACGATGAGCAGCAGCAAAAGGGAGCCAAAGCCACCCCCAATTCCGTAGCCATAGCCGCCGTAGCCGCCATAGCCGCCTGGAATCGGTACAGGTACTGGATAAGAGCGCGGATAGGAGTCTCTATAGGAAGGATTGTAGGGGGCAGGATTGCTGTAGGAGGGTGCAGACCGGGAAGGGGCGCTGCTGCCTCCGCCCGAAGGCCTACTAAAGGAACCGCCACCCGCTCGACCTCCAGAGCTGCGGGCTTCAGCCCGATCGCCTTCGGCGACAAGCCCCAGCGATCGATCGGGCAAGCCATATTTCACGTCAGCCCTCTGGGAAATGCCTAAGCCGAGAGAATTGACTAAGACCAAAGCCAGGGTTGCGGTTCCCAGAAGTCGGAGTTTTGCGAGGGTGCCCATAATCAGCCTACTGCCTTTACCTGCGGTTATTCGCCGTTAACTTTTGCTCTTAACTTTTACTCTTAGCTTTTGCGTGTAAAGCTCTAAACTAGACTACCTCATCTAGTCTGTAGCAATCACAACATTGCGCGATCGCAATCTTGAGCAATCTATCTTGAGCAATCTATCTTGAGCAAAGTGTGCTATGGCTTGAATGCCATAGCTTGAATATAGCGCACCTGGCAATCAGGTAGAGTTTTAGATGGAGTCTCAGATGGAGCTAGTGAGCCATTCCCAGCATATTGCCGAGCGATCGGGCAATATTGGCAGGCTGCATGGCATCTAGAGCGGCAGTCGGTTCATAGCCGCAATGCACCATGCAGTCCGCGCAGTTGGGATTACCGCTAGCGCGACCATATTGGCTCCAGTCTGTTTTCTCAACCAGCTCCTTGAAGCTAGCGTAATAGCCTTCGCTCAGCAGATAGCAAGGTTTTTGCCAGCCCAAGACGCTATAGCTAGGACTACCCCAGGGCGTACATTCGTAGTCTTTCTCGCCTGTCAAAAAGTCCAGAAAGAGGGGGCTATTGTTGAAGTCCCAGTTTTTTTTGCCTGCCTTGAGGGGAGCCAGAAGCGTCCGAAAAAGCTGATGGGTTTGTTCACGCTTGAGAAAATGATCCTGGTCGGGCGCTCGTTCGTAGCTATAGCCTGGAGAAATCGCCATGCCGTCGGTGCCTAAGACTTCTAGATAGTCGAAAAATTCCTGCATTTCTTCAGGATTGGTGCCCTCAAAAACGGTCGTGTTGGTCGTGACGCGAAACCCTTTGGCTTTTGCCGCACGAATGGCTTTGACTGCCGTATCAAATACCCCTTTGCGATCGACACACTGATCGTGATGCTCCTTCAAGCCATCCAGGTGAACCGTGAAGGCAAAGTAGGGCGAGGGCTGAAATTTGTCTAGGCTTTTTTCTAGCAGCAGTCCGTTGGTGCAAAGGTAGACATACTTTTTGCGATCGATCAGCCCTTTCACGATTTCGGCAATCTGGGGATGCATCAGCGGCTCTCCACCTGGAATGGAGACGACAGGCGCACCGCATTCTTCCACGGCAGCAAAACACTGCTCAGGGGTAAGGTTTTGCCTGAGGATGTCGGCAGGATGCTGGATTTTGCCACAGCCCGGACAGGCAAGATTACAGCGAAACAGTGGCTCCAGCATCAGGATCAGCGGAAAATGCTTACGTCCTTTTAATCGCTGCGTGACGAGGTATTTGCCAATGTCGAGAGCCTGTTTGAGTTGAATCGCCATAATAACTTGGATGCTCCAGGAGTATGGTTGAGGGAACAAAAAGAATAGAAGATCTGAATCTAGAGGCTACCTGAATTTAGAAGCTAGAGATGAATCGCTCATGACAAAGGGACTCTGAATTATGGAGAGACTATGATTTTGAGGCAATTTCACCCTCCTGCACGTATCCCCGTGAGGTAAACCAAGCGATCGCTTCCTGGAGAGCCTGCCGAATCGGCGTTTGGGGAAGCCCCAATTCCTGAAGCGCTTTAGCAGAATCATAGTACATCACCTGTTGCGCCATCCGCACCCCATCCAGCGGAACAGAAGGAGATTTGCCCAAGGGCGCAAGGACTTTTTCATCCACCCAGGCAACGCCAAGGGGTAGCCATGCGGGTATCGATCGCTGAGGAGCTGGCAGATTCGTGAGCTGGGCAAGCTGATCCAGCAGGGCTTTCAGCGTCAGATTTTGGTGTCCCAGAATATAGCGATCGCCCGACTTCCCCTGCCGCAGCGCCAGCAAATGCCCCCAGGCAACATCCTGAACATCAATAAAATTGAGACCCGTCTCCATATAAAAAGGCATTTGCCGCCGCAGAAACCGCAGGATGATATCGCCCGTGGGAGTCGGCTTAATGTCCCAAGCGCCAATTGGGCTAGTCGGATTGACAATCACCACCTCTTGCCCCGTCTGGGCTGCGTTCAGGGCTTCTTGCTCTGCCCAAAATTTGGACTTTTTGTAATGCCCCACCAGACTCTCGACCGGGCTTTGGTAGGTTTCATTGGCGATCGCCCCAGCCTGTCCGGCACCGATGGCGGCGACAGAGCTAGTGTAGACCGTTCGCTCAATTCCAGCTTGACGGGCGGCGGCTAAGACATTGCGGGTGCCCAAAACGTTGTGGCGATACAGCAAGTCCCGATCGGCTTGCCAGAGCGAATAGTGGGCGGCAACATGAAATAAAAACTGGCATCCCTGCATCTGCTGCCAGAGCTGGGGAGAATTCAAATCGCCTGTCACCCGCTCGATCTCTAATCCTTGCAGATTCTCTAGACGGCTCTCAGAGCGCACTAATGCCCTGACGCTGTAGCCCTCTTGCAGCAGCAGCCTCACTAAATTTGCGCCAATAAAACCCGTGCCGCCTGTGACAAACACCCGCGTCACCGGGCAAACCTCCGTTTGAGGAATGGCACATCATCCAGCACAGCATAGATGACGGGAACAACCAGCAAACTCAGCAGAGTAGAAGCCACCAATCCGCCAATGATAGCGATCGCCATGGGTGCTCTCAACTCAGCGCCTGCTCCCCATCCCAGCGCGATCGGCAGCATTCCCAAAATTGTAGCTGCGGTCGTCATCAAAATGGGTCGAAGTCGAACTGGCGCTGCGGTCAAAATCGCTTCTGTTCGAGGCATCCCGCCCTGACGCAGTTGATTGATGTAGTCCACAATCAAAATTGCACTTTTGTTGGTCAAACCCAGCAAAAAGATGATGCCAATCACGGAAATCATGCCAAACGGACTGCCTGTAGCCCAGATTGCCAGCATGGCACCCGCCAAGGAAAGCGGCAGGGAGAAGGCAATCACCAACGGATCAACCCAGTTGCGGAACAGGAGGAACAGCACGAGCAAGATACACCCAACCGACAAGGCAAGCGTCACGCCAAAGCTGCCAAAAATATCGCTGATTCGGGCAGAGTCGCCGCCCAGATCGATCGAGACTCCCGGCGGCAGCAGCGTTTGGGCGATCGCCACTGCCTGATCGGTCGCATCCCCAATTTCAGATTCTTGACTGAGATTAGCTCTGACATAGGCAACTCGCTGCGTGCCCAAATGCTCAACGGCGATCGGCTCACTGCCCTGCTGAGTGTCATCTCCGGTTGCCGTAATTTCCACCAACCCCGGAAGCTCTTGAATCCGGGATTTGATCGCCTGAGCCGTCTGCGTTAGGGCAGCCAGATTGCTACCTTGCAGCGTAATTTGCAGCGGCTTTTCATCGCCTGTATCCACAAATTGAATATCTTCGATGCTGGTGGTTACGCCTGCAAGCTTAGGGATCTGCTGACGAAACTGATCCTGGACTTCCGCCGTTGGCAAAGTGCGATCGCCCTTGAGCTTGACGTACAGCGTGCCTTGATTGGGCGCTCCCTGCCGTGAACCGACGATCGTGAATACCGTCTGCACTTGGGGAGATTTTCTTACAAAAGCCTCTAGCTCTGTAGCAACCTTCAGTGAATCATTGAGTGGATTGCTGGGTGGATTGCTGGGTAGATTGCTCGGTGAACTGCCTGATGGATTGCTTGGCGAACTACTCGGTGGATTACCCCGTGAAATAGCAGCCTGTCTCGGATCGATCGTCAGCGGCGCAGTATACCGAATATTAAACTCACCCCGATCGAGCTTAGGAATAAACCCTTTAGGAATGAACGGGATTAGCCCAATTCCCAGCGCTAGACTTAAAACAGCCAAGCTGATTACCCAGCCTCGATGACGCAAAGCCCAGTCTAGCAGCCTGTAGTAGGCTTGCGTAAATTTGTTCCAAGAGTCCAATTGCGGCGGCGAAGACTGCTCGGATTGCGGCTTAAGCCAGCGCACCGCTAGCAGAGGCGACAGCGTGCGGGCAACCAGCAGTGAAACCATTACGGCAGCGGAAACGGTGATGCCAAAAGGCTTGAAGAATTGACCGATCACGCCGCCCATCAGACCTACAGGCAAAAACACCGCCACGATCGTCAGAGTTGCTGCCGTCACCGTTAGCCCAATCTCACTCGTTGCCGTAATGGCGGCATGACGCGGCGATTCTCCCGCTTCCAAGTGACGGGCAATGTTTTCCACGTCCACGATCGCATCATCGACAACAATGCCAACAATCAGCGCCAGCGCCAGCAGCGTAATAGTCTCCAGGTTAAAGCCAAATATCGCCATGACAATGAAGGTTCCCAGCAATGACGTGGGAATCGCCAGGGCAGAAATCAGCGTTGCTCTCCAGTTCCAGAGAAACGGGAAAATCACGAGAACGGATAGGACAATCGCCAGTCCTAGCGCTTCGATCGTGGCGTCGGTTGCTTCTCGGATATAGTCGGCTTGAGTAGCAGCTTGAGTCAGGGTAATCTCAGGAAAATTCTGTGCCTCTATCGTCTTTTCAACCTGGCTCACAACTTCTAAAGCGTTGGCATCCCCTCGCTTGATCACCTGAATTGCTAGAGCCTCCTGACCATTGAACCGAACAGCCACCGGACTGGTGGCAGAGGCAACCCCCAGCAGCTCAACCTTGAGTACCCCTGGGAGCTTGGCGATCGCCGGAACAATCTGCTGCTGGGCGATCGGCACGATCTCTGCCAAGGGCTGGCTACTTTCGATCGCATAGCTCACCACCGCCGACTCGTTTAGGTTGAGCGGAATCACCTGAAATGCAGTACTCGTAGGCAGCTCTAGGCGTTTAACCTCAGATTCTACCTGCTGTCTAGATTCTTCTAAGTCAGTGCCAACCGCAAATGCCAGACTGACTACCGTTTGCCCCGGATAGGTCGTAGAGCGAATCTCATCTAGCCCCGGCAAAGACTTCAGCTCTTGCTCAATCGGCTGAGTCAGCTGCGATTCAGTGTCCAATACTGCCGCTAGGGGCGCGGAGGCATTCACCACCACGACCGGAAACGTAATGTCTGGAAACAGCGCATACTTCAGAGAACTGAACGCCAGCAGACCAGCAACCGTCACCGCCAGCCAAAAGCCGATCGTGAGCCAAGGATAATCGATCGCCCATCTAGAAATATTGAAGCGATCTCTAAAAGCGTTTGAGGAGTCTGACTTTCCCATTCTCAAGCAATCTCAATGGGCGGTAGTGCAACGGCATTATACCCTGCTGCAATGGCATCGTAGGCTATACAACAGAATTGTGATTCGCTGCAATGGCATTGTAACCTACCACAATAGCGCTGCGATTCGCTGCAATGGCAATGTGATGCCCTGCAATGGCAATGTGATGCCCTGCAATGGCAATGTGACGCTCTGCAATGGCACTGCAACCCTCTGCAATGGCAATGCAACCCTCTGCAATGGCAATGTAGATGAGCACGGTGTTAATGCAAGAGCTGTATGAAGGGAGAGAGGAAGAGCAGGAAACGGAGATCTATACTAAGATGTTGCACTAAGATTCTGTGTATACACAAGTTTGCTGTGCAATATCTTAATCCCCTCAGCCCCCTCAATTCCCCAATTCTGGGGGACTTTGAGTTCTGGAAGTCCCTCTGCCATGCAGACCTTCAGCAGCACCGCATATCTCTACTGACCGCTAACCGACCAGGCAATAAACCGCTCTGTGTAGTACAGCGCGATCTGATTTCCCAATCCGCTAAACAGCGCATCAAAGGCATGTTCTGACCAAGGCAGCTCCACATAAACGGCAATATTGCCCGCGGTTTGAAGGCGATCGCGCAATCCTCTGCCATATTTTGCCTGCACTACATGATCACGACCGCCGTAGACGAGCAGCGTGGGCGGCGCTTTAGGCGTGATGTAGGTGTAGGGTGAAGCTTTGTCATAGAGTTCAGGTTTTTGATCGGGAGTACCGCCCAAAAATGCCTCCAACACGGCTCTTGAGTTAATGGGATCGGGCTGGGGTGGCTCGCGATAGCCGCTCGTTAAGTTTACAGGGCCATAGTAATTGACGATCGCTTTGACGGGCATGGCGGCTGAGTATGCGGCAATCATCGCCAGCTGCGCCCCTGCCGATCGTCCCATGAGCACGACGCGATCGAGATCAACTTCTAGCGACTTGGCATTTTTTTGAATGTAGGTCAAGGCTAGGCGCACATCGTCAATTTGGGCTGGAAACTGGTATTGGGGCGCATGGCGGTAGTCGATAGCTACCACGGTGTAGCCCTGTGCCGCCATGTAGCGATTGAACTCTGCATTGGCGGTGGGCTTGCCATTTTGCCAAGCGCCTCCGTAGATAGTGACGATCGTCGGGTAGATGCCGGGTTTAGGCGGCTGGTAGACTTCCAAAGATAGGGGTACGCCATCGGGTTGGGCAAATTCAATAGCCCGCTGCCGCAGATTGTTCGCCGCTGGACTGTCACGAAAGGGAATGCTGCGAAAGGGAATGCCCCGAAATACATCTGCCAGAACAAAGGGCTGTGGACGCATCTGAGCCTGAAGTGGTGGCGGAATCTTTGCCAGATAATCAATGCCAATTGCCTGATACATGGCGTTGCTTGCCTGTTGACTGGCGGCGGCAACCTGTGTGAGCGGATAAGCGGTCAAAACTAACCCCGCAACGCTACAGGCGATCGCCAGCGAAAAAATCCAGCCCTTGGAATGGCTGAAGAGGAGCAGAAGGAGAGCGATCGCATTGAATCCAAACAGCCACGGACTAATCTCTGGCGCACCTACGCCCAGCGGCAGCAGGCTAAACGTCGGTGCCGGAACCACAATCCAGACACTCAAAAACAGACCGATGCCGCTGAGGAGCAATAGGAAAAGACCTATAAGGATTTGCAGTAATTTAAATCTCACGATAGTTCCAGAAGTTTCAGAATGCTCTTACAGCAATTTTTAATTGCAAAAACCACAGTTATTTTTGTAGAAGCCGCGCTCCGCGCGGCTTCTACAAAAATAACTCATACTTCATCAAGCGCAAAGCGCTGTGAGTAGGACTAGCCCCTGATCAGGATTTAGACATAAAATCTGCACATGCCAGCTAGATCAATACTAGCTAGACCAATATTAGCTAGATCGGCACCTCTAAACCCAAGCTTAAACTCAAGCCTAAACTCAAGCCTAAACTCATGGAAACTAAGCCCCCATTGCCTCCTTTTACGATCGAAACCGCTAAAGCCAAAGTGCAAGCCGCAGAAGATGCCTGGAATACCCGCAATCCAGATAAGGTTGCCCTCGCCTACACCGAAGACTCTCAATGGCGTAATCGTGCCGAATTCTTGAGCGGACGGGAAGAAATTCGGGAGTTCTTGAAGCGAAAATGGGCGAAGGAACTGGATTATCGACTGAAGAAAACACTCTGGAGCTTTACTGAAAATCGGATCTCGGTCTGCTTTGAGTATGAATGGCATGACGACTCTGGCTACTGGTATCGCGCCTATGGCAATGAACAGTGGGAGTTTGCAGAAAACGGCTTGATGCAGCGGCGGGAAGCCAGCATTAACGATATGCCGATTCTAGAAACCGATCGCAAGTTTCGCTGGGAGCGCAAAGCTTGATCAGTGTGGCTTAATCAGTGGGCTTAATCAGTAGCACTTAAACGGGATAAATGGTTTCAAGAATGTCCTGTAGATCCGCATCCCAACGAAGCGTCGTATCCTGAGTTTTTTGACACAGTACAGCCGTTGCAAGGTACGCAGGATGGATATCCATGTCAGCCGTTACGGAATGGAGCAGGTGGGCAACAATGGCAGCAGATTCTCCACAGGCAGTCTCTAAAATCTTGAATCCCGTTTGAGAGTTGAATAACCCATGCCAGCTTTGATCGGAAAACCGCCAAAAATCCCAAGGCACCTCGTGCAGGGGAAACGTTTGATGCGTGGCGATCATTACCCACCCACCTGGCTTTAAGACATGATTGATTTCAATAGCAGCCTTCCAAGGCATCAACAAATGCTCAAATACAGATATGGAGAAAACGGCATCAAAACTCCCATGAGGAAATAGACCTGATAGATTATGGGCATCTCCTATGACATCCACATTTTCTCCAGCAACGATATCCATGCCAACATACTCAATGCGATCGCCCAATAGCGATCGACGAACATTTCCCGATCGATTGCGCGATCCAATTTCGAGAACTCTAAAGGGAGGCGGTTGAGAACGAATTTGCTCAAAGAAGCGCCGATGCAGCGCATGATAAGGATCGGTACTGATTTTCTGCTCAACCAATTCTGTTGCGGTGTGAGTTGAACCATCTGCAAAGCTGAAGATAAGCTGCATTTGGCTGACTTGTTTCGGGGGCAGATTAACAGCAGCATGAAATTCAAAGCGGCTGTTCAGAGCTGACGCGCCAAACTGCGGCTCTAAATCGGGGCTGGGCAATCCATACCCTTGAACGGCGATCGCCTCAGCGCCAGGAAATTGATACGCCATTGAGACAATGGGTTGCTCTAGGCAATTAGCCCAGCCTTTGACAAACACAATTCCTCGGAAATATAGAAGCTCATCTACAAACCACTGCATCTTTGCGCGATCGCCTCCGCCGAGTAACGGCTAAATTACGGCAGGACTCTAGGGTACTGAACTCGATAAAGCTGAATGCTCTGACGAATACTGAGCCAGCTTTTTGGAAACCTCTGGGTTATAGAGCCGCAGATAGTTCCAATAGTTGCCGAATACAGACTCAACGTAGCCTTTGGTTTCTGGAAACGGAATCTGCTCAATAAACTTATCGGGGTCGCTGAAGCCAAATCTGCTGATCCAGTCAGCAACGCTGCCGGGGCCAGCGTTGTAGCTAGCTACTGCAAACAGTGAGTTATTATTATATTCTCGATGGGTATAATCTAGGTACCAGGTACCTAACTTGATGTTGTCGCTAGGGTTATCGAGCTTATAGTCTTTAATCTTCGCTTGCTTAGATACCCAGTCAGCGGTTTCTGGCATCACCTGCATCAATCCTGTTGCGCCTACTGAAGATTGAATCTTGGGTTGAAATCTCGACTCCTGACGAATCAGAGCTGTGACCAAGATTGGATTGAGCTGATTTTCCTTCGACGATCGCTTAATCATATCCTCAAACGGAAAAGAATAGAGCGCCTGCCAGTATCCAGCCTGTTCTCGAATCGTTTTGTACTGGGCTTTCTCGGCAGCAGATTCTCTAGAGGACAGGTTAGACAACATAAAAATACCGTCTAGATTATCGCCAACGCCCAGACGCATCAACCCATCCGTGAATTGCTCTGCGACCGTCGGCTGAACGCGGTTGGTGAATTCAGCCTGCCAGCGCGTCCAGGCATCCTGATCTTGCCCCAGCAGATACAGCTCTTTGGTGGCAGCCGATCCGGCTGGCGGAGTCGATCGCCGAAAAGACCCAGCAATTTGTGGCGACTGGGTGCGTACCGTAGTGAAGTCGCCGACCTCCCAACCCAGCAAGCTTGCCGATCGCCATGCATAGTAAGAGCTGGGATAGTTGCTCAACACATATTCAAAGGCTTGTTGGGACGCTTTTTGCTGCCCTAGCTGAGCCGCCCACTTACCGATCCAAAAAGAGGCTTCGGGCGCGAATTCGCTGTCTGGATTTTCCTGTGCCAACTGTCGTGCCCATTCCCAGGCTGCCTTGATGTTGCCTTTTTTAACATGCTCTTCTGCCTGCTCCCAGCGCAGCTTGGCGGCTGTCTCTGATTTACTATGCTGAGTAATGACGGACTGCTGAGCTTGCAGGGCCGACTCCGCACTATTCAGCGCCAGCAAAACATCGGCTTTAGCGGCTAGGGCTTCAGGAACTTTGTCGGGGAACTGGTTGATTGCCTGATCGAGAAAAGGAACCGCTTCTTCAGGTTTATCGACCAGTTCAGCGATTTTGATGAGCGCCTGTCCTGCCTCTTTGGTGGTGGGGTATGCCTGGAGCAACTGTTGGTATGCCGCGATCGCATCCCTGTCCCGTCCGCCAAGCTGCGCACCCCGTCCAGTGCGATACATGTTTAGCGGCGTGTTGGGGGCTTTACCGTAGGCAGCTCCCGCGCTGCCATAGTAGCCTTTTTCCCAGTAAGCAAAGGCGATCGCCTCCCAGTCTTCCGGAGTTAGCTTAGGGGCATATTCCTCCTTCAGCCGATTCAGCACATTGAGAATGCCAGGAGTGTAAATGCCGTGCCGCGCAATCTGCATCAAGAGCTGAGGTTGATCGGGCTTTTTCTCTAGCCGCGCTGAGGCAATGTCCACGGCACGGGGATGGCTAGGAAATTGCGCAAGCACCTGATCCCAGTACTGCGGACTGGTCTTGCCGAGGGCATAGAGCGCTTCAGCGGCTGCCCAGTCTTTGGGGTACTGCTGAAGCAATTCTTTCCAGGTTTCTGTGGCTTTGGCGCTGTTGCCCGTTGAGGTGTAAGCCTGGGCGCGCTTCGCCAAAATTTGTGCCGCCAGCACCGGATAGTTTTGCTCTAATCCTGCTAGCCAGGGCAACGCTTTGCCGCCATGATTTTGCTGAATCAAGTCAGTTGCTAACAGGTAGCGGGCACGACTCCGATCGACCGAGGGCAGTCCGTTGGCGATCGCCTCTAGTTTGGAGGCGCGATTGGCAGTCTGAGTGGCGAGGGCTAAAACCTGCGAGTTAGGGTCTGAGGTTAACTCTAAATTGGCGGGAGCAGGGGCAACCGAAAGCCATTCCTTCACCAAAGGAATCTGGAAAGGAATTTGAAACCCGCTCACAAGATTGAGCGATGAAACGCCTGCGCCCACCGTTAGCGCCGTTAGCCCAATACCCGCCAGCCAAACCTGCTTCTTGTACTGATTTACCATCCGTTTGCTCAGTCATCCCGCAATCTACAGCCGAGTAATCTACCTCGTAATATATACAAGGCTCTGGCTCCCCATCCTAGCGCTTCTGTTGAAAATCGATCGCTCACTGCTACACAACCGCAGATTAATTTGCGCAATACTGGAAGCACAAGTTAACCCATACGTAATTACAAGTCGCATCAATCATGGATCTTCGAGGGATAGATACGCCGCGCTTAGAGTGGTCTGGAGATTGTCTGGTCATTGGTTTGTTTGAGGATGCTGTCGAGCTGACAGACGATTTGACGGATCTCGATCAAAAGCTGTCCGGCACATTAACCGAACTGATCGCTGAAGCAGAGTTTAAGGGCAAGGAGGGGAGCAGCGCCGTGACCAGGGTTGGTGGCGGCAGCAGCATTCGCAAAATTGCGATCGTGGGTCTGGGCAAAGCTGAACCCTTTAAGCTAGATGCTCTGCGTCGAGCGGCGGCGGCGGCAGCGCGGCTGGGTAAAAAGGAAAAGGTGAAAACCCTGGGCTTAAGTTTGCCAAGCTGGAATGGAGATACGGCTCTGACCATCCAGGCGATCGTTGAGGGCATCGAGCTAGCGCTACATCAGGACAGCCGCTTTAAGTCGGAGGAAGAGAAGGAGCTGAAGCTGGAGCAGATTGAGCTTCTGGGGTTTGGTCATGAAGGTTTTGCCAATGCAGATGAGGCGATCGCCCGTGCCCGTCAGATTAGTCTAGGGGTGATTCTTGCGCGGGAGCTGGTTTCGGCTCCGGCAAATATCGTTACGCCGCTGATGATGGCAGAGGCAGCAGAGGCGATCGCCCAGGAGTACGGCTTAGAGCTACAAATTTTAGAAAAAGCGGACTGCGAGAAGCTGGGGATGGGGGCATTTTTGGGCGTGGCGCAGGCTTCGGATTTGCCGCCTAAGTTCATTCACCTCACCTACCGTCCGGCAGGAACGCCTCGCAAGAAGTTGGCGATCGTGGGCAAAGGGGTGACTTTTGACAGCGGCGGTCTCAATATCAAGGGAGCAGGTAGCGGCATCGAGATGATGAAGACCGATATGGGGGGTGCTGCTGCGACTCTGGGGACGGCAAAGGCGATCGGGGCCATTCAGCCGGATGTGGAGGTGCACTTCATTAGCGCCGTGACGGAAAACATGATTAGCGGTCATGCGATGCACCCAGGAGACATCTTGACGGCATCGAATGGCAAAACGATCGAGGTCAACAATACGGATGCTGAGGGTCGTCTGACTTTGGCGGATGCTCTGGTCTATGCTGACAAGCTAGGGGTGGATGCCGTGATTGACCTGGCGACGCTGACGGGAGCTTGTGTCGTGGCTTTGGGTGAAGACATTGCTGGGATCTGGACGGAAGATGAGGCGATCGCGTCTCAGTTTTCTCAGGCGGCAGATCTGGCGGGCGAGAAGTTCTGGCGGATGCCGATCGAGGAGAAATATTTTGAGGGGCTGAAGTCGGTGGTGGCGGACATGAAGAATACAGGACCGCGACCGGGAGGAGCAATTACGGCGACGCTGTTCCTGAAGCAGTTTGTGAAGGATACGCCCTGGGCGCATTTGGATGTTGCTGGACCAGTTTGGACGGATAAGGAGAGTGGCTATAACAATGCGGGTGGGACGGGGTATCCGGTGCGATCGCTGGTGAATTGGGTGTTGGGTTAGGCTTAATGGCTTCGGGGAATAGCCTTGGGGAAACAGCCTTGAGGAGCCAACAGCCTTGGGGGTTTCCCCCAAACCCCCAGCAGGGGACGGGCACGTCCCCCACACCCCCTCCGCATGAGATGGTGGATGGGATGGAAAAAGCGCGTCGCATTGATAGGTAGATCGGGGAGTTTTGAAGTGCTCTTTATTCATAATCTTTGAGCAGGTGCAACTCTCTTGTCAAAATTCTCCTTATTGAAGATGTTTCTGGGGTGGATAGTGGGGTGTCTATCAAAGATGCTTTCTGATTACAGGATGCTTTAGCTTCAGTCAGTTCATGAAGCCAGATTAGCTGAATTAGAGCTGACCCAAACCATCGTCGGCATTGGTGATCTCTGGGATGATTTTTTGGGCGTTGCTGAGTACAAGTATGAAAGCCCCCCAACCCCCAATTCTGGGGGACTTTGAATGGCTCGGAAGTCCCCCAGAATTGGGGGATTTAGGGGGCGAGAAAACTGTCAACTCAGATAGATTCATACTTCAATTCAGCAGCGCCATTTTTGTTGGAGAGGAGCACGGAGTACTCCTCTCCAACAAAAAAACATCCCTCTGTTACAGCGCTTTGCGCTTGGTTGAGTGTGGGTTATTTTTGTAAAAGCCGCGCGGAGCGAGGTTTCTACAAAAATAACTGTGTTTTATGCGATTGAAAATTGCTGTAAGCAATGCCCTATTGTCAAGCTTTGTAGCCATAATCATCGGGCTTAGGACATTTTTGAGGGCGCGCGGAGCGCGCCCTCAAAAATGTCCCCGTCCTAACTGCTGTGAATACAGCTATACCAGTGAGAGGATACGGTATTTTGTCTGGAACACTTTATCTGATCTTGTTCCAATTAAAAAATTAGTCTATAGTATCCGTAATGGGGCAATCTGCCTGATCATACAGTTCGATCGCTGAACGGTCGCTGCTGCTGGCGCGATCGGGGCAATTACCGGATAGACGGCTACCGCAAGAAATTACGTGACAATCACAGAGCAAAAGCGGATTGGTGCAAAAGTGGTAATTTTTCACTAATTGGAATACAATCTTGCATAGTGTTCCAATTAAGTGGGCGAGAGGCACTTAATTGGAAGTGTGACTAAAATCACATCTTCGGTGGTTTAAACTGTTATAAGTAGTATGAACAAAGCGCAGAAGACAGGCTAGAAGCGACTCGCAGCCATTGGGTGTGGGTCTAGTGAGCCGAGCATTGCCCTCCTCCTTTCTTTAAGTAAGTTCAGCAATGTCAGTCTACTGAACTGCTAGGCAGCATTTGGGGCATCAGAACAGATGAGGCTTTGAACGTTTTCAACTCAGTTAGCGCAATTGGGCTGTCAAAATTGCCCTTGCGAAAGGATCTATTCAAAACACAGATGCAGAAATTAGTTCGGCATCGGGACGGCTGTACAGAGGTTTGATACATATGATTGGGCAACTTTTAGCTGAACGGTATCTCATTCTAGAGAAACTTGGGTCGGGTGGGTTTAGCGAAACCTACTTGGCACGGGATAAATATTTACCCTGTCACCCGCTTTGCGTTGTCAAGTGCTTTCAGCTATCGCCTAGCAGCACAATTTCACAGGAGACAGCTCAACAGCTCTTCGCAACCGAAGCGCAGATTTTGGATCAGTTTGGGCAAAACCATGCCCAAATTCCAATCTTGTTTGCCTACTGTCATGAACAAGAACGAATTTACCAGATTCAGGAGTATGTTGAAGGCGACAATTTGGAAGATGCGATCGCTCCAGGGCAATACCTGAATTCAGAAGCGGCGAGCATCGTATTACAAAAAGTCTTACCTATCTTGGATTACATTCATGCCCAGCAGGTGATTCATCGGGATATTAAGCCAAGTCATCTAATTTACAGCAAAAATACGATCGTTCTTATTGATTTTGGAGCGGCTTGCTATGTGTCTGAGCCGAATGCACCTAGCGCTGATATTGCCATTGGCACTCCGGGATACATGCCAGATG
This sequence comes from Drouetiella sp., assembly GCF_059504425.1. Taxonomy (NCBI): domain Bacteria; kingdom Bacillati; phylum Cyanobacteriota; class Cyanophyceae; order Oculatellales; family Oculatellaceae; genus Drouetiella; species Drouetiella sp. The sequence continues at coordinate 113,145 of NZ_JCACIN010000040.1, forward strand.
AACAGCTCTTGGGCATGGCAGAGTTTGGTAGCGATATTTATGCTTTGGGCGTATCGATTATTCAGATGATGACAGGCGTTCACCCGCAAGATTTTCAGCAAAATCCGATTTCGGGTGAGCTAGATTGGCAGGTTCATTTGCAAGGGCAATCGATCGATCCTCACCTGGCTGCAATTCTAAGCCGAATGGTGCAGCGTCATCCCCGACAGCGCTACGAAAGTGCTGCCGAGGTTTTGGTAAATTTGCGATCGCGCCCGGTGAAGCAAAAACCTGTAGGGCGGTCTTTAAAGCAGAGTCTATCTATTCGGCAGCTTTGGAAACCCACGGTCGCAGCGCTGCTGCTATTGAGCGGATGGTATGGCTCTAGCCGAATTGAACAGGCGGGTGCAATGCTGTCTCAAGCAGAGCATTTTGTCTCCCGCTCAGAAAAAGACATTACTCTGGTGCATGACATGAAGCTGCCCTCGAATGTCGATCGCATGTTGATTGCGCCAGACAACCGTTTTCTAGTTACGGCAGAGGCGGATCATGCCCTGCGTCTCTGGGCTCTGCCCACCGGAGCGGCGCTGCAAACTCTGTCAGGGCACAGGGATATAGTGACAGCTTTGGATATGAGTCAGGACGGTCGTCTATTAGTCAGCGGCGGCAAAGATCAGACCCTGCGGCTTTGGGACACGACGCTCGGAACGCTGCTCTGGAGCATTGAAGCGCATCCGGGAGCCGTGGCAGCCGTGGCGATGAGTCCCGATGGAAAATCGATCGCCAGCAGCGGTGAGGATGGAACCCTGCGAGTTTGGGATTTGCAAACTGGAGCGCCTTTGCGCAGCTTGGCTACCGACAATCCGGTAACGGCAATGACTTACGGCGGCAATTCAAACCGTTTGGTGACGGCTGGCAGTACTCGCGATTTGCAGCTTTGGGATTTGCAAACTGGGCAGCTCCGTCGCACCTTTGCCGGACATAAAGGGGCGATCGTTAGCCTCCGTATGGCAGATGATCATATGCTCTTTAGCTTTGGCGAAGATCGGACGCTGGTTTGGGATTTGCAGCAAGAAGGTCTGATGCGGGCATTCCCTCAGAATTCTGCCCAGCTTGTGACAACGCTGCTAGGAAAACAGCACGCGGTCACCGTTCACAATGACGGCAACATCCGCGTCTGGAGTCCCCAAGGCAGTTTGATGACCACGTTGCCTAGCAAGTGCGGTCAAGATGTTGCGGTTGCCCTCGGCCCTAATCATCGCTATCTCGTGGGAGTGAACCGAGAGAATCAACTGCGAATCTGGCAGATTAGTTCCCGTGCTATCCCTTAAAAGTGGCAGAGTTAGAGATTTGAAAAGTTAGAGGTTTGAAAAGTTAGAGGATGTTTGAAAAGTGGTCGGCTGTGATTTTAGGCACCTGTTGATCCCCCTGCCCCCCTTAAAAAGGGGCGAAATGAATTCAAAGTTCCCCTTTTTTCTAGCGCAGCGGCGCGATAGCACGGGGATTGAGGGGGATCTGAAACGTTTCGCTACCCATAGTTAAACTTTTCAACCATCCGCTTAGAGATTTGCAAAATCCATAAAAGCATCCACTGATGCTGATTTCCAAGTAACGAGAAGCTTACCCGTAGAGAGACATCCAGATGCTAAACAAAGTTCCAGAAACCACAATGCACCGAGTCCGGTGGCTCCTGACGCTGGGCTGGCTGCTGCTAATTGCATCCTTGTTTTATGACCCCATTACGCCGCACTTTACCCATCCTGATAACTTAGCTAGCCCCTTTCACATCAATCTCGATCAGTGCGTCAAGATTCGAGAAACCTGTTTACCGCAGGAATCTTACTCGATGAGTGTTTTGATGTGGTGGGCAATGATTGTGCCCGCAGGCATCTTTATTCTGCTGGTATTTGGACATGAGTTTTGGCGAAGAATTTGCCCGCTCTCCTTTTTATCTCAGATTCCGCGCGCTTTGGGGATGCAGCGTAAGCGCAAGGTTATTGATCCAGTCACCCAGGCAGTGCGGTACGAATTGGTAACAATTGGCGAGAATTCCTGGCTAGGAAAGAATCATCTGTATGTGCAGTCTGGGCTGTTTTTTCTGGGGCTGGGGCTACGAATTCTGTTTGTCAACGGCGATCGCACCGCTCTAGCCTATTTTTTAATCGGGACGATCGCTTCTGCTATGCTCATTGGCTATCTCTACGCAGGGAAAAGCTGGTGCAATTACTTTTGTCCGATGGCTCCTGTACAAATGATTTACACGGGTCCGCGATCGCTGATGGGCAGCAAGGCGCACACTACGCCAAAGCCCAGTATTACCCAATCAATGTGCCGCACAGTAGACCCCAAAACTGGGAAAGAACAGAGTGCTTGCGTCGGCTGCAAGTTGCCCTGTATCGACATTGATGCTGAAAAAACCTACTGGCAAGAGCTGCAAAAACCGGGTCGGCGACTGGTGCAGTATGGTTATCTAGGTATGGTCATTGGCTTTTATCTGTACTATTACCTGTACTCTGGAAATTGGGATTACTACTTCACAGGTATGTGGACGCATGAGCGAGATTTACTGAGCAGAGTATTTGATCCAGGCTTTTACATTCAGGGTCACTCTATCGGTATTCCCAAGTTTATTGCCGTATTCATCACCTATGCCATTCTGCTTTCCATAACTTTTGTCTGGGGATTGATTTTAGAAAAGCTTTATCGTCGATATACGGTATGGCGAAAGAAACCTGCTTCAGCTGAACAGGCTCAGCACGTTATTTTTACACTATTCACTGCCATATCCTTCTGGACGTTCTTTTCCTATGGTGCGCGTCCATCCCTCAATCGCTTGCCAACCTATCTCCTGCTGGGGTTCAATGCGCTGGTTGTTTTGGTGGGCGCAATCTGGCTTTACCGAACGCTGAGCCGGACTCATGCTCAATACAATCGGGAGAGTATGTCTACCAGCCTAAGAAAGCAGCTCCAGCAGTTCCCGATCGATCCAAAGCTGTTGGATGGGCGTTCTCTCGAAGAATTAACCTCAAATGAGGTGTATACACTGGCAAAAGTCTTGTTGGCTGTCTCGCAGCAGCTCCAGTTGCAGACCTACACAGGCGTGGTGCAAGACTTGCTGGAACAGCGCGTCACCGATCCTTCCCAAAGTTTTGAGTTCTGCAAAAAACTGCGTCAAGATCTCCAGATTCAAGACTCTGATCACTTTACGGCCATCCAGACGATCGCCACCACTCGTCCAGAGCTATTGGTCGCTTCTACCGAGCGATCGGCTACGGATGGAGATTCGGAAACTCTGGCAAGAACCGTTGCTAAACCTGCCAACCGAACGATTGCTCGCTCTGTTCCCCCTCAAAAACGGCGACGTTAGCTTGCATCTCCTTTAAGAGTTCTGCTTCGGCACCGCCATCCTACACAAACTATCTGGGAGACTACATATGTTAAAACTCAAATCGGTGAACTTCGAGCAGCAAGAATTTGGAACTCATATTCTGACCCAGTCTCGTCCCGGACAGCTAGAGTGGGTAATCGGAAGATATGCAACTTGCGACTTGGTTCTGTCTGCTCAAGAGGTTAGCCGAGTGCATGGAAAAATTATTTATCAGGATGGCACCTATTACTTTATGGATGATGGCAGCACCTCCGGCTCATCGCTAAATGGAGAGCTAGTTGAGGAGAACGATAAGCGATCGCTGCGAGTAGGAGACTTGCTCCAAATTGGGGAGACTTATATTCACATTGAAGAGATGGAGCCGCCATCGCCTGCTGCTGCAGAGGGAGACTTATCGCTTACCGCAATGGAACCCCAGTGGACATCAGGTGATTTGCAGGTACGATGCTGCCGAATCATTGACGAAACGCCCGATGTCAAAACGTTTTGCTTTGTTGCCGAGCCGCCCGTGACGTTTAACTATAAGCCCGGACAGTTTGTTAACTTAGAGGTTGAGATTGACGGCAAGCCTATTCTTCGCCCCTACTCAATTTCTTCCTCTCCAACCCGTCCCCATGCAATTCATATTACCGTGAAGCGTGAAGTCTCTGGTCATCCAGAAGTGCGACCGGGATTGGTTTCTAGCTGGCTGCATAACTCGTTTAAGGTGGGCGATCGCGTCAAATTTGTGGGTACCCCGCTCGGTCACTTTAGCTGTCTACCCGATCTACCACCCAAGATCCTGCTGATTTCGGCAGGCAGCGGTATCACGCCGATGATGTCAATGGCGCGGTGGGTACAGGATACCTTGGCAGATTGCGACGTTGTATTTCTGCACAGCGCCCGCAAGCCTGAGGACATTGTTTTTCGAGATGAGCTGGCGATGATGTCGGCTCAAATGTCAAATTTCCGTTTGGCAATCACCACGACTCAGCCTTCTGCGAGATATCCCTGGCTGGGACTAACGGGACGGATCTCCAAATCTATGCTGCATGTGGTTGTGCCCGATTTGCTCGATCGCGCAGTCTATGCCTGTGGCCCTGATGGCTTTGTCCAGACCTTCAAATCTTTGCTGGAGTCCGTCAACTTTCCGATGCAGCAATACAAGCAAGAAAGCTTTGGAGGCAAGCCAGCCGCAAAAACTGCTCCTGCCGTCTCTGCTCAGGATACATCTACTATCAGCGCTGCCAATTTGTCTAAAGTCAGCAAAACAGCTCCTTCTAAAACTGCGCCTGCTCAGAGTTCGATCGCGCCCAGCCGCAATGGTCAAAGCAAGTCACCCGATCTACTGCCCAGTCCTTTAGGGGGGAATACCTCGGTTAAAGTTGCGCCCTTGGTTAAGTTTGCCAACTCCGATCGCAGCGTTCCAGCCGATGGCAATACTTCTGTTCTAGAGCTTGCAGAACAGGAAGGCATCCCGATTCGTAACGCCTGCCGGGTGGGTTCCTGCGGTGCCTGCAAGGTTATGGCGCGTGAAGGTCAGGTGCAGTATGCGGGTCAGCCTATTGCCCTCAGCGCAGCGGATCAGGAAGCGGGCTACATCCTGTCTTGCATTGCCCGCCCAGTCGATCGGTTAGTGGTGGAAGCATAGGATGCCAATAGTTTCGGCACGTTCGCAGTGCGAACGTGCCGAAACTTCAGCAGATTCAGGGGATGATTAGCTGGTGTAGCGTTACGCGCTTAGATCCAATGAGTTATTTTTTGAGAGCCGCGCTCCGCGCGGCTCTCAAAAAATAACTCGTCCTAACTCAATTACGTAGGGCTATGCTAATCATCCCTTGAATGAGTTAGCCAAAGCTTACCGCCCTAGATCATTGTCTTCGATCCATTGCAAGACCTCAGACTCAGACTCTGCATAAAGCGTTTTGCCTGTGCGTGGATCGTAAGCGCGCCATAGAACAGTGCCAGAATCGCTCATAATTTGGTCAATTGAAAGCATGGAGTGATGGGCGATCGCATCCATCCAAGAATTCCAGACCTGCTTGACTTTGGCAACAAGAGCCAAGCCATGCTGTTTTTTGACTAGCCCTAGCTGTTGCTGTTCTTGCTCTAACAGCGCAATGAGCTGAAAATTCTGAGCCGCTTTAGCGACTTCTAGACGACGGGTCAAGGAAGCCGCGATCGCTGCCCGATGCTGAGCGTCGATTTCGTCCAGGTTGAAATGAAGTGCAGTAGCCATAGTTCTCGTACCAAACGCTAAATTCTTAGAAGAATATTTTTTGTTAATATAATCCTAATATATTTCTGTAGCTAAAAGCACAAAAATTAGCCTATCTTAAGAATTTCTTCTTTTTCCCTGAAGCTAAATGAGAGCTAAAAGCCGACAAATTGCTGGGTTGATACCAGGTTGATTGCTCAGGATTAATTGCTATGGGGTTGAGTTAACGTAGCTGTCGCCAGTTTACTTAGGATATGTTCGGTGGGGCGCTGCGCGCCCCACCGAAAATGTTTCCGTCCTAACAGCCTTGGCGGTTGCCATACATGGTTTAATAGCAGCCATGACTTCTCCGATCGCACTTCTACGGCAGCGTTCTCGCGATTCCTGGCTGATTGGACTTGACTGCCACAGCCTGACAAAACGGGCAGAAGATCAGTTGCAGACCTTGATGCAGGAAGGCGATCGCAAACCTCCGACTGTGCTGCTGGCTGAACCCGATCCGGCGGATTTTGTGGCAGGCTTTATTGCTGCCTGTGCTGCGCAGTGCCCGATTTTTTTGGGTAATCCTCATTGGGTTGAAGCGGAGTGGCAGCAAGTGTTTGAGCAGATTCAGCCAGATGTAATTCTGGGAGAGGTAAAAGAATTTCAGGGGGTAAGGTCGAAGAAGGGGAAACTCCCAGAACCTGGCTGGATCATGATTCCTACAGGTGGGTCTTCTGGACAGGTGCGCTTTGCCGTCCACACCTGGCAAACGCTAACGGCTTCCGTGATGGGATTTCAACAACACTTTGAGTCTGATACCATCAACTCCTGCTGCACGCTGCCGCTCTATCATGTCAGCGGATTAATGCAGATGCTGCGATCGCTCCTCACAGGTGGCAAGCTAGCGATCGTGCCGTTCAAGCAGCTAGATTTCAAACAGCCGCCTGAATTTGACCCAACCGACTTCTTTATCTCCCTCGTGCCTACCCAGCTCCAGCGCCTATTACAAGACCCAGAGGCGATCGCGTGGCTGTCTCAATTTCGCACAGTGCTATTGGGCGGTGCGCCTGCCTGGGATGACCTGTTAGCGGCAGCAAGGCGGCATCAGATTCAGCTAGCGCCGACCTATGGCATGACGGAAACCGCCTCGCAGGTAGCAACGCTGAAGCCTGTAGACTTCCTGGCAGGAAAAACAGGCAGCGGCAGGGCTTTACCCCATGCCAAAATTCAAATTGTCGATCCGCAAAATCAGCCTATGGAGCGGGGACAGGTAGGAGCGATCGCCATTCAGTCTGCATCCTTAGCGTTGGGCTATTACGGCAATTGGGGCGCACTTCCCCAAACGACATTTCAAACCGATGATGTAGGCTACCTTGATGCAGAAGGCTATCTGCATATCGTGGGGCGCGCCAGCCGGAAGATCATCACAGGCGGCGAAAATGTTTTTCCCGACGAAGTTGAAGCTGCCATTCGGGCAACGGGTCTGGTCGCCGATGTCTGTGTAGTGGGTTTGCCCGATCGCCAGTGGGGAGAAGGAGTAACGGCTGTTTATGTGCCTTGCCATCCAGAAGTGGAGGTAGCTCAGATTCAAGGAGCGATCGCTTCGCGTCTTAGTCGGTTCAAGCAGCCAAAACGCTGGGTTATCGTTGAAGCGTTGCCACGGAACGCGCAAGGGAAAATTAGCTACGAGTCCGTTAAAACTTTGGGAGATTGAGCCTTGATGTATAGTCCGATCAGCATCAAAAAGACAATCAGCATTGCACCAGTGCCGATTGGGCTGGGTACCCAAAAGATGGCGGCAATATGATTCATTTCTCCTGGCTCTAGCTTCCAGATGAGCTGCCGTCCCTGACTGCGCCGCGCCGGGGTATGAGCCGTCTCCAGCGCCCGCGCACCCCAAGGCGTACTGAGGCGAAACTCCAAACTCAAGATTTGGCGCGGATCGATCGCCACCTTTGCCATCCCCGAACTCGCGCCAGGTTCTGAAACGCCTCTCACAAAGATCTCATTGAGCGATCGCAGATCTAGCTCGCAGTCCAAAACCATTCGCTGCCAGAAAATCCAGTTACCCGATCGCATTTTGAGATGAGAGGCGATCGTCGGCAAGGCTTCACGCTCATTATCTTTAAACTTGTTATTTTTGAGCTTTCCCATGTCAAACCCAGTCTCAAACTCTGATGCAAATAGCTGATTAAACTTGGTTTCTAGATCTTTGACATTGAAGAAAGGAAGGGTCAGGATGCTCTCCTGGCTACCAGGATGCTGTACCCATCCGCCCAGGCTTTCGGTCTGGTGTTCCAGCCGCTCTAGCCAAGCGATCGCCATCACGCCTTCCAATTCTGTAACAGGCTGAGCAATGCGAATCTGCTGCACAAATCTTCCATGATTGGCATCGCTAAATCGAATGCTGATATCATCACGAACGCAGCCTGAGAGCAAGAAAAACGCAACTAGAATCAGCCACAGCAGCCGAAACTTAATTAAGATCTGGGCAATCGTTTTTCGCTTAGAGAGGGTTCTACTCATAGAAAAGAATGATACAACCTACGCAGGGTTACGCGATCGGCTCTGCTAAATTAGACCGCTGAATTAGACCGCAAGAATCAGATGGCAGTTGGCTCCCCCAATCCGTAACATCAGGATTGAAGGCGGACTGAGCTTGGTTTTTCGGGTAGAGGCAGACTATTTTTTAGCCGATTTTTAGCCGATTTCTAGGAGAGCGTATCATGCAAAGCGCGACAGGTGAACTCTTTTCGACAGACGAACTGCGTTGGGAGGCATTAGCAAACCGCGATCGTCAGGCGGATGGAGCCTTTGTCTATGCCGTCAAAACAACAGGCGTTTACTGCCGTCCAGCTTGTTCTTCGCGATTGCCAAGTCGCCATAATGTCTACTTTTTTCAAACCTGTAGCGAAGCCGAACAGGCAGGCTTTCGTCCTTGTAAGCGGTGTCAACCCAACACCACATCGCCACGCGCGGAGCAGGTGCAGTTAATCGCTAAAATCTGCAAAAAGATTGAAGCCTCAGAAATCTCGCTTTCATTGAGCGAATTGGCGGCAGTTGCAGGACTAAGCCAATATCACTTTCAACGGCTGTTTAAGGAAATTGTGGGAGTCACGCCCAAGGCCTATGGGATCGCCCAGCGACAAAAGCGAGTGCGTGACGGTCTACAACAGGGGAGATCCGTGACTCAAACCCTCTATGATGCAGGGTTTGGCACCAATAGCCATTTTTATGAAGGAGCGATCGATATGTTAGGTATGGTACCCAGTCAATATAAGGCAGGGGCAGCAGATGTTGAAATTCAGTTTGCGATCGAGCGATCGTTTTTGGGCTGGGTTTTAGTTGCAGCCACAGAAAAGGGCATTTGCGCGATCGATTTTGGCGATACCCCCAAGGCTTTGACTGAGCAATTGCAGAGTCGATTTCCTAACGCCCAGATTCGTGAATCAGACGCGATCTTTTCCGGTTGGGTAGCGCAGGTGATGGCGTTGATTGAAACCCCCGATCGTGGGCTGGATTTGCCGCTAGATGTCCAGGGCACTGCCTTTCAGCAGCGAGTTTGGAAAGCGTTGCAGACCATCCCACCCGGAACAACTGTAAGCTACACAGAAGTTGCCCAACAGATTGACAGTCCCACAGCCGTAAGAGCCGTTGCGACGGCCTGTGCCGCAAACAAACTCGCAGTCGCTATCCCCTGTCACCGTGTGGTTCGCAGTAATGGAGAGCTGAGCGGATACCGATGGGGGGTTGAGCGCAAGCGCGCATTACTAGACCGAGAATCATCACCGAACAACGATCGGAATCCCCATGCACTTCGTCTGGTTGAATAGTAGGCATAGCCTCATGAAAAGAAATACGCGATGACCGCTCCAAAGCCCTCCAAAAAGACAAAGAGTACAAAACCCCTTGCGCCTATTTCGGAGGAAGCCATTCGAGAGAGGGCACATGAGCTATGGCGATCGCGTAGCAGACGCAGCACATCAGAGGAAGACTGGAATGAAGCCAAGCTCCAATTAGAGAAAGAACAGGCGGCAAGATTAAAGGGCTGGCGCTGGGTTGCCTCCCTCCTGAATCAACCGTTCCTTATGTTGGAGAAGCGGGTTTGGGAGCCTGGGGCTAATCTGGTTGAACGCGCAGCCTTCTTCCAAATTGTCGAGAGGCTTAGCCCAGTCTTTGAGGCGATCGGGGTTCTGTTAATTCCCGTGGTGGTGTGGTACGCAACCCAGTCTTACCAGGAGCAAAAGGATAAACAGGATCAAGCGGTTCGACAGCAAGAGGCGATTAAGACCTATTTGAGCCAGCTCACAACTGTTTTCCTAGACGGCAAAATCAAAGAGGATAAGGACTTACAGAGTGTGACGAGAGCATCCACGCTAGCGCTGCTGAAAGACCCTAGCTTAGACGGAAACGGAAAGGGGCAAGTGATTGGATTTTTATCAGAGTTAAAGCTAATTGCGATCGAGCCTAAGAAGGGAGAAGCTAAAACGCAGATTGTAATTTCCCTGGCAAGAGCCGACCTCAGCGGTGCAGACCTCAGAAGTGCAGACCTCAGAAGTGCAGACCTCAGCGATGTTAACCTTAGCAGTGCCAACCTCAGAGGTTCCAACCTTAGCCGTGCCAACCTTAGCGATGTTAACCTCAGCGCTGCAGACCTTAGCGCTGCAGACCTCAGCAGTGCTAACCTCAGAGGTGCCGACCTCAGCAATACCAACATCAGCCGTGCTAACATCAGCCGTGCTGACCTCAGAGGTACCAAGCTCAGATTTGTCAAGCTTTGCAAAACCAAATTACCACCAAGCGCAAAAGTCAACCCCGATCGCGACTGCAAAGAATTAGGAATCCCAACACAGTAAGCCGATCGATCGATCTTATCCCCTTGAACTATCCCTATCTCCAGCGCCAAACTAAATAAGATGCAGCGCCCCCGGATGCAGTCGCAAGCAGAAATTGTCTCATTACGTCAGGGGGAAGCCGTGATCTTTGCCGTTAGCCACAGACCTGTCCGGGGCGATCGGCTTGCGACGAAATTAATTCAGAGCGCACTGCTTGAGAGTTGAGCGACAGCACCCCCCGAAATCTTGAGGGCAACTGCCTCGGCAACCTTGATACCGTCAATCCCCGCCGAAAGGATGCCGCCCGCATATCCGGCTCCTTCTCCCGCTGGGTAAAGCCCTGCTGTGTTTAAGCTCTGGTAATCTTCTCCGCGCTTGATGCGAATCGGCGATGAGGTGCGGGTTTCAACCCCAGTCAAGACGGCATCCGCCATGGCAAATCCTTTGATTTGCTGCTCAAAGGCAGGCAGCGCCTCCCGAATGGCAGCGATCGCGTACTCTGGCAAACTCTCGTTTAGGTCGCCCAAATGCACGCCAGGAGTGTAGGAGGGCGTAACGGTACCTAGCGCCTGAGAGGGACGATTGGCGATAAAGTCACCTACGAGCTGTCCTGGAGCTTCATAAGTGCCGCCGCCCAACTCAAAGGCGCGTTCTTCTAGCTGCCGCTGTAGGGCAATCCCTGCCAGAGGATGACCGGGATAATCTTCTGGGGTGATGCCCACGACGATCGCGCTATTTGCATTTTGCTCGTTGCGGGAATATTGGCTCATGCCGTTGGTGACGACTCGCCCCGGCTCTGATGCCGCAGCCACCACCATGCCCCCCGGACACATACAAAAGCTGTAGACCGATCGCCCGTTGGAGCAGTGGTGGACTAGCCGATAGTCAGCAGCGCCCAGCAGCGGATGTCCGGCATGGGTGCCAAACCGACAGCGATCGATCAAGGACTGGGGATGCTCGACCCGAAAGCCAATAGAGAACGGCTTGGCTTCGATATAGACACCGCGATCGAACAGCATTTGAAAGGTGTCCCTGGCGCTGTGCCCCACTGCCAGAACGACGTAATCGCTGCGAATATATTCTCCGCTGGCTAGCGTCACGCCGCGAACTTGCCCCTCCTCAATGTCCAAGTCTTCCACACGACTCTGAAAGCGAATTTCGCCGCCTAGAGAGACGATCGTGTTGCGGATATTCTCAACAATTTTGACCAGCTTGAAGGTGCCGATGTGGGGCTTGTTGATGTACAGAATTTCTGGAGAGGCTCCAGCATTGACGAGTTCGGTCAGCACCTTGCGTCCGTAGTGCTGGGAATCTCTTACCTGACTGTAGAGTTTGCCGTCAGAAAAGGTGCCCGCGCCGCCTTCCCCAAACTGCGCATTTGACTCAGGGTTCAGCCCTTTTTTCCGCCAAAATCCAAAGGTGTCGGCAGTCCGTTCTTTCACTGCTTTACCGCGTTCTAGGATGAGGGGACGAAAACCCATTTGCGCCAGCATCAAACCCGCAAACATACCGCAAGGCCCTGTGCCAATGACGATCGGGCGCATTGCCTCACTGATTGCGTCCCTGGGGGCTTGCACCTCAAAGTGGTAGCTCATGTCAGGTGTGGCGACCACATGCTGATCTTTCCTGAGTCGCTGAAGGATCTGCTTTTCCTGAGTCGTTTCTACATCCAGAATGTAGACCAGAATAATGTCTTCTCGCTTCCGGGCATCGTAGCTACGCTTGAAAATTGAGTAGCGAATTAGCGCTTCTGGAGCAATTTGCAGCTTCTTGAGGATGGCGGATTCGATCGCCCCTTCAGGATGATCCAACGGCAGCTTTATTTCTGTCAGTCTCAACATAGCAAGGTCTAGGCATAGCTCAGGCTCACCATTTTAGAACAATTCTTGCTTCAGGGGTGGAGAGTGGGGTATTTGTCGGCATGTTCTTTATGGAGCTTGCGGTAAGCCAGGATCATGGCATCTGAGGCGACTAACAGCTCGCGGTTTGTGCCGATCGCCTGGAGCACCTGTGTTTTCACGATCGCCTCATCTTCTCGGAGCAGCTTGCGTCCAAACTGGTTGGTGCTGCGATCGAATAATCGGCACTTGAAGAAGTTTCGCAGAATAATTGATTTGGTAACGGTAACGGTTTCAGAGACAGGAACATGCGCCATTAAAAACGCAAGTTTAAACTTGCCAAAATTGAGTTCCAAGGTGGTGAAGTTGGGGAGATAGAAGCTATGACGACGCGTGGAGCCAAATTCCTCCTGCTGTGCCACCAGCATTTGCCAAAAGCCTTTGAGCTTAGCGAGTTTGGCAGTTAGCGTCACGCTGGCTCCCCCCTGAACTGGCTCGACCTGCAAAAGCTGAATCGTGGCATCTTGATTGACCCGCTGACCCAATTTTCGATGAATAAAGGGAGGATGGGAAACATCCACATTGTTTTCAATCACGCGGCTATAGTTTGCGTTCCAGCAAAACTCATCGATCGATTGATGCCACTCTGTGAAGTTAGGGGCAAACTGCGGCAGTTCGGGAAGAGACGGACGCTGGCTTTCAGGAAGATCGCCGACAAACAGCCAAATAAATCCGTTTTGCTCCTGCACTGGGTATGGCTCCACGCGGGCGCGTTTTGGAATTTCCATGCCAAGCTGATTTGCCGGAATGTTGACACAGACTCCATCCGCCTGATACTGCCAGCCGTGATAGGGACAGTGCAGACAGTCGCCCTCGACTCGACCCAGCGCCAGAGCCGCCGAGCGATGGGCACAGCGATTGTCTAGGGCGATCGCCTTCCCTTGACTGTCTCGGTACAGCACAAATTCTTTGCCCATCAGCGTAATTTGCCGGGGCTGTTGGGCAAGCACCGCGCTAAATTCAACGGCATACCAGAGGTTGGTCAGCATATTTTCTAAAATATTCACTAAAAAGGCGCTGCTGATTTCAGGTGTGAATTTTTTTGAAAGGGGCGCTCCGCGTCCCTTTCAAAAAAATTCACACCCAGATTAAGCTCACGCTAGAAAAAAGGGGATCTTTGAGTTCTGAAGCCCCCTTTTTAAGGGGGTTGGGGAGATCGAACGTAAGCTTTGCGATCGACTGAGATTAAGCAATGCCCCTAAAAACTGTCGCTATAGCTTCCAGGCGGCATAAATTGCGGCGGCAAATGCGATCAGTGTGGCAATGCCGATGTATACCATCTTGAATTCGTGATGGTCGATCGCATGTTCTAGCTTGTGATCCATCTCTTGACGAAACTGCTCAATTTCTCGCTTGGCAGCCGCATCAGCGATCGGACGATTGCGCGTTCCCATAAATTTACTTCCGGTAGATTGTTTTCTACAGAGCGGTCTGTACGGACAATAAGTTGTCCTTAGAATACCCAGAAAGTCTGTGGGATAACGTCCAGTGAAAGAGTGCGGTCTGGACTCAAATTAATCTCACGTTAAATAGGTGTCGAAAGTGGTAGGCTCTATATAGATAGCTGTGTGTACGGGCTTACATATGAATTTTGGTTTGTCGAAATTGGGAGGACGCTTTTTAATGAAACGATTCTTTGGCATGGTGATGGCGATCGCGCTGGCGATTAGCTGTTTGGGAGGGCTAGGCATCGCTCAACCCGCAAACGCAGCAGGGTTTAACGTTCTTAGCTTCAATACTTCATCTCTGGTCTTAGCCGAAGCCCGGAACAGCGCTGATGATAAGCTAGCGACTGATTTTGGTAAAAAAATTGATTTGAACAACACGAATGTGCGGGCTTTTACCCAATATCCCGGTATGTATCCCAGCATTGCTAAGGCAATCATCAAGTACGCGCCCTTTGATACCGTCGATGACGTGCTAAAAATCCCTGGCTTGACCGATCGCCAGAAGGATATCCTGACCAAAAATCTTGACAAACTAACGGTTTCTGCGCCAGAAGCTACGTTTGTAGAGGGTGCCGATCGCTACAATAATGGTATCTATCGCTAAGAGTCTCTTAAGCTGATTCGCGGTTTAAGGCCGTCTTCAAATTCTCAAGACTACTTTTCTCAAGACTACTTTCAAGAATTGCCCCCATCCTGTGCGTTGTGCTTGCTAGCTTTACGGTAGCCAAGCCCACGGTTCTGTAGGGGCAATTTTTTATATTCTCAAAATGCTGCTTCAAAACCCTGTTGCTATGGCTGTCGCCAGTTTGCTTAGGATCGCAAATTTAATAAAACCAAGTAATTATTTTGAAAAAGTAGGCTACGCCTACTTTTTCAAAATAATTACTTCAGGTTAATTCATCCAAAAATGTCCCCGTCCTAACCGCCTTGGCGGTTGCTATGTAGGTTAAATATCGTGCCCGATCGCGTTGCAACTCTTCTGTCTACCGATCTATCGTCCAATCCCTTCGATGTGCTGATTATTGGCGGCGGTGCTGCCGGACTTTATGCAGCCCTCTGTTTGCCTCCGCACCTTCAGGTAGGGCTACTCACCAAAGATACGCTGGCGCTCTCGGCAAGCGACTGGGCACAAGGCGGCATTGCGGCAGCGATCGCTCCAGATGACTCGCCGCAGCTCCATATCGAAGACACCCTCAAGGCAGGGGCAGGGCTGTGTGAGCCAGAAGCCGTGGCGCTGCTGGTGGAAAAAGCCCCGGAATGTGTGCGCTCACTGGTGGAAATGGGCGTGGGGTTCGATCGCCAGGGAGACGCGCTAGCCATGACTCTAGAGGCAGCACACTCTCGGCGGCGGGTGCTGCACGCTGCTGACACCACCGGACGCGCCATGGTGACAACGCTGACGGCACAGGTTTTAAGCCGCAAAAATATTCGGGTGATTCCCCAGAGCTTTGTGCTGGATCTGTGGATGGAGGAGAACGGCTGTCAGGGAGTGCGGCTGTTTTATCAAGAATCACAGTATCAAGCATCACAGTATCAAGAACCGCAGGGACAGCAAATTATCTGGCTACGGGCAGGAGCCGTGCTGCTGGCGACAGGCGGTGGCGGACAGGTCTTTGCCCAAACCACCAATCCCGATGTCAGCACGGGCGACGGCGTAGCGATGGCATGGCGGACAGGCGCACAGCTCCGCGATTTGGAATTTATGCAGTTTCACCCGACCGCGCTAACGGTTCCAAGCGCACCGCGATTTCTGATCAGCGAAGCCGTGCGGGGCGAAGGGGCGCATCTGATTGATGACCAAGGCGATCGCTTTGCCTTTAAGTATCATCCTGCGGGTGAACTTGCCCCCAGAGATGTGGTCAGTCGCGCCATTTTTAGCCACCTGCAAAGTGCAGCCGATCCGGCATCAGCTCACGTCTGGCTAGATTTACGACCGATCGCCCCAGACCGAATTCGCCATCGCTTCCCTAACATCATTCAGGTCTGCCAGCGATGGGGCGTGGATGTGTTTCAGCAGCCGATTCCGGTTGCCCCAGCCGCTCACTATTGGATGGGGGGCATCACCACAGATACGCTGTGCCGCACCAGCATTCCGGGACTCTATGCGATCGGCGAAACTGCCAGTACGGGAGTGCATGGAGCCAATCGCCTTGCCAGCAATTCTCTGCTGGAGTGTCTGGTGTTTGGGTCGCAGTTAGCGAAGCTAGAGCTGCCAGAGTGGCGATCGGCAGAACTCCCGCCATCTTCCACGACCCAGAATTTGTTACAGGAATGGCGAGACTCAGAAGCCCAAATTCGTCACTGGCGGCAGGAAGTGCCTCGCTTGATGTGGCAGAGCGCCGGAATTTGTCGAGAGCAGAAAACTTTAGAGGGGGCGATCGCTCAAGTCCAAGGCTGGCAGCAGGAGTTTGCGGCTTTGCCTCTGAGTCAGGCTTTATTAGAGGTGCGATCGCTTTCGACCCTACGACTCGACTTGCCCGATCCTATTCCCACATTCCGCGCCTGGGCAGAAACCCGAAATCTTTTAGACGTGGCTTGCCTCATGCTCAAGAGCGCTGCATTTCGTCAAGAAAGCCGGGGCGGACATTACCGACTGGATTATCCCAATACTGAGCCAAGCTGGCAGGTACATACGATCGTAGAGAGCGATCGCATCCAAAAATCTGCGCCCCTTTCAGACCAGTGAACTTTAGAGCCATTCTGCCGGAGGATGGAAACGAGGGTGGAGAAGAGATTCGACCGGGCGATCGCTCCATAAATGCTGCTGCACGATCGTCGGTACGTCACTCGGCTTAATCCGGCAATACCAGAAGTTATCGGGCATGATGTGTACCGTGGTTCCCGATGCACACTGCCCCATACACTCGCTGCCGCTGGCAAATACGCCATTGGGGACAGTCGCCTGAAACGCTGCTAACACCTCAGCCGAACCGTTGCGGAGACAGGAGCGATGCTGACACACCAAAACGCACCGCCGCTGGAGCGGTTTTAGGAACTGAGGAGAATCGGTCATACCAATAGCGGTTTGCCAATTATTAACTGACGGGTGGATGTAGATGGGTCGATGGGTCGATGGGTCGATGGGAAAAACTCATCCACTCATCCACTCATCCACTCTTATTTGACTAAATCACTAGCCAATGCTCAGCACGCGATTAACTAGGCTAGAGACAGATTTTTTGAGCTGTCGCCGCTGCCGCCAGCGAAGAAAGGCTTCCTCGTAGTCTTCGCCGCCTAACTTGAAGGTTTTCCAGGCATCAAGCGCCATGCCTAACCCCCAGAATAAGCAGATATAGACCAGGAATCCGACTCCCCAGCCGTTGAGGAAATTCACGGTCAGCAGGAAACCGTTGACGATCGCAAATTTGGCGAAACGCTGCTGAAAGCGATGCCGTCGTTGCAGATCAAAGGCACTACGCTCGACTGATTCTCCTTGACGGGTCAGCCATTCCTGCTCGGCGGCTTGAATGTCAGCAGGGGCAATGTTTAGCTCGGCGGCAATCTCAAAAAGCTGGGTGCGGGTCAGTTCTCCCACTTCGGCTTGGCGGGCGATCGCAATTTGCAAAATTTGCTGAGCGTCTTCCGAACGGTATAGCTCCATCATGGCAGTAGTGAGACGGGGTAAAAAGTTTCGGGTACGGGAAGCCCTCACCTTAGTTATAAACTATGTGTCCGGTGGACATCTTGCTAATCTTGGACGTATTCTTCGCCATTGATTAGCGCAATTTCCGCCCGCAAAAACTCTCGACCCAGATATGCCGCATGGTCTAGGTAGCCGATCGGACAGGGCTGAGTTTCTTCAAAAATCTTGATACAAAGCTCTTTTGCCGTCCGTCCCGTATAGACTGCCGTGTGGGTATGCTGAGCTTTGCCTTTGGTAGGTAGAGGCTTACCCGTTTCAGGGTCGCAAGCCAAGCCTTTGTCGTCAATGATATTGGCGAAGTGTTTGGCGCAAATTAATTGAGTGGGGCGATCGAGATAAATCAAAAAATAGCCGTCTGGGTCAAGTTCAATAAATCGCTTGGAGAGCTTGTCATCTAAAGCTTTTAAGTCTCTCGCTAGCTCTTGAGCTAACTTACTAAGTGTGAGATTTTCTTCGGGAACCGATGGAGTCATGGAGGATTTAGCTAGATCTGTTTTGGATAGGGTCGGCGATCTCCCAATCTAGCTTATCCGCGCTGTGTTTTTTATGAAGGGCTTACAGTTCCAAGGCTTACAGTCCCAGTAAAGAGACGATCGCCGGAAGTAATTTACTGCAAGCTTCGACGAGTTTTGTGGTGTCGGGCAGGGCAGCGATCGTCCCTTTGATCACTTTAACGGCGGTTCCGGAGAGCTTTTTTAGGGTGCCGTCTGCGGGGTTTTGTCCGGCTTTTGCCAGGGTATTGACTTGCTCTAGGGCTTCGGTTTTGTCGGCAGGGGTAAGGTCAGAGGTGGCGATCGCTTCCTGTAATTCCTTCAGCAGGGCGGCGAGTTGGGCGGCTTCGGGGGTGGCGGTGGCTTGGAGCTGGTTGAGGGTGTTGGTGACGTTGCCGCTGATTTCGCCCAGGTTGAAGGTGCTACCTGTGGCGTTGAGGTTGCCGTCAACGGTGAGATTGCGGCTAGAGTCGGTACTGTCGTTCATGGCTTTACTCTCTGCGGTGGTGTTGATGGAGAGGTTCGACAAAAGTGTGCCAAGGTTGGTGACGGTGGCGAGGGTAATGGCTTTGAGATCTTGGCTATGGCGCTGTTCGCACTCCAGCAAGGCGGCGCTTTTTTCGGCGGCTAATCGGATCTGGTAAACGGCATCCCAGTCTTGTTCAACTTCTCCTTTGTTTGTGTTTTCTGCAACTTTAAGGGTGAGCAATACATCCTGAGCTTGCTCCTCGATGCCTTGGACGGTGGCTTCAGGGTATTTCTCTAGAACCGTTTGCAGCGCGGTTTTGAAGGCTTCAGGGTTGATGCCATCTCGGATCAAGATTTGTACGGTGTCCAAGACTTCTTTGAAATATTTCTCGAAGTCTCCAGGCTGAAAGATTTTGTTGGGATCATGGGGGCGACGCTCTCGGCTGCCAAACTCGTTGGGCTGCTCTAGCAGAAAAACATACTGGCAGTCGATGTCTTTCAAGACTGTAGAAGTGTCGATGTTCCAGGACTGGAGACAAGTTCCGGTGAGCGCAGCCCCCGTCAAATCTGCACCGATGACCAGCGCTTCGGTGAGATTGGCTCCTCGGAGATCAGCACGCTGCAAGTTAGCGCCACTCAGATCAGTCCATTTCAAGACGGCTTCGTTGAGATTAGCGCCGAAGAGATTGGCTTCTCGAAGGTTTTTAGCTTCAACATAAGACTTTTTGTAGCCGTTGCGGGTGACGAGTAATTCTCGGACGGCAGGATTTGCCAGGAGCGAGTCGCCGACTCTGGCTCGATCGAGCTTTTTAGCATCTTTCCAGCAGGCATGGGTGAGGATAGTCGGCTTTTGCTTACTGGCATTAGAATTTGTGCTTTTGAGGTTGGCTCCTGTGAAGTTGGCGGCGGTGAGGTCTGCCCCACAAAAGCTTGTGCCGCCCAAAGCCCCAAACGCTACGCCAAAGCTGCGAACTAGCGCAAATTTTTCGTCTCCTTTGTTGGCTCGCCATGCTACGTAGAAGCTGAGTAACAAAACTGCAACTGCAACTGCGACTGCGACTGCGACTGCGACTGCGACTGTACCTGCGACTGCGACTGCGACTGCGGCTGCGACTGTACCTGCGACTGCGACTGCGACTGCCCCTGCGACTGTGCCTGCGACTGCGACTGCGACTGCCCCTGCGACTGCGACTGCGACTGCCCCTGCGACTGCCCCTGCGACTGTACCTGCGACTGCGACTGCGACTGCCCCTGCGACTGTGCCTGCGACTGCGACTGCCCCTGCGACTGCCCCTGCGACTGCTATGGCGATCGCCATAGCCAGCACAATTGTCCCAGCAGCTTTAGTGGTCAACCCTTGACGGGCGATCGCCAAAAATGTGACAGCATTGAGGCACACAACGGCAATACCCGGAAAAATTGTGTACTGCTGAATGGCATCAGAGGTAAAGAAATAGGCAATAAATACGGCACTGAACAGCACTGAAACGAAGGTCAGCACCCCAGAGAGCAAAAAAGAGCTGACGAGTTGAACAATCATCCATCGCCTCTGAACCCCTGCCCTTGCCCCTGTAAAATTTGCCTTCCTCAGCACCGCATTGGTGAAGTTTGCCCCTCGAATATCGGTATTGGCGAAGTTTGCCCCAGTCAGATCTTGCCCCTTGAAGTTGCGACCGCGCAGGTTTTGACCAGAGAAATCGGAGGGCATGGAGGCAAGAGGAGAAGTAGGGAATGGGCAGTAGGGAGTAGGGGAAATTTAGGAGAGAATTTGCTACAGATGTAGCATGAAAGCTTTGGGGATGGCTAGATGGCAGCAAATATTGTGGTGAATGAGGTTTAAAGCCTCATCGTTCCACCTCAAAGTCTCACTCGCCGAGTCCAAAGCCTCATCGTTCCACCTCAAAGTCTCATTCGCCGAGTCCAAAGCCTCATCCGTCGAGTTCAGAGCCTCATCGTTCCACCTCAAAGTCTCATCCGCCGAGTTCAGAGCCTCATCGTTCCACCTCAGAGCCTCATCCGCCGAGTTCAGAGCCTCATCCGCCGAGTTCAGAGCCTCAACGATTCACCTCAAAGCCTCATTCGCCGAGTTCAGAGGTTCGACGGTTAATGTTGGAGGTGGGGCGATTTACCTCAAAAGCTCATCACTTATGTTCAGAGATGCGTCACCTGAGTCCAAAGGTTCAACGGCTGAGTTAGCAGCGTTGCAATATTTCCCGGTTAAGCGATCGAGCGTTAATGATCCCCCCTAGCCCCCCTTAAAAAGGGGGGAATTGAACCAAAATATGCTCAAACTCCCCCTTTTTAACTCAAAGTTTCCCTTTTCTAACTCAAAGTCCCCCTTTTTAAGGGGGATTAGGGGGATCGCCTTTTATCCAGCAATGCGTCAAGTCGTTATCCTCAAGTACAGGCTAGGAGGTCAAGATGGCACTTCGCTATGAAATTATTTTGTATTGGAGCAACGTCGATCAGGCATTCATTGCAGAAGTGCCTGAACTGCCGGGATGTGCAGCCAACGGCTCAACCTATGCTGAGGCAATTCAGAACGTAGAGGTAATTATGCAGGAATGGATTGAAACAGCTCAGGCATTGGGGCGATCGATTCCTGAACCCCAAGGTCGCTTGCTGTCTGCCTAAACACGGCTTACTCTCCGATCGGGTCAAACACCACCACAAACACCCCGTCAGGAAATAGCCGCCTCAACGTCATCACATAGCCATCAGCATCCGATCGATTCTTGAACCTCGCCACCACCACGCGCTGCATTTTGGGCAGCAGCCGAATCACCGCCCAATGGTTAAGGCGATCTCGATAGGTCATAATAAATTTGTCTCCAGCAGAATATGGAGCCTGAGCCAGCACCCCGGAGCCTGAGAAACTTGGGAATGCTGGCTTTCAGCTTTTTTAGATTAAATAGAATTGTAGACCTTAGTCTCCTAGGAGACAAGTTACTTTAGTGACTATTCAAGAGATAAGTTACTTTGTGCCCTATTTTTGAGAAGGAACCTGACGCTTGACTTAGACGTGGCTCAAGACTCGCTTAAGATTTATATTGACAAAGCTCTAAAGCTTCGATTCAAGTCCTTGTGCGCTTTGCAAGACAGGGATATGAGTCAAGTCGCTGCGGAATTAATAGAAGAGTGGGTTAGGCAGCAGGATTCACGGTCTAAAGGAGACTGAGTTCAATGGCTTCACGCGGACGCGTAACCGCATATCTGCCGGAAGAAATTCAGAAGGCACTAGAAGAATGGGCTGCTGAAGAAAGCCGATCGATCAGCAGCCTTGCTACCTATGTGTTGACTCAAGCCGTCAAAGAACATCAGGCGAAGAAGGCAAAGAAACCTGAGAGCGACCGCCCATAGGCAAGCTCTACCAAGACCTCCGAGGTTTTGAAAACCTCGGAGGTCTTACTCTTGGCGCGATCGTCCCCAGCATCAAATCTGCACAAATTTGTACAATAGAGAAGCAGAACAAGCGTTCTAGCCCTGCCGTCTTCAGATGCGGTAGGCTTATTCTCGATTTGGCTTACTCGATTTGATCCTGCCGCCTATGTCCTCCGTCGCTCCCGCTGGTTCACCCAAAATTCTCCTCATCGACGGGCATTCCCTCGCCTTTCGATCGTATTTTGCCCACTCCAAAGGGCGAGACGGCGGATTGCGCACCTCCACAGGCATCCCCACCAGCATCTCCTACGGGTTTCTCAAGGCGTTACTAGACACCCTGGAAGCCGAAAAGCCGGAGTATCTGGCGATCGCCTTTGACCTCAGCGGCCCCACCTATCGGCATGAGGCAGACGACACCTACAAAGCCGGACGACCCGAAGCCCCCGAAGACTTTGCCCCCGATATGCTCAATCTTCAGGAATTGCTGCAAGCGCTAAACTTGCCCGTGCTGACGGCTCCCGGCTACGAGGCAGACGACATTATTGGCACCCTCGCCCACCGCGCCCGTCAAGACGGCTTTCAGGTAAAGGTCTTGTCAGGCGATCGCGATCTCTTCCAGCTCATCGACCCTGAAGGACAGGTGAAAATCCTCTACCTCAGCACGGTCTTCGGCAAAGGTACGCCGCTGCCCAAAGAATTCGGTACGCAGGAAGTCAAAGACAAGATGGGCATCTTGCCATCGCAGGTGGTGGACTATAAGGCGCTGTGTGGCGATAGCTCCGACAATATTCCCGGAGTGCGGGGCATTGGCGACAAAACAGCCGTGACCCTGCTCAACACCTATGGCTCTCTCGAAAAAGTTTACGCCTCGCTAGAGGAGATCAAAGGCGCGACGAAGAAAAAGCTGGAGGAAGGCAAAGACTCAGCTCTCCACTCGCAATACATGGCGCAGATTCATCTAGATACGCCCGTTGCAGTCAACCTTGAAGACTGCAAGCTGCAAGGCTTCGATGCCACTCAGCTAGATCCGCTGCTAGAAAAGCTAGAGCTACGCACCTTTCAACGGCAAATCAAAAAAATTCAGCGCGTCTTCAGCGGCGAATCCTCAGCCGACTCACCCGTAGACCCGACTCCTGACTCCCGGCTCCCGGCTCCTCGTCCCTCCTTCAACGACGACACCTGGTTCTTCACCCCCGAAGACACTCAGGACAGCCAGCAGTTAGTGACAGCGGCGATCGCCCCCCAAGTCATTGATACCCCCGCAAAGCTAGCCACCCTGATCCAGCTCCTGCAAACGCAGCAAGATCCAGCCACCCCCGTCGCCTGGGACACAGAAACCACTGCCCTCGATCCCAGAGATGCTGACCTAGTGGGAATCGGCTGCTGCTGGGGAGCCGGATATGATCAGGTGGCATACATTCCGCTGAGGCACCGATCGGGTCAGAACCTCGACAAGGCTGAAACGCTGGAGGCGCTGCGCCCGATTCTGGAAAGTGCCGACCATCCTAAAGCGTTGCAAAACGCCAAGTTCGATCGCCTGATTCTGCGGTGTCAGGGGGTGAACCTTCAGGGCGTAGTGTTTGACACGATGCTGGCAAGCTATGTACTCAATCCGGAGAGCAGTCATAACCTCAGCGATTTGGGACTCAAGCATCTCAGCCTCAAGTCTCAGAGCTATACCGATCTGGTGCCCAAAGGCAAAGACATCGCCGATATTGACATCGATCAGGTGGCTCTCTACTGCGGCATGGATGCCTATGTTGTGTTTCAGCTCGTGCCAATTTTGCGATCGCTCCTCCAGCCCACCCCCGAACTCGATCGCCTGTTCCGAGAAGTCGAGCTGCCTGTAGAGCCTGTCCTGGCAGAGATGGAATATGTCGGCGTTCGCATCGACGTTGCTTACCTTCAGCAATTCTCGAAGCGGCTAGAAACCGACTTGGACAACATCGCCCAGCAGGCTTACGCTGCCGCCGGACAAACCTTTAACCTGGGTTCGCCCAAGCAGTTGGCAGACCTGCTGTTTGAGAAGCTCGGACTCGATCGCAAAAAGTCTCGCAAGATGAAAACGGGCTACTCCACCGATGCCGCCACCCTGGAAAAACTTCAGGGCGATCATCCAGTTGTAGATGCGATCGTCGAAAACCGCACCCTCGCCAAGCTCAAGTCTACCTATGTGGATGCCCTGCCGCTGCTGGCGCGTCCTGATACTCATCGCGTCCATACCGACTTCAACCAGGCAATCACCGCTACGGGACGGCTCTCCTCCTCCAACCCCAACCTGCAAAACATTCCCATCCGCACGGCATTTAGTCGCCAAATTCGCGCCGCCTTTGTGCCGGAACCAGGCTGGCTAATGGTGGCTGCCGACTATTCTCAGATCGAGCTGCGTATCCTGGCACATCTGAGTCAAGAGCCAGTGCTGCTGGAAACCTACCGCAAAAATGAGGATGTTCATGCCCTCACTGCTCGACTGCTGTTTGAAAAGGACAACATCACCTCCGAAGAGCGCCGCCTTGCCAAGGTGATCAACTTTGGCGTGATTTACGGCATGGGGGCACAGCGGTTTGCCCGCGAGTCGGGCTTCAAATCTGCTGATGCCAAAGGCTTTATCGAACGCTTCAACGATCGCTATTCCCAGGTCTTCGGCTATCTCCAGCAGATGCAGCGAGAGGCGATCGCCAATGGCTATGTCACCACGATTCACGGTCGTCGCCGCTATTTCAACTTCAACAGCGAAAATCTCAAGGCGCTTCGAGGTCAAGATCCCCACAGCATCGACCTGGGCAAAATCAAAACCCGCGATCAGTACGATGCCCAAATGCTGCGCGCCGCCGCTAATGCCCCCATCCAAGGCTCCAGTGCCGACATCATCAAAATCGCTATGGTGAAGCTGCATGAAGTGCTGAAGCCCTACCGCGCCAATCTGCTGCTGCAGGTGCATGATGAACTCGTGTTTGAAGTCCATCCTGACGAGTGGGCAGAACTTCAGCCGCAGATTAAGTCAGCTATGGAGTCAGCGGTAGAACTGAGCGTACCGCTGCTAGTCGAAATTCACGCCGGACAAAACTGGATGGAGGCGAAGTAGCTGGCAGTTCTTCATCATGGGATGGCTTTTGAAGGATAGGCACCTCTCAACAATCATCCCTAAAATTAGCGGCTAGACGGGGAAACGCGATCGCCCCCCAAACGCTATCATGGAGTTCTGAATCAAGCCTTGTAAAGACGCACTCGGAGGCAGTCTGACGGTTTATACACGCCCCCTTGCTCGGTTGATTGAGCAGTTACAGAGACTTCCCGGAGTCGGCCCTAAGACGGCTCAGCGATTGGCACTCCATATCCTCAAACGTCCTGAAGCCGACGTACAGGCGCTCGCTCAGGCACTGCTGGAAGCCAAACAGCAGGTAGGCTTTTGCTCGGTCTGTTTTCACCTCTCGGCGGAACCTGTCTGCGAGATTTGCCGCGCCTCCAATCGCGATCCCTACACTATCTGCGTTGTCTGTGACTCTAGAGACGTGATTGCCCTGGAGCGAACTCGTGAATATAGCGGCAAATATCATGTGCTGGGCGGTCTGATTTCGCCGATGGACGGCATGGGACCTGATCAGTTGAATATTACCCAGCTCGTGCGGCGGGTCAGCAAGCAAAGCATTAAGGAAGTGATTATGGCGATCAGCCCCAGCGTGGAAGGCGAAACGACGACGCTCTACGTCGGGCAGCTGCTCAAGCCTTTCACCAAAGTTACCCGCATTGCCTTCGGTCTACCTATGGGCGGCGACTTGGAATATGCCGATGAGGTGACGCTGGCACGAGCGATGGAAGGGCGACGGGAGCTGGATTAAGTTGGGTGAAACTCCCTATGAGATGTGGGATTTCTCCCCTAGCCGCTTGGCTTCATCTTCGGTGACTATAGAGGAGTAGGATTTGCCAGGACTGTCCGCTATGGAATATATTTATTACCTTGCGAATGCCAGCCTGACGTTACGAGTGGTCGAACACCTGCATCGGATGCCCTGGTTTCCAGTTCGCTTCATGACGGTTATCCATCAAATCGACGGCTGGGTGGTCAAGGTTAAGTTGGATGGCACTTTAGATGCCCAAGAAGACGGAGACTTGCGAGCTTTTTTAAATGAACTGGGCATTCCCTACGAGCCTGAGATTCGAGTGCGCATGGCAATGTGGGGGCTAGAAACAGGGCAATCGCCCGTTGAGGTGATGCGCCGCTATCAGGTGGCTGTCGTCTCCCACGGAAACCCCGATCGCACTGAGATCGAGGAGTTTCGGATGCAGTTTGTTCAGGGCTTAGGATACTGTCCAGAGACATTGGCATAAACCTTTAGCAAGCCGTTAGTCATTTAGCCGTTAGTCAAACGCGCCAGGAATATACTGCTGAAGGGTGAGGCAGTGGCGATCGATCGTCACTGCCTTTCCAATTTCGATATCTACTGAGGTTTTTTTCAGCAGAGGCGATCGCGACTCCTGACCAGAGATAAGCCGACAGGAAACCAGCGCTACATCGAATCGGCAGGGCAAGGCTGCTAGGTGCGGGTGTTGGGTTAGAAAGAATTGTGCCGATCGCCAAAGCTTATCTCGCTTTTGAGAAGTGATGGAAAGCAGCCCATTGG
The DNA here is from genome assembly GCF_059504425.1 of Drouetiella sp. Taxonomy (NCBI): domain Bacteria; kingdom Bacillati; phylum Cyanobacteriota; class Cyanophyceae; order Oculatellales; family Oculatellaceae; genus Drouetiella; species Drouetiella sp. Next base: position 139,477 of record NZ_JCACIN010000040.1, read on the forward strand.
TGTCCCAGTTACCGCTGCTCCGGGCTTTCACCTCTACAAAAGCCAGTGGTGTTTGGGTACTTGCCGGATTGGCAGTATAGATGACTAGATCCAGTTCTCCCCATTGACAGCGCCAGCGCTGCTGCAAAATCTCCCAACCTTGAGCGATCAACCATTGCGCCACTAGATCCTCTGCCAGTTTGCCTAGCTCCAGGCTAGCTTGCCGATGTGATTTAAGCGCTTTATCAGGCATAGTCGAGGCTGTAGAGAATCGGTAGCTAGTTTAGAATGCCCGATCGCCTTAAATGATCTTCTATGGCATTACGTAATTGATATAGCTGTCGCCAGTTTGCTATGCCAATTTAAATTGATGAGGCGGCAGATGATTTTCGAGAGCCGCGCTGAGCGCGGCTCTCGAAAATCATCTGCCCTGTTTGGGTCTTAAATTGGTATGAGTTAGGACGAGTTATTTTCAGGGCGACAGCAGATTCAAGTAAGATCAGATAACACTCATGCGGCTCTGATACTCACTTTCCTAGCGCTTACTTTTAATAGAGTTATTTCAATATCTTGAGTCGATCGATCATGGTCAAATTATGTCGTTCTTTCGTGAGTCTGGCGCTAGGTCTAGCGATCAGCCTCTTCTCGTTCTTATATATGCCAGTCGCGATCGCCGAAGATTTCAACCGCGCTTTTTTGGTGGGTCAAGACTTTTCGGGGCAGGACTTGACAGGCGACGAATTCACTAAAGCCAATATGCGTAGCGCTAATCTCAGCCATACCAACATGGAGGGCGTGCGCTTTTTTGGGACTAATCTGGAAGCGGCAAACCTGGAGGGTGCCAACTTGACCAACGCCACCCTAGATTCTGCGCGACTCGTTGATGCCAACTTGACCAACGCTATTTTGGAAGGTGCATTTGCCTTCAATGCCAAATTTAATCGAGCGGCGATCGCGGGAGCCGATTTTACCAATGTGCTAATGCGGGAAGATATGCATGATCTGCTCTGCGAAGTGGCTGAGGGCAAAAATCCCGTCACGGGACGCAACACGCGCGAGACGTTAGAGTGTGATTAGCGGGCTGGAAGATGGGGACTGGTAGAAAAGCATTTTCCCTATAAAAACACTTCTCTCCTGCCTCTATGCAACGCTGAGTGTTTAGCAAGCCCCGTCCCGCCGCACAACGACCTGAATGGTTTTCAAAATCAGCTTCAGATCATAGGCGATCGACCAGCGGCGCAGGTAGCGCAAATCCATGCTGACAATTTTCTCAAACTTTAGCACCTTCGACCGACCGTTGACCTGCCACTCACCTGTGATTCCTGGCTTCACCTCTAGCCGTCTCCAGTGGCGAATGCTGTAGCGCTGTACTTCTTCTAAGGTTGGCGGGCGAGTGCCCACCAGGCTCATTTCTCCATTCAACACATTCCAAAATTGGGGCAATTCATCCAGGCTAGTCCGCCGCAAGAAACGACCTACAGCCGTTACTCGCGGATCGCATTCGTTTTTGAAAACGCCACCATCGGCTTGATTCGCTATTAGATGCTGAATTTGATCGGCATTGACCACCATGGAGCGAAACTTCCAGATGCGGAAGATGCGACCTCGGAAGCCGCAGCGCACTTGGCTGTACAAAATAGGGCCTGGATTGTTGAAATAAATAGCAGCGGCGATCGGCACAAAAAGGAGAGCCGTGATCGCTAATCCGGCGATCGCTCCAACAATATCAATGTAGCGCTTAGCTTTACTGCGGACGGAGGGGTGGATGCTAGAAATACGATGAGGCTGAGTATTAAAGCAAACGTTTCTAAGAAAAGAAGTGAAGCTAAGATGCACTTTACGCGAGGTATTCATGGTGACATGGAGAAGAGCAGGTAGATATCGATCGCCAAGAGCAAGTTTCTAGTTAGTCCTTGCTAAATATAGATTTTACTTAGCAGTATGAACACTCTGCTCCCTAAACTAACCTGTAAAATCCTCACTTTATTAAGAATTTATGAGCGCGCGATCGCCTAGTTTTACTGACCGTAGTTTCCTCAACTTCTTGATATATTTTATACCTATTTTTCGAATGCTTAGTCATTAAGTTTTAGAACTCAGGTGCAGGATAAAATGCTTAGCCTAAGATGCTTATACTGTTTTAAAGTCCAAACAGGGCAGATATTTTTGATTCGCGCAGCTCTCGAAAATATCTGTCTTATAACCAGCTTAAATTGGCATTAGATATGGATATACAGGCTGGTACGCTTTACATTGTTGGCACCCCCATTGGCAATTTGGAGGACATGACGTTCCGAGCAGTAGTCGTTTTACAGAAAGTAGATGCGATCGCTGCCGAGGATACGCGCCATACTGGAAGGCTACTACACCACTTTCAAATTGCTACGCCGCAAATTAGCTATCACGATCACAACCGCCGCACGCGTCACCCTGAGCTAGTGCAGCGGCTTCAAGACGGGCAAGCAATTGCCCTAGTCACCGATGCCGGGATGCCCGGAATTTCTGATCCTGGATATGATCTGGTGAAGGTCTGTGTGGAGGCAGGAATTCCAGTGGTGCCGATTCCGGGGGTGAGCGCTGTTACGACGGCTCTGAGTGCTGGAGGGCTGCCAAGCGATCGCTTTGTGTTTGAAGGCTTTTTGCCCGTAAAAGGTCAAGAAAGACGCGATCGCCTAGAGGCTCTAGGCACCGAATCTCGCACCCTGGTGTTTTACGAGTCTCCCCATCGCCTGCGCCAAACCCTGCAAGATTTTTCAGATACGCTGGGCACAGATCGGCTGGTTACGATTGCCAGAGAGCTAACCAAGCTGCATGAGCAATTTTGGCGCGGCAGCATGGCAGAGGCAATCGGCTATTACCAAACCCGTGAACCCCAAGGCGAATACACGCTGATTGTGGCGGGTGATGAAGCAGCGCAGCCTATGCTCTCGGAGTCGGCGCTAATTGCCGAACTGCAAACTCTCATTGGGCAGGGAATCTCGCGATCGCAAGCTAGCCGCCAGCTTGCTCAGCAAACTGCTCTGCCGCGCCGCCAAATCTATCAGCTTGCCCTCAGCATTGTTGACGATGCTGAGTAAATCAGCTTAGCGTAAAAGCTGGCAACTAGATGGGCTGGCGACTAAATGGGCTGAAAGACTAAATGGGCTGAAAGACGACAGGAGAGAACATCTCAGTCAATGCTTGCAAATGGGGCAAAAAAGTCCGCATATCTTCAGGGCTGAGATGATCGTGCATTTCCCAACGCAAGACTTTGAGCATATCTTGCACCAACTGCCAGCTGACATTGAGCTTGGGGTAAAGCATGACGCAGAGGGGAAATAGTTCTCGCTGTACCGATCGCAAATTGCCCTCTAAAGCGCAAAGGCAAAGATACACCTGAAACATTTCCACATCGCGGATGCTGGAAGTCCGTACCGTAGGAGAAATTAGCCGGCCGCTGTAAGTTTCATAGCCTACATGAACGCGACTGACGTTGTTACAAACGGCACGGGCGATCGTGGTGCTGACTGACAAGAGATGCTGAGCGGCAAGCAGCGCCGGGGAATTCATCTCGTGGTTGGCGGCGGCTTCACAGGCATCCCGGAGCGGCATATACATATGGTCATCCATCACCTTAAAGTAGGGGCATACGAGCGATCGCTCCATCGGCGATAGTTTCTCTAAAAGCTTTTGCCCGGTGTAATGCAGATGCATGCTCACAAAGCCGATGACGCGCGGATCTCCTGCCGTATGCCGCTGACGAATTTTGCCAAAGCGGCTACCCACAAGGACAGACAGCCTCTGAGGCACGTTGCCTTCAGCATAGGCTTGAAACATCAGCTTAAAGAGGCTGTGGGTATCAGCAGCAATCTGCCAAGGATCGATCGCCTCTGGAGGAATGCCATGCTTGGGGATTTCATCTGAAAGGAGGTCATCTGTCAATGCCCAAGCCGCAGCACTTGCCCGATTGAGATGCTTCAAAGCCAGATCCGCCGTCTTTGCCCGTCCCGATTCAGACACTAACTCATCAGGACTTTCCACCAGATATTTGGGTTCAGAACATCCATAAGCATTGACCACACGTACGTATCTAGAAGCCCAAATTGTAGCTAGAGAGGCAACGCCAGACTGAGAAGGTGCTTCCATAGCACCTGGGAGAGGCAGAAGATTGCGGGTTTGGGCAGCAGATGCACTCACGTATGACATGGTTTATCTTGTGATATTTTCAGTAAAGCAGGTTGGTTTTCTGGGCTTATCTTGATGGCGCAAGTCAAGTTGAGCCGATCTGCTGTTATCCTAAATGTTTTAACGATTAATTAATAGTTCAATGCGATACCGCTTACTTTGTTAAGGCAAAAAAAGTGTTAAGGCAAAAAAAGATTGAGGCGAGAAAAGATCTTGACATTGCCACTCTTTAGCAAAAAGCTACTCTTTGACGAAAATCATTCCAGAGATTCAGCAACGCCAGATTTTGGACTAGCTCTGAAATTTTCAAGAAAGACTGGAAAATGCTTTAGAACACCAACCCTTGCCTAGGTAAGGCTAGACTAGGCAATGAAGAACGACCTAATTTCCAATCTGTACCACAGCTTGAATGGAACTTCTTTAGTCGAAATCGCTCTACAAAGTAAGCGATCGCCGTTTCTTTATTGACCTTACCACTTGATGCATTTTCTTCTAAAGATTGGCTCAACTCTCTTATTCACCGCAGTTCTTATAACGGGCTGCAACAGTTCGCCGAGTTCCAGCTCGTCCGAATCGCCGAGTCCTAGCCCGATTGCTGCCTCACCCTCGCCTTCCGCAACGGCAGCGCCTGAATCACCACAGCCGATTCAGGAAGAAGCCCCCTTAATTTCGGCACAGGGAATGGGGGCTGCTCAGCTAGGCATAACGTTAGGAGAGCTGAAACAGCAGCTAGGTCAGGACACAGAATTTTTGGTTAAGGCTCCGTTTATCGTTGATTTTGATGCGATCGCCGTCCGCAAAGGAGGCGAGACCCAATACTATATTCTTTACTTGGCGGGTCAGTCGTTTGCTGATCAAGATGTAATTCAGGGCGTGTTTACCGACAATCCCAAGTTTCGCACGGCTGAGGGCGTGGGTGCGGGCACAACGCTACAAGATGCAGCACAGGCTTACGGCCAAGCAACTTTGTCTTACAATACCGGAAATGAATCGAGGGAATATGCTCGATTTGAGCGCCAGCCCGCCACCAATATTTCTTTTGCAACGGGTAATGGCAGTACCAGCACTGCGGGTATCTATGGGTCGCCTGTGAGTGAATACAATGAAACAGAGAACTACCGTGCAGAGGCAACCATTCAATCAGTCTTGGTCGTTTGCCTGACTGATGCTTGCGCCCCACCCAGTCCATAAACCTATCGTTCGCATTCAGGCTAATTTATGGCAAAGCTGGTCATTATGGTGATTGTTGCCTTCTGGGTCAGCGCGATCGCCCTCCTCTCAGTGCAGAATGCTGCCCCCGTAGCGCTGCGGTTTCTGGCATTCCAATCTGTGCAGCTGCCCCTGGGTTTGGTGATTGCCTTTAGCGCCGCAGTGGGTATGGTGGGCATGGCGATCGTGCTGCCCCTGTTGCGGTCACCTGTTGCACTCTCTGAACGCGAAGATTTTGAGTAAGGTCTAAGACCTCAGAATGGACAAATTTAGAGTGAGCAAGACCTAAATTGAGTAAATTTGTCCATCAATCAGCAATCTTGTGATTCCCTTTGCCTGGAGGTAAGGGCTAACCTTCTTGAAAATCTGCCCATCTGGAACCTTGACGACGCGCTGCATTCGTCGCAAAAAGCGTTTGGCGATGCGGTGGTTATCAAAGATGGGTAAAGTTTTCTCCTGGATCTCCTCGGCTGGAATTTGCCCTAGCTCGGCGAAATCTTTCAGCGGGCGGGTAATGAGTTCAGAGGCACGATCGACTACTACATAGCAGGTGCGCGGAATATTCGCTTCTGACAGCGGCATCACCTGAATTTTGCGATCGCCCCGAACCTGCATTTCAGCAAAGCTGCCCTCATCATTGGGATCAGTCTCATCATCCAGCTCGTCCTCTAGGTCGCTGTCTAAATCATCATCATCTAGCCCGTCTAAATCGTCATCATCCAGCTCGTCCTCCAGAGAGTCTTCGTCTAAACCGCCCAAACCCTCCAGCTGATGGGTTAATGCCGCCGATGACTTGAGAATTTCAGGCGTTTTTAATGTGTTCTTGCTCCGAGGTAAGCTGACGATCTGAGGCTTTGGCACCGATGGCACTGGGTCATCTAGCTCGACGACTGGCGAAGCAATCGACTGTTCTTCGGGATCTTCTTTTAAGTGCGATCGCTTTTGCCGCAACTGAGGGGGTTTGGGTTTTGAGTCAGTCTGCACTGGCGCAGGGTCTTCTATAAAAGCTTCCACGGTTAAAGCTTCTACCTTGGGCAAAATTGACTGTTCTAGAACTTCTTCTAGGTCGCTAGGTATCTCGTCCAGTTGTGGGTCTGGCAAAGAGTCTGGCAGCTCAGCCTCAATCCCTGGAAGCAGCTCTTGCTCCGGTTGAACTTTTACACCCGATCGCTTCTGCTGCACCAAAATCTCATACTCGCGCTCTGGCAGGCTCTGCTTCAGAATGCGGCTAATGGTACTGACGCTGACGCTATACTGACCTGCCAGCGTTGATGTCGTCTCGTCCGACTGGCGATAGGCGCTGAGGATCTCCTGTTTATCGGATTCAGATAGTTTTCTAGGAGCCATGCCGACAACTTACCTCAATGACCTATCTCAAAATCGCCTATCTACTGTAGCAAACGCCACAGGGGCTTTGTGTCTTTATTTGAGGCAATTCGATTCCAATATCTTTTATGCTACCAACTCCAGCTTCCAGGTTGACTGCGCGGGTAGTCCTTCGGGGATAGGGATTTTTTGTGGCGTGGGCAAAGCCCACGCCACAAAAAATCCTTACCTAAATGCCGCTCGCAATTTATCTCACTAGCCGCGTCTGCGTCCTGTTCGGCGACGAGTGGATAGATCATACTCTAGGGCTGCACCGATCGAGATTAAGCAACCGCTAAATATCCAGAAAACCTCTGGCAGAGCACCTGTCTGGTAATTAGGAATATTATTGGTCGCGTAGTTAAACCAAACATCTGCGATGTAGTAGGAAAAAGCCGCAAAAGCAATGAACCTCCAAGACAAGGCGAACCGCCCGCCCCAAAACGCCAGCAGTAGCGTGGTTGCCATTACAACCAAAATCACATCTCCCACAATGTAAAGCCAGGTAATGTAGGTTGAAAAAGGCGTAAGCTGACTCTCAAGGGAAACCGCCCATTCAGGCGCTGAGGGAGGCTCAGCAGCGAGGGGACTGGGTGCAGATGAACTTGAGGCAGCCTGTGATATCGACGCATCTGAGGGATCGACTATCTGAGAGCTACTCTGAGGATCACTCTGGGTATCGCTCTGGGCATCACTTAAAGGCTGCGTTGCAATGACCGCGATCGCAATTCCTGCAACAGCGATCGCCGATAAAATCCCCCACTGAATTGCCGTCAGATCGAGCCGTTTTGACATGACGGCACGCAAGATGCCCCAGCCTAGAAACACGTATGCCGGGATAAAGAAGAAGTCTCCAGGAGACACATCAGGGTCAATTCCCAAGCCCACCTCCCAGTAGGCAAAAAACAAATTACCAACGAAGTAAAAAAACATGCCTAGCCCGATCGCTAGCCAAACCGTGCGACCGCTGACGATCGCTGAACTGCGCCAGTTGCGGAAGCACAGAAAACCTGCCACCACATAGGCAATTTCCTCCAAAAAATAGGTGACAATGCTATACCATTCGGGTCGTTCTTGCCCGGTGGAAATGCTGAAGAGGAGGAAAAAGAGCAGAGATATGACTGCCCAAGCAGTGGATGCCAGGACGATTGTCTGAACAGACAGAGCGGACTTAGCGGTAGAGGCTTTGTTATTCAAGGGAGGGTTCCTCAAAATGTGACGAGGAAAAGGCAGACGATCTTGTCAATATCTAGAGTATTATGCCCAAGCTGAGAAAGTTTGAGCTTTTGTTTTCTAAAACCTTTGCTTTTCAAAACTTTTGTTTTTCAGGACTTTCGCTTTCAGGGCAGGCAAACGGCTAGTGCCAGCAAACGGCTAGTGCCAGAGTTTGCCTGCCGGAGCCTGTTTTAACCAGGTCAGGAATTGATTTCGGTCTTTGGCAGGCATATCTTGGAGGGCATCCATGACGCGCTGCGTAAAGTTGGCATTGCCAAAATGTTCTTTCCCTAGGCGGTGTAGCTCTTGCAGTAGGGTGTTGAGATGATGTTCTTGCCAGAGGGGAACTTGAGCGAACCCCAGCGGGTCTACCGTCAAAAGCTGATTAATAGCATCGGGAGAGGTAGCTTGCGGAAAGCGCCAGTGTTGAAAAACTGCCGTAATTTCTTTTTGAAAAGCGCCAACCTGCCTTGCGCCCAGCAGATCTTCAATGTCGATGTACACGGCTTGCAGCAGCAGCAGAGCCGCCTGAACGAAGGTGGGAGCCACCTCTCCAGCTTCAACTTGGGCTTCTGCCCCTTCGGCAGTGAGCTGTTCTAAGCGGACTTTTCCCCAAACGCTGTAGCGATCGGGTTCTTCTAGCAGAACGCAGGCTTTGCCTCGGTTGTCGGTGAGATCGCGCCAAAACGCCTTAGCATCTTCCTCTTGAGCAGCATTAAACACACTAATGAGGCGAAACGTCTGTCCCTGATAATGCAAAATTGGAATCGGCTGATCCTTCTTAGGGTGCTGAATGCTGGTAATTTCAACATCTTGCCGTTTCAGGATAAACATGACGTTGCCAAGGACTCCTACTGAAGGTCGGAGAATGAATAAGATTAAGCGATCGCCAACGTAACTGCCACATTAGCCAGTCATGCCCAGCCATGCCCATAGCAGATTGTGTAAGGGCGACGAATGTACACCTGTTATCAAACTACTCCAGGTTCAGAGTTCTGCGACATGAGTTTGTGAGATTTCCTGTAGCCTGACGGGGATATGGGTCACGAAAGCGATCGGCATATCGACACAGAGCCAGCCGCTCTCAGGCTATTGTTCCCAGAGCTGAGGTCGAAATAGCCGAGGTGAAAATATTTGTGTTTTCACGATTCAGAATCGTCTAGCAGTAGACTAGATTCACCAGGATAGAAGCGATCGTCTAAAATCTCAGTCAGGCTGTAGCAGCAGCTTAGGGGAAAGGTTTGCTGAGGCAGGTCAGTTTCTCCCATCGCCAAATCTCTTGCATTCTCATATGCTTCTTGCAGCGCATCATCCAGATCAGGCTTGAGGCTGGGGTTGTCCTTCAGGAGTCGTAACGTATCACGCCGCTGCACGCGCAGGGTTGCTAGCCAGCTCCGGCTGCGGCGCTGGGGTTGATGTTCCCATTTCAGCAAGTGCCCCAGTAACACGCTCAAACGGTTGCGAAGTTCTTGGCGCTGCTGCTTCCCCAAAGATTCAATTTCCTCAATCAAGTTTGGCAAATCCACCTGATTCCATTGCTTGCTGCGGAGCAATGTTGCTTGTTCCTGTGTCCAGGCATAAAAATCAGCCTCGTAGAGATTGAGTAGAGGCACGGAATTCTCCACTGACTTTGGGTTTGCTTCGGGCACAGGCATGAGGTTGAACCAGTTCTTAAAAATTTCGAGAGATATTTTGAAATCGTTTGCTTCTCGTGAAAGAACCTTCATTGACTGACTGTCTCAGAAGTTTAGTATAGTTATTGAAGGAAGATTTAGGGGAACCCTATGAGGATCAAACCCTTAAACTCTGAAAGGTATAGGCTCCAGTAGCTCAGATGGATAGAGCAATTGCCTTCTAAGCAATCGGTCACAGGTTCGAGTCCTGTCTGGGGCGTGGGTTTTATAAAAGAGCGCTTCTAGCTTATTAGCCGTCGCACTGACACGGATAAGTCAGGAAACGCTAGCGGGTTAATGGTATTTTCTGTCCAGGCTATCTGCGATCGATATCCATCCTCAGCAGGGTCGCGCATGACGACTAGCTTCAGCGCCTTCAGGTTGACAACCCAATATTCAGCAATGCCAGCCGCCGCATAGGCTTTAGCCTTCGGGCTTAAATCTTTGCCGAGGCTGGAATGAGAAAACTCAATCAGCCAAAAGATATCGGCAGGGTAAGGATGCCGATCGCGGTATCCCTCGGTGCGCTTACGGACAATGGCGAGATCCGGCTCTGGCTCAGAATTGCTGCTGGGAATGGTGATGGGATGCCCTTCTCGAACTTTGGCAAGACCGCCCAACAACTCCCTTAAATAATCTCCTGCTTCGCTAGCAGAATTGGCATGGGGTTCCCGCTCTGGGGTCATCTCAATAATTTCTCCATTCAGCAGCTCAACCGGGCGATCGTCTAATAGCCCTGTCTCAATTAAGCGGTGATAGTCTTCAACTGACCATTTGGCTGTTGTCGTAGACTTGGCTGTTGTCATAGACGGGGGGCGATCGCACTGTTGGTTAGAGGTGAGACAGAACGCATATTTTATTGTCGCTCGCCTGACAGGTTTCGTCATGCCCAACCTGAACTTGCTGAATGACTTGCAACCTGAAGAGACACCTTTTGAGCGACAATCAGGTTAGCGATCGTTTAAGTTACGGGTAATGCCCGACCAAGCTGCTGATGGTGATGACTTTATGAAAAAACTGATCGAAGGTGTGAATGAGTTCAGAGAAAACTATGTTTCAACTCATCGCGATCTGCTGGAAAACCTTTCCCATGGTCAAGATCCCAGCGTCTTGTTCATCACCTGCTCCGATTCTCGGATTTCGCCCAGCTTAATGACGCAGACGGATTTGGGCGATCTGTTTGTGATTCGCAATGCCGGAAACATCATCCCACCTTATGGCGCGGCGAATGGTGGCGAGGGGGCAGCAGTAGAGTATGCCATTCATGCGTTGGGCATTGAGCAAATTGTGGTGTGTGGGCATTCGCACTGCGGTGCGATGAAGGGCCTGCTGCAATTAGGCAAATTGGAAGAAGAAATGCCGCTGGTCTATGACTGGCTGAAACACGCAGAGGCGACGCGGCGCTTGGTGAAAGAGAACTACGGCGATCGCAACAAAGAAGAGCTGCTGGAAATCACGATCGCCGAAAACGTCCTCACCCAAATTGAGAACCTTAAGACCTACCCTGTAGTGCGATCGCGCTTGTACCAAGGCAAGCTGAAGATCTACGGCTGGGTTTACCTGATTGAGACAGGGGAAGTGCTGGCGTACGACGAAGACACACACTCCTACATCGCGCCCCAAAGTCAGATTGACTATGTTTCCGAGAATGAGAAACTTGTGAGTCGCGCTGTTAGCTCGGTTGCACCGCCTGTTGCCTGTGAGTTGCCTCTGACAGAGGAAGAGCTAGCGGCAATGGCGCATCGGAGTAACGGCGCTGGGACTCACAAGGTTGGAACTCAGAAGGCTGGAATTCAAAAGGCTGAAGCTCAGAAGCCTGGACAAAGGACTCAGAACACAGAGCCTCAAAAAGTGGGAACTCCAAGCACCGTCCCTCAGTACGTGGGCAATCCCCGGCTATCGGCAGCACAGAGCGATCGCATCTATCGAGGATCGAGATCCTAAGCTCCTGCTTCACCCCAAGCATCTTCTCCCTAAATTTTTCTCCCACACGCCCGATCGCCCCACCCATGCAAAGCGCCCTATGCTACTCATCCGTAGCCTCATGCGGAGGGGGTGTGGGGGACGTGCCCGTCCCCTGCCGGGGGTTTGGGGGAGACCCCCAAGGCTGTTCGGCTGTTTCCCCCACTTACAGCAATTTTCAATTGCATAAACCACAGCTATTTTATTTTTTAGAGGTGTCGCACTCCACGCGACACTTCTAAAAAATAAAATAAGTTAATCAATCTATGATCCTCAGCAAGATTTCAGGAATTTACCAATCGCCCTGTCCCCAGTTTGATACGCTGAGATGAACAGGACTCAATCACTCACAACCCATCAACCCCAAAACCCAGGATGGACACAAAAGCCTTCAAGCGATCGCTCAACAGCTCTGAACTCTATCACCGCAAAGGCTTTGGTCACGAAGCAGAAGTCTTTGGGCAGATGCAGTCTGAATACCAGAGTGATTTGATCCAGCAGATTCGAGACAATCACTACACCCTGCAACAGGGCAACGTCACCATTCGTTTAGCCGAAGCCTTCGGGTTTTGCTGGGGAGTCGAGCGGGCAGTCGCCATGGCCTATGAAACCCGTCAGCACTTCCCCACCGATCGCATCTGGATCACCAACGAAATCATCCACAACCCCTCCGTGAATCAGCGCCTACGCGAGATGGAGGTCGGCTTCATCACCGTTGAGGCGGGCAAAAAAGACTTTGGGGCTGTAGCCGAGGGCGATGTCGTCATTCTGCCCGCCTTTGGAGCCAGCGTCCAGGAAATGCAGCTACTCAACGACAAAGGCTGCACGATCGTGGACACCACCTGTCCGTGGGTGTCTAAAGTGTGGAACACCGTCGAAAAGCACAAGAAAGTTAGCCACACTTCAATTATTCACGGCAAATATAACCACGAAGAAACGATCGCCACCAGCTCTTTTGCCGGGACTTATCTGATCGTTCTTAACCTGGCGGAAGCCCAATACGTTGCCGACTACATTTTGCAGGGAGGCAGCCGAGACGAGTTTATGGCTAAATTCAGCCGTGCCCATTCTGAAGGGTTTGATCCCGATCGCGATCTGCAACGAGTGGGCATTGCCAACCAAACCACCATGCTCAAGGGTGAAACCGAGCAAATCGGCAAACTGTTTGAGCATACAATGATGCGAAAGTATGGTCCTGACCAGCTCAATCAGCACTTCCTCAGCTTCAACACCATCTGTGACGCAACCCAAGAACGTCAGGATGCCATGTTTCAGCTTGTGGATGAAAAACTCGATCTGATGATGGTAATCGGCGGCTACAACTCCTCCAACACCACCCACCTTCAGGAAATCGCCATTGAGCGCGGCATCCCCTCTTATCACATCGACAGCGCCGATCGCATTCTCTCCAGCAATCGCCTAGAGCATAAGCCACTCCACCGCGATCTAGAAATTCAGGAGAACTGGCTGCCACCTGGAGAGATCGTGGTGGGCATCACCTCAGGAGCCTCTACCCCCGACAAAGTGGTTGCCCAGGTAATTGAGCAAATCTTTGCCCTCAAGACCTCAGAAGTTGCTGACCGTCTTTGATTCTCAACTTCTAACCCTTATGTGATAATGGCTAACATTCCAAAACGCCAAGTTAGCCTCTCATGGGAGTTTTTATAATGCACAACTTTTTGCCGATCGCCTACTTTGAAAATCAGTTTATTCCGTTTGCGGAAGCAAAAGTGTCCATTGCCACCCATGCGTTGCACTATGGCACTGGGGCATTTGGCGGTATGCGCGGCATCCCTGACCCCCAAAATCCCGACCAGATTTTGTTGTTTCGACTCGATCGCCACTGTCAGCGGCTCAGCGACAGTGCTCGGTTCTTACTGTACGATCTACCCGCTGAAAAAATTCAGAGCGTCATTACTGAGTTTGTTCACAAGAACCAGCCTTCCCTGCCCTTCTACATCCGCCCCTTTGTCTACACCTCCGATCTGGGAATCGCCCCTCGCTTACACAACATTGAGAAAAACTTCTTCGTTTACGGACTAGAGCTAGGGGACTACCTTTCTCCAGACGGGGTTTCTTGTCGGATTAGCTCCTGGTACCGCCAGGAAGATCGAAGTCTGCCGCTGCGCGGCAAAATTAGCGGAGCCTATATCACCTCCTCTCTGGCAAAAACGGAGGCCGTTGATTCTGGCTTTGACGAAGCTATTTTGATGAATGCTCAGGGCAAAGTCTGCGAGGCTTCAGGAATGAACGTGTTTATCGTGCGTCAGGGCAAGCTGATTACACCAGGATTTGAGCAAGACGTTCTCGAAGGCATCACCCGCGACAGCATTTTGACGATCGCCCGTAACCTGGGCATTCCGGTCATCGAGCGCCCCATCGACAAAACTGAGCTGATGATCGCCGACGAAGTGTTCCTCAGCGGCACCGCCGCCAAAATTACGCCCGTACGCCGCGTCGAGAGCTACGAACTGTCGAGCGATCGCCCCATCACCCACAAGCTCCGGGAAAAGCTCTCTGCCATCACTGAAAATCGGGACGCAGAGTACAAAGACTGGGTATATGCGATTCCCCTCAAGTAACTTGAGATTTTGTGGCTTGAGATTTTGGACTGCATCTAAAGTCCAAAATCGATCTGGCTCATTCAGTGCGGTAAATTAGGGGTCTAGAGAGTGCATTAATAATGAGCCGCTCAAACGGTGAGCCATGGGAGAATATCTGATCCGGCAGGCTGTCCAGCGAAAAAGCTTTGAGTTTGCCCTTGGCATCATCCGGCTTTATAAAAAATTGCAGGCACGGCAGGAGTTTATTCTCTCTCCTCAACTGCTGAAGTGCGGCACTAGCATCGGCGTGAGCGTGGAAGAGGCGATCGCCGAACCAAGCCGCGAAACTTTTGGCGATCGGGTGGCAGTAGCTTCTAGAAGCGCCAGAGAGACGCGCTACTGGCTGAAATTGCTGCAAGAATCTAAGCTGGTCGATGTAGATGTCAGCAGCGAACTAGCGCAAATTGACGAGTTGCTGGATCTCCTCAGCCGTCTGGTTTAGAAAAAGCCTAAAAAGAAAAGCGTAAAACTGACTCAGAGAATACCTCTACTCATGCACGAATCTACTATTCTGTCCACTAAGGCTTAAATAAGACGATGCAATAAGATAGCGCCAATGTCTCAAAGCCTTGACATAAGATGGAACTAAGGGAACTGATAGGATTACCGGAGCTGTCATTATGCTCGTCATCATCATGGAGAATCAACTCCTCCCCACGTACAAAGTTTGTCAGGCCTGCCTGATGGCTGATCAAAGCGGTCAACCTCGGTGGCAGCCAGGAAAACTTCGCTGCGGTCGCGCTCTTACCCAGCCTATTGACAGCCAGCCGGAGCAGTATGAGTGTCAGATGGGTTTCCGGGTTGCCAATATTGATTAGCTAGATTGATCAGGTCGGCTGCATCCCCTTCAAACTGGAGATTGAGCTATTCTAGAGGCTTACGCAGCAGAGTGTCTTGAGCTTTGCCTGTTCGACTTTTAGCTAATTTTTTGGAGAGTGCAAAATGGCTTTGTCCGGTTCTACAGCTCCCCTCGATCGCGTCTTTGCTTGTCTTCCCTATCTCTTGCCCCTTCTGGATGGATTGACCTTTTCAGGCCCTTTTTTCCAGCAATTCCCCGTATTGCAGCCCATTGTCCTCCCCCTGATCCCGCTGTTAAATATCTATCGCGGCGTTCCCTTTATGGGGCTAATTGTTTTCTTTGCCCTGTTTTTACTGGTCGTTAGAAACGAAAGCATTTCGCACTTCATTCGCTTCAATGCCATGCAGGCGATTCTCATAGACATCGTTTTAGTCCTGTGCAGCATCATTGTAGACTACCTGCTCAGACCTCTATTGGGCGATGGAACGCTGCTGCTGGATACGCTGTTTAACGTCATTTTCTTGGGAACCATTGCGGCGATCGTCTACTCGGTTATTCAGTCCGCTTTGGGACGCTATGCAGAAATTCCAACCCTCTCGGAAGCTGTGTATATGCAGGTGAGATAGAGCACCAGCCGTTAGGGCATAGGCTTGGAAGCGACCGTATTCTCTAGAGAGCCTATCCCCTCGATCTCGACGCGAACGCGATCGCCCACCTGGAGTTCTCCTACGCCTTCGGGTGTGCCTGTTAGCACCACATCTCCGGGCAGTAAGGTCATTACCTGACTAATGTAGGAGACCAAGACGCTGGGCGAAAACACCATGGCGCTAATCACTGCCGACTGCGCGGGCTTGGGTGCGTCGTTCACAAAAGTTTGCAGTCGCGCTTCCGGGTTTAGCTCTCGCACAATCCAAGGTCCCAGCGGACAGAAAGTATCAAAGCCTTTTGCCCTTGTCCATTGCCCGTCCGTTTTTTGCAAATCTCTTGCTGTCACGTCATTGGCGATCGTGTATCCCCAAATTTTGGCTTGGGCTTGGTCAGGCGGACAGTCGGTACAGCGATCGCCAATCACGATCGCCAGCTCTCCCTCATAGTCAATGCGTTTTGACTGCGGCGGGTAGTAAATAATTCCTTCCGGGGCAATCACCGTAGTCGGAGGCTTCAAAAACAGCAGAGGCTGCTTTGGCACTTCATTGCCCAACTCAGCCGCATGTTGGGCATAGTTTCGCCCTACCGCAACAATCTTGGAAGGCGCACAGGGAGCCAAGAGATGATATTCATGGGCGGCAAGCACTTCATCGGTGGGTTGCCCGCTCAGCCAGGGAGGCGCGTCTAAAACTTGCACCTGGCGATCGAGCTGAAGTAGCCCGTAGCAGAGTTTTCCTGTGGTTTTTTGCAACCGAACATACCGTTGCGCCATAGTGGATTGTTTTTGTCCTGGTGTGTGGTCTTTATCCTGGTGTATGATTGGAGATCCTTGCTTTTGACTCAAGAAAAGCTGCCAATCTTTCAAGGTTAATACAAGCCAAGGTTAATACAAGTCAAGGCTAGTATAGACCGCTCTAATTTTCAGTCCTTTGGGCTGCATATTGAAGATCAGGTAACAATTCTTGTGGCAAGAGCCTCATGTCCATAAGGAGAAACGTTGATGCCGCTTTACGAAACCATGTATATTCTGCGCCCCGATTTGGGAGATGAGCAGATTGATCAGGCGATCGAGAAATATCAAGCTATCCTGCGTGAGCAGGGCGCTGAAGAGTTGGAAACTCAGCACCGGGGCAAGCGCCGCCTAGCCTATGAAATTCAGAAGCACCGCGAAGGTGTCTATGTCCAGATGAACTATACGGCACCCGGAAGCACTGTAGCCCTACTGGAGCGGTCGATGCGCCTCAGCGATGAAGTGATCCGCTTCATGACGTTGAAGCCTGAGCCTCCTGTAGTGGAAGAAGAGGTTGTTGAAGCTTAGAATAATGCTTTAACTCTATTGCTGGTCTGTGAGGAGGGTTGCGGTGCAAGCCTCCTCTCTCAATGTGATTGCAAAACCCAAGCGTAATTGCAGAACTCATCTGTAAAAATCAGGCGGAAGCTCTGAATTAGCGCTGCGTCAAGCAATAAAAATCTGATCGAACCTAGGATCTGGTCATGAGGTAGCGCTATCTTGGAACATAATCCTCTCCAGCAGCAGCAATCGTTATCAGATATTCATCAGGGGCAGGTCGGCGATGAACTTCAACTTCACCAACGTTTTTCAAGCGTTTCAGACTTCCGCTAGAGCTTCAGATAAGACTGTCAGATCCACCCCGCGATCGCCCCTCCCTGCAAATCTGGGCTACTACAGCGGACAGGCGATCGTAGAGCAGATGATTCAGCCAGATAAACCTGGGCGCGTCAGGTTTAAGGGTTCTCGCTGGTTTGCTCGCTGCGATCAGCCCGTCAACATTTCGCCCCACGAATTAGTCGATGTCATCGGCATCCAAAATATTACGCTACTGGTCGAGCCTGCCTTTTTGCTGAGCGCTTCGTACATTGGACTAACCAAAGTCCGGCAGGTGATTGAACAGCGATCGCGGATTCTGGGACATGCCGCCGACAAGCAGATCGCCGAGTTTTTATCGCGAGAATTGCAGAGTGCGTCGGCGATCGCTCCGGAAACCTGGCAGCGCTTCATTCAGGGCAAACCCATTTACCTCAAAACCTTTCAGACCTGCTGTGAAGCGCTGAATCTGTCCTGGAAAGAGGTCGTCGGCTATGGCGATTCTGAGGCAGAGCTAGATCAGGCAGATGAATCAGAAGCCCAGGAGCTTCAGGCTAGATCAGAAGATGATCTGAACTTCGTCGGGCGAGATCGGGCGATCGCCGATCTCCAGCGGCTGGTGGATGAAAAGGCGCAAATTGTCACAATTTTGGGTGAAGGTGGAGTTGGCAAAACCGTTCTGGCACAGCAATACTTTAGCCAGTCTGGCTTTGATATTGTGCTGGAATGCTGGATGGCAAAGGAAACCCAAAACATTACCTCCGCTGAAGGCGTGGTGTTGGGCTGGCTGCAAAAATACTTCAAAGAAGAGGCAGGACGGACTTTTGATGCCTCTCTAGACCAATTGCGACGACATCTGAACCCAAAATTTAGCCCTAGCCACGCGCTAGGCAAAATTGGAGTCTTGATCGACAACCTGGAGCCAGCCCTCGATCGCAATGGTCAGATTTTGCCTACCCATCGCGGCTATGCGGCATTGCTAGAGGTTTTAGCCGATCCGGCGCTGGGTTGCGTCACCCTGATTACCAGCCGTGAGCCGCTGCATGAAGCCGCGATCGCCTCGCAACCCTACAGGCTCTCTGGACTAGACGAGACGGCATGGCGGCAGTTTTGGGGGAGCCGCAGTCTATCTACCCCATCTGCGGCGCTGGGCGAGATGCACCGTGCGTATAGCGGCAATGCCAAAGCTATGACGATTCTTTGCAGCGCCATCAACGTTGACTACGGCGGTGACATGGATGCCTTTTGGCGCGATCATCAGGCAAATTTGCTAAACACCTCTGATTTGGCAGACCTAGTTTCTAGTCATTTCAACCGTCTCCAGCAAATCTATCCCGAAGCCCATGTGCTGCTGCGTCGGATGGGCTGCTATCGGTTTCAGGACGTGGCGACCGTGCCCGTAGAAAGTTTATATTGCTTGCTTTGGGATGTACCAACGCTTAAGCACCGGAGCATTGTCCGATTTTTGCGCGACCTATTTTTGGTGGAGGTGGATGACGAAGAATATCGACTGCACCCCGTAATTCAGTCTAAGGCGCTAGTCATGCTGCGGGCGAACCCCAAAGAGTGGGACTTGGCGAACCGCAAAGCTGCCGATTTTTGGACAGAGCGGGTGGTGACGATCGCCACTGTGGAGGAGGCGCTAATGGCTGCCGAAGCCTATCGCCACTATGTGCAGATTGAAGACTGGGACTCTGCTGCCGCTGTCATTCTCTACGGACGCGACTGCCAGTGGGAAAAAGCCGAGCCGCTGGGTATCTCGTTTTACCGCTTGGGCTTACTCCAGCGAATGATTAGCGCCATCACCCGTCTTCTCGATCGCCTTCAGCCTGGATATCCGCTCTGCAAGCTCTACGACATTTTGGGTAATTTGTACTGGCTGAAGGGCAGCTTGCAGGCTGCGATCGTCGCACACCAGAAATCTAGGGAGATGGCGATCGCCTTTCAGCTCAAAGATCTAGAAATTCAGGCATTGTTTAACCTTGGCTTATGCAAACTCAGCCTTTGGGAATTGCCGGAAGCTGAAGCCCTGTTTGGACAAGCCAATACTCAGGCTGAAAACACGGAGTGGCACAGGTGTGCAGTGAGCAGCTGGTTTTGTCTGGCATTGATCTACTCCTGCACGGGCAGAACCTCAGAAGCCCTGAGTCTGGTGGAGCGGGTGCTAGATGAGTATGCGGTTATTAGCGGCAACGCCTGGAGCCGAGGCTATAGTTTGCTGTATTTGGGCGCTACGCTTCGGAATGTCGGCGACTCAGAACAGGCTGAAAAAATGTATAACCTGGCAAAAACCTACGCCGAGCAAAGCCGCTACACGCAGGTCAAAGCCGAGGCGCTCAACGGACTGGCGATGATTTGTCGAGCGCGGCAAGACTTCAAAGGCGCGGTAGCCAGCCATCTGGCGGCAAAACGATTGCTCGATCGGATTGAAGCCAAAGGCGATTTAGCCGAGGTCAACTATCAGCTCGGCATCACCTATCGACAAATGAATGAGCTAGAGGAAGGTCGCAACTGTCTACGAACGGCGATCGACCTGTTTCAGCAAATGAACGCGCCTCGGCAAGTCGAACGGGCACAGCTCGTGCTTAGCGCTATTTGAACTTAGCGCTATTTGAACTTAGCGCTATTTGAGCTAAAGCTAAATCACGCCTGTCGGCAATTCCACCGTTTCGTTTTGAGGCTCTCCCGTTTCACTCACCCAGACAATCTGGGCAATTCGCCGCTGCTGAGCATATTCACGGATGGCTGAGGCGCTTTGTCCCTGAAGCTCCACCTCAACTCGCAGTCCAGACTGGCGTAGGGTTTGAGCATAAGCAAAGGTCGCCGCGTAGGCTTTGAGGTCTGTGGGCACCAGGAGGCGATCGCTATTCTCAGTCTGGCTGGGCAGCTGCCCCGTGGGGAGCAAGACCTGATGCAAATCTTCAATGTTGAGCACAAAACCGATGCCGGGACAGGACTCGCCTTGGGGATGGTAGAGGCTCAAAAGCTGGTCATAGCGACCGCCTTGCCCTAAAACACGCTTGCCTGATTCCGTAGCGCTGACCACCTCAAAGACAATGCCTGTGTAATAGTCGAAGAGCTGCACCAGACTCAGATCCAGAATTAGAGCAGGAGTAGCGGCTTCAGAACCCTGTAGCAGCTCAATCAATGCCTTTAAGTTGCTGACGATCGCCCGCTGTTCTGGGTCTAAATCCAGACTAGAAACGCGCTGCAAAACATTCCCTGGCTGACCTCGCAGATCCAGCAACAGCAAAGCCCGATCGCGTAGGTCAGCAGACATAGGCAGGGTTTCGAGCGTAACCCGGTCGAGGGTCGCAATCGCCTCCCGAATCCGATCGCGCAACGAATTGGGGAAAGGGGAAAGCAGCGATCGCGTCAGTCCTGCATCACCTAGCACCAGGTAGCAAGAGTCGAGCTGAAGATTTCTCAGACAGTCGGACAAAACTAGCAATGTTTCGGCATCGGCGGCAACGCTACCGCTGCCCAACAGCTCCACACCCGCCTGATAAAACTCCTGCTGCTGGTTTTGGATACCGCGATCGTCTCGTCGAAAAACGTTGGCGTTGTAGTATAGCCGCTGCGGATGGGTCACGCCCGCCATACGTGTCACTGCCGCACGGGCGATTGAAGCCGTTAGCTCCGGGCGCAAACCCACGTTGTCCACATCATGGACTTGAATCACGGTTGACTGCTCTACGGCACCTCCTGCCATCAGCGTATCTAGCCGTTCTAGAGTCGAGGTGATGATACGGTGATACCCCCAGCTATGAAACACATGCTGAAGCCGTTCTTCAATCCATCGCTTTTGGGCGACATCCAGAGGAAATAAGTCTCTGGCTCCTACAGGAGGCTGGTACATCTATTTTTTCTTACTACCAAACAGTCCAAACAGACCGCCATTGCCATTGTCAGGCTTATCCTTGCTGCTTGACTTGCCCTTCTTATCTAGCTTACCTGGGTCAGGTTTGCCGCCTTTTACCCCAGGTTTTTGAGGTTCAAGCTTGCCTTTTGCCGGGGCGATCGCTGTGCTGGTTGGTGTCTCCAATCTGCGCTTACCCTCCAAGGCTACAGCATCTTGGGGATCTAACTCCAACGCTTTGTTGAAGTGGATTTTTGCCATCGTGTTCTGGTTTGTCTTCAGGTAGATCAGCCCCAGGCGACTATGACATTCGCTGCTGGAAGCATCCATCTTAATGGCATCACGCAGCTCCAGAATGGCTCTGGGAAAGTTTTGCTTAGTCTCAAACTCTTGCGATCGCCGCAGGTATGCCGCTATCAGCGCTTCACGAGTGGCAGGCACTCTGACGGGTGTCGTCGGCGTAGGCGAGCGCATGGGAGTGGAGTTTTCCCCTGCACTTGGGGCAGCGGTTCGTCGGGTGCCCACAGCCTCACCCCGGCTCTCTTTCCGCATCAAGTAGACCAGGTTTAGCTCGCTAATTTGTCCAGCAATTTCTATGGCTTGATCGAGCTGATTGTACTGTTTCTCCGCCAAGTTTCTCAACGCGAGCCGATAGGAGGTGTCAATGTCAGAAGCCGCAGCCAGCAGACGTGCCGAGTCGCTGTTTAGCACAATCGTTTCTTGCTGCTTGACTGCCTGTTGACCCTTGAGCCGGAGGAGAATGCAGTATTCGGCGTAGGTTTTTTCCTGGGACAGCTTTTCGTATGCCGGGTTGACGAGCTTAGAGAGCAATTCAGAGGCACGCTGGCGATCGCTTATATCCTCCGTCATGCAGCTATCGGGGTGGAGCCGACGGGCGATTGTCAGATACCGCTTGCGGATCTCTTTGAGGTCTGCATCTACCGCAGTACCCAAAATGGCATGGTAGTCTGTGAAATCTAAATTAAACAGTCCTTGATCAATCTTCAGAGACATTCTACTAATCCCACGACCCTTCTACGCTAAGGGTTCCCTATAGTTTACTTGGTCTAACTCGTTACCCGATGTATCGCGCAGAGCATTTTAGCAGTGTTCATGCAGATGGCGTAGAGTGCCAAAGCCAGAACATTGGCGGAGGTAGGCTGGCAGAGATAGGCTGGCGAAGATAGGTTTATAAAGAGCTGTACTCTGCTAAAGGCTGAGTTTTGAGCAGTTCTTGGCTGAGGGCAGCATGAAGATGTCCGTTGGTCGCCAGAATTCGCCCTGACTCTATGACAAACGCCCCTTCATCGTAAGCAGTGACCTTACCCCCCGATTCCTCGACTATAACAACACCAGCCGCCATGTCCCAAGGCGATAAGCCCCGCTCCCAAAATCCATCTAGCCGACCGCACGCCACATAAGCTAAATCCAGTGAAGCCGCGCCTCCACGCCTCACGCCCTGGGTTATGTGGGTAAGATGGCAAAACTCAGCGTAGTTGTTGTCTGGGGTTTCATGGCGATCGTAAGCAAACCCTGTCACTAAGAGGCTTCGACTCAGGTTAGTGACTTGAGAAACCTGGATAGGACGACGGTTTAGCATTGCCCCTAGCCCCTGAGCTGCCTGAAATAGATCTTCATGGAATGGATCAAAAATCACGCCGATCGCAGGTATTCCCCTAATCAACAGCCCCACGGAGACGGCGTAAAAAGGGTATTGGTGGGCATAGTTGGTGGTGCCATCCAATGGATCGATCGCCCATAAAAACTCGCTGGCTTGGTCGCCGATTTTTCCCGACTCTTCTGCCAGAATGGCGTGATTGGGGAAATGGCGATCGATGACGCTCAAAATTGCTGCCTCTGCGGCTTTATCAGCTTCTGTCACCAGATCGCCAGGTCGCCCTTTTTCTTGGATGTTTTTGAGGTTGCCTGCATAGTGCTGGAGGACGGCTCCCCCGGCGATCGCAGCTTCGGTGGCAATGTCGAGGAAGATTTGGAGCTGCTGAGGGGAGTAGGGCATGGGAGGGAAATGAAGGGTGGATGGGTGAGGGGTAGGAGGGTAAGGGGTAGGAGGGTGAGGGGTAAGGGATTAGGTAACTCGTGTTTGTGGGAACGCCTCGGTTTCTATGACGCGCTGCCTAATAGTTATCCCTTGACTTTTGCTACAGATCAAGCGACGTAGTACACAAAGCCCATCTGCCCATCTACCCATCCCCTCAATCCTCATCCAAAACTACCCCGCGTCGCACCTTGCCTCTGCCAAAATAGCGCCCAAACTGAAGCTCATACACTTCATCTTCGTCCTGCGTTTCGACCTGCAAGTCCGATCGCGCATAGCTGACGCAGAGTAAGGCATAGCCCATTTCCCGCAGCTTAGGGGAAAGACCCATGGCTTCGGGTTGGTGTATTTCTCCAGAGATGACCCGGACGGCGCAGGTAGTGCAAGCTCCATTGCGGCACGCGAAGGGGAGGGGTTTGCCCTGGGCTTCGGCGGTTGTCAGAATGTAGCGGTCTTCTGGGGCTTGAATCGTAGAGCGAGTGTTGGTTTGGCGATCGTAAATTTGAACGGTAAAAACGCGAGTCATGAATCTTTTGAGTTCCGAAAAAGTTTTGATTTAACCCTTACCCAAACCCTATAATAGTGCGTTGAATACTGTGACAAAAATAGGGAATTTGCAAAGCCTGTTCTCAGAGTGACTTAAATTCTGCTAGGATTACAATTCTGTGGTTGAGCAAGACGATGCCACAGAAGCAAGCTCTGGAGAGATGGCCGAGTGGTTGAAGGCGCAGCACTGGAAATGCTGTTTAGGGGCAACTTTAACGAGGGTTCGAATCCCTCTCTCTCCGTTCTAGAAGCCAAACAGGAAAGCGTTTCCAGGCTTTTAAGCTATCAAGAGAAAAGCGTTTGAATAGGCAGGCTGTTATGTGTGTCGGATGGGTGCCAAAATCGCCGCTATCCTGCAAGCTGTACACCGCTTTGGGCTGAGTTCTGCGTTCATGATAAAGCGTTCTGCTAACTCCGTTAGTATTTAGCCCTACGCGCTTAGATCCAATGAGTTATTTTTTGAGAGCCGCGCGGAGTGCAACTCTCAAAAATAACTCGTCCTACTAACTCAATTACGTGATGTCATACACTCTGAGAGCTGTGACGACCACTTTGCAAACCGCCACATCGTTTTCAAAATGCCTAAAGACACCTAATATGATCGGACTTACGGTTTGGGGTACAATACCTCCGTGGTGTGAATAAGTAATAATGACTAGTCCAAATCAAATGCTCAATAACATATCTAGCTTCCCTGGAGTAGACCCCATCATTACTCAAGTTTCCGAAGCACAGCTGCCCGACACGGGATCTGAAGAAAATCTCAACAGTTCTTTCTCTTCTGATTCTGCAAAAGCTTCCCTCTCTAGAGCAATTAAGCTTCCCTACCAGGCAACCCATCAAGTGGAGCTGCTGCATCTTCACGCTGAAATTGAGGCTCTGCTTCAACAGGTAAGAACCCTGAAGCAGCAGCGTCTTTCGGATTCTGACCATTTGGCTTTGAGCGATCGTTCCATCCTAGCCATCCGTTAGGGTCGAAAGCTCTTGAGACAGTTCAGCTCGCCGACTTCTATCTGACTTCTGAGAAGAAATACGAGAAAAATAAAACGGATATCCCGCCTTCTGCGCCTAAGCAGAATGGCGGTTTTTTAATTTAGTTCAGCCAGAACATTACCACCCTAGGGTTGCCTGCTAAAACTACCTCAATTCAAGAAGTACCCATTAGGGGGGTGGGCACTTTGTCAAACAATTGTTATCTTTTGTAATACTATGGTGAGTACAAGGCTGATTAGGGAAATCTTGATAAATACAGCCTTGTTCACTGGCTAGACTCCGATCGCAAGCCTCACAAGGGTACATGATCGGCTCAATGCGTTCCTTATCTCAAAACTAGGAGTTCACAATGAATCAACCTATCGAGCTTAGCTTAGAGCAACAGTTTAGTTTGCGATCGTTCGAGTCCCAGGTGGAGCATATGAGCCGTGAACAGGCTCAGCATTTTTTAGTTCAGCTCTACGAGCAAATGATGTTGAAAGAAACGATGTACAGACATTTTCTCAAGCATCAGTGGGGAATTGAGACTGGGTCTCAAACCTAGTTCATTTCGCCGCAGAAGGCGACCTCCCTCTCTTGCTTTGTTCCAGACCGGAAAGAAGCTGGGGATGCTGGGGCGCTGGCTCTGCGCTCACGTTACAAAAGCTGTTTCCAAAGAAGCTTCGATACCTCAACTTCAATACCTCAACATCTCAACCTCCATACAAGCTTTTACACGAGCATCGAATATTTAGCTAAGAATGCTAGGGTTATTGAGCAGCTTAATCGCTCTCCCAACTTCTTCATATGTTTAAGCGTCTCCTAATTTGCACTGACTTAACCGATGGCTTACAGCGTTTGGTTCACTTCATCCCCAGCCTAGCCGTTAATGGAATTCAGCAGGTTACGTTTCTACACGCCATTCCCTTTCCTCAGAGGCAGACTATTCCTCAAATTGACGAGTCTGAGGCGCAGGCTGCGCGCGATCGCCTCTCCATTCCCCCAGAGGCTGCTGGGGCAGTGCAGGTCAACGTTGAGGTTCAGGGCGGCAAACCGATCGACTGCATCCTAAACGCTGCCAAAGTTCATCAGCCCGATCTGCTCATCTTGGGCACCTCCAGCCAGGGTGCATTGAGCGATCGCTTTTTTGGCAGCACCGTTTCAGAGCTGAGCAAACGAGCCATTGCCCCCTTGCTGATTGTCAGACCTCAGCTACTGTCTACCTACACGATCGAAGAGCTAGATCTTCGCTGTCGTCATCTGTTTCGCTATCTGCTGATTCCCTTTGATGGCAGCAAAGCCTCAGATTACACTATCGAGCAGGTTAAAGAACTAGCGCAAAATCAACCCTCTGGATCGTTGCAGCAATGCTTGCTCTATTGGGTGATCGGTGAAGGCAAATACACGGAGCTACTGGAGAGCGGCAGTTCCCAAGCGACCCGCAAAAAGCTAGAGCTTGTGCAAACGGAGTTGCAGGCAGTGGGTCTACAGGTGTCTAGCGAAATTAGTCAGGGAGAACCTGTTCCTCAGACTCTCAACGCTGCTATCGAGGAAGATATTAGCGCGATCGTCTGCTCTTCAGGGAGCTTCGGCACGTTGATGGAGTGGTCAGTTCCCAGCTTTGCCAGCGAAATTCTGAAGCGGAGTTGGCATCCAGTGCTTTACTTCCCACCCAAGAGAGGCTGAGCTGCCCCTCCATAGCACTACGTAATTGAGTTAAGACAGGTTATTTTTTGAATCTAAGCGTAGCGCTGTATCTGACCCATTGAGCACCTTAGTTCAGCGCACTGCCGCGATCGGTGTAAATGGATTCTAGCTTCATCACAATCTTGGGCTTGATCTCATCTAGCGCCGATCGCAAATAGTCTTTGCTAACAGTGGGATTGGGTGAAGCCTTGGACATTTGCCCAATATTTGCCCAATCTTGTAGCAGCCGACATTGAGCCGCCGCGATGCTTACGGTTTGCATGTTGGCGCAGCTCTGCGGACTTTCTTGGGCAAAAAACATAATGCGATATTGCCCGGTTTTGCCCAAAAGCGAGGCAATTTGCCGTCCTGCAGGAGTCTTTAAATCAATAAAACAAGGCAACCAGCGCGGCTCATGTTCGCGGTTGTATAGCACCGTTAGCCATAGTGCCATCGGGTGGGGCGCTTCCATGAATAGGAACTGATTGTAGCGAGTACAAACCAGACGCTTCGCAATTTCTCGCTGGGGTAACATCACCCACAGCGTAGGAATGGTGCCATCGCTGGTGGTCATAGATTTAGGAAAGACAATCTCCGCGATCGGCATATTTGCTGGCCAAGCCGCCGCTTGTCGCAGCTCTTGTAATGAGTCAGTCTGCGCAGACGCAGTTGCAGCAGAGAGAGTTGGCTGAGATTCTGAAAGGCTAGGAGTTACCGGAATGCGCGAGAGGGAAGCTCCAATTCTCCGGGCAATTTGCCGTCCAGTGCCAAAGCGCTCTTCTAGCGGCTCTAGTGCCTTTAGCACTGCACCAATTGTTTGAGGGCGATCGCCTGCCGCCTTGGCAAGGCATCCCATCACCAGGATTTCTAAAGCTTTGGGAATTTTGAGGCTAGGATTGGCAGATTCAAAGGTTTGGGGCTGAAAGAAGTGGTGTGCCTTGTACCAACCGCCAAAAGAATGGGTGTCAGCATGGAGGGGCATTTTGCCCGTCAGCATTTGGAACATCATCACGCCCAGGCTGTAAATATCAGAACGAGCATCAAGCTCACGCCCTTCCATTTGCTCTGGAGAGGAATAAGCCAGCGTCCCCATGAAACAGCTCGTCTGCTGATCTTCGCCTTGCAGCATTTTGGCAATACCGAAGTCCAAGATTTTGGCTAGCTCCCCCAAGCTCTCGTCGTGGCTGACCAAGACGTTGCTAGGCTTAATATCTCGATGGACGATCGGGTAAACCTTGCCCTCAATCTGGATGCCCTGATGGGCGCACTGCAAGCCCAGACAAACCTGGCGAATTAAGCCCAAAAATCGGGGAAGAACGATCGCTTGGCGACTGACAATCTCGCTAAGGCTTTCGCCCCGCAGATACTCCATTACGTAGAACGGAATGCCCTCTTCATCAATGCCATAATCCGTGACGCGAACAATGTGGATGCTCCGCTGACCAAGCTGGGCGCAAGTTTTAGCCTCTCGCTCAAAGCGATCGCGCATCCTGCGGTTGAGCAGCGCTTGAGAAAGAAACTTGATGGCGACTGGAACCTCGCCTAGAGCCGTATCTTCTGCACCATAGACTCGCCCCATCGATCCTTGCCCCAACATACGGGAAAGACGGTAGCGATTTTGTAGAATACGCCCCACATTCGTATCTGTCATCATCGCCCTATCTCCTTGGCTCGGATAACGACACTGGCTCGGATAGTGATGGCTCGGATAATGGCAACCAGTCCACGGAAAGGGTCTGCCTCTCCTTCAAATTAAGGGCATTTCCTAGCCGAGCAACGGTGATGTGATGGGTCAGAACCCTCTGTAACGTCAGTGCCACCTACTCAACAGCCTCAGTAAAAATATGAAAAATCCGCGATCGTAGAACTCAACCGGATGTGAACTTTAGCGGCAGTTCGCACGCTGAAACATGTTTATCATGGCATTGCTGAATCTGGGTATGAGTTTTTTTGAAAAGATTGCTGAGCAACCCTTTCAAAAAAATTCATACCTGAAATCAGCGACACCTTTATCATCACTCTGTTCTGAACCTAAACAACTGACTGAAAGCATTGCCCATAAACAATGGATAAAATATAAGTAGAGAAATGCATGATCTAGAGCAAGGCTCTATTTCCCTAATGACACCCAAAGTTGAACAGAACTGCAAGGAGAAAACTTGAAGTGTAAGACCACTTTGCAGTGTGTAAACCCTAGGATAAGCCGCCAAAATATGCTCCCGAAGCACTGACAGCAATGGCTTATGCTGTGTTCTTTAGAATATAGCCTCTATTGCCTAATTTTGACGACTCAAAAAATTCCCACAAATCCTCCGTGATTTAGCCATGGCCTTTCGCAGACTGGCAGGTCTACATGTCTACAAAACATGTCTACAGAACATGCCTATAGAATGCCCAGAAAGCGGGGAGCGAGGAACAGTCCAAAGACTGTTCCTCACAGCTACTTGGAGTGGGGAACATTGCGCTGAAGAATGTACTCTACAGAGAGGGGTTTCTTGGAAAATATCCTAAATTCGCCTCTTTCTCTGCCTAAACACTGAGCTTGTAGCTTTATGCGTTGCGATCGCTTTTTCTCCTGGTTTTTAATTGCCCTCTTGCTGATACTGTCTGTACCTGCTTTGGCTACAACGAGCTTTGCCCAAGCTCCTCCTCAAGAAGATGCCATTCAGGCTACCGATCAGGTCAAACAACAGGGCGAACAACAGGGCGAACCGTGTGAATTGCTGGTTGCAGGCGGCGGATTGGCAGGCACGGCAGCGACCTATGAAGCCTTGATGGCAGGACGCACCGTTTGCCTAACAGAAATCACAGACTGGCTGGGTGGGCAGATTTCGTCTCAGGGCACCTCGGCATTAGATGAGGCCAAGCGCCAGCGGGAAGAACTATTTTACTCACGGGGCTATAAGCAGCTTAGAGAGCGAATTGAAAAAAAGTACAGAATGCTGAATCCGGGTGACTGCTGGGTTAGCGCCTCCTGTTTTTTGCCCAAAGATGCTCACGCTATTCTCTGGCAGGAGTTAGAGGATGCTGCTAAAGCCGGAAAGGGCAAGCTGAAATGGTTTCCCTCAACGGTGATCAAAGAGCTGCAACTTAGCGCTGACGGTAAGCAAATCGAGGGCGCGATCGCCATCCAACATAGTCCTGCCCCCGGCACGCCGCCCCTGAACACTGAAACTTTGTCTGTGGCGATCGAAGACACTTACCGCTACGAAGATTCCGATCGCTTCACCAAAACCATCATTCGCTTTGCGCCTCAGCCAAGTTCATCTGCTGCTCAATGGTTTGTGATTGATGCCACCGAAACAGGCGAACTGATTGCCCTTGCCGATGTTCCCTACCGCTTGGGCATCGATCCGCTGTCTTATCTTGATCCTTCGTCGCCAAGCACTACAGGCGATCCTTACTGCACTCAAGGCTTCACCTACACGTTTGCCATGGAGCGCACCCAAGATCCTCAGCCTCAGCCGACGCCATCGCTGTATTCGCAATATCAGCCTTACTACAGCTACGAGAGGCCGCGATCGACTAACGACTATTTTGATTATGTGTTTACTTATCGGCGAATTCTCAGCCCCAAGCCGCGATCGAAACAAAAAGCCTTTGGCGTGTCGCAGCCCAAACCAGGCGACATCTCCATGCAAAACTGGACTTGGGGCAACGACTATCGCCCTGGCACTGCTGCCGATAACTTGGTTTACACCCGCGAACAGTTAGAACAGCGTGGTGAACTGACTCCCGGCGGCTGGATGGGCGGACTGCGCACCGAAACTCTGCGCAAGGGCGAAGAAAATGCCCTGGGGTTCTATCACTGGCTGGTGGCAGGCACTACCGATTCGCAGCTAGGAGAGGGCATCAAGCAACCCGCGCCTAACCATCGCTTTCTGTCTGGCTTTGAATCGCCTATGGGCACGGCTCACGGTCTGTCAAAATATCCCTACATGCGGGAGGGACGACGGATCATTGGGCGACCTGCCTTTGGTTACGATCAGGGCTTCAGCATCTCAGAAATTGATATTTCTAAAGTCGATTACCTTGATCCTTACTATCAGACCACTCTACCCGATCGCATGTATCGCGCTCTTTGGACAGCGCTCTCGGCACGTCCGGCAGAAGTTGCGATCAAAAACACGCCTTCTGAGCAGATCATGCGGCGGACTCGCTCCAGAATTTATCCTGATTCAGTGGGCATCTCGCAATATGCGATCGACTTTCACCCCTGCATGACGCTTTCACCTCCCGAAGCTCCTGGCAACACCGAGAGGGAAGGCATACGGCGCGCCCATGGGCCAGCCTATCCAGCGCAGATTCCTCTACGCGCCATGATTCCGCAGAAGCTCGACAATTTGCTGGTAACGGGCAAAAGTATTGCTACCAGTTTTGTGGCGGCAGCAGCCTATCGAGTACATTCCTTTGAGTGGTCGGCAGGTGCAGCAGCAGGCACAACGGCAGCTTTTGCTCTGACGGAGAACGTCTTTCCCTATGAGCTGGTCGATCAGCTTCCCAACCCAGAGCCGCTCCTGCAAAAATTACAGGCTCAGTTGATTGCCCAAGAGAATCCGATCGAGTTTCCTGACACATCCATCTTCAATCTCGATTGGGGTAGCTGGTAGTGATTATCGAGGTTCATTACGCGTTACTCGGTTGCCTAAGTCATCCAACATGTTTAGGGCAAAACGCTTTTCAGATATAGCCGTCGCCCCTTTGCTTAATGTCTTATGGAACCCCAAAGTTTGTTCTAGAAGATACGCGTATACACTTCGCTAGCAGCACGGTGCAGCAGTGAATGGCGATACACTAACGCCTTGATATCCTCGGCATAACCGCCACCAATGACACAAGCCACCGGATAGCCCTGCCCCACGCAGGTTTCTAGTACCTGCATCTCGCGACAAAAAACTCCGCGATCGCTCAATGCCAGCTTGCCCAGACGATCGCCCATATGTACGTCTACGCCCGCATCGTACAGCACTAGATCGGGCTTAACACGATCGAGCAGATCCGGCAGGTGAGCCGCTAAAGTTTGCAGATAAGTCTCATCCTCCATGCCTTCGGGTAACGCCACATCCAGATCGCTAGTTTGCTTAGTGCCGGGAAAGTTGACCTCGCAGTGCATTGAGAAAGTGAATACGCTAGCATCGTCCTGGAAAATTAGCGCAGTGCCATCGCCTTGATGCACATCTAGATCGACAATCAGGATTTTTTGAGCCAGACCGAAATGCTGGATAACGCGGGCGGCGATCGCCAAATCATTAAAAATACAAAATCCGGAGCCGTAGCTAGGAAAAGCATGGTGAGTTCCCCCGGCTGTGTTGCAGGCTAATCCGCATTCCAGCGCCAACTTTGCCGTTAGTACCGTGCCGCCCACCGCCACGCAGGTGCGGTTTACCAATGCTGGACTCCAGGGCAACCCAATTCGCCGCTGTGCCTTAGTATCTAGCGTTCCCGTACAGTATGCCTGGACATATTCTGGGGTATGGACTTGCTCAATCCAGGCGATCGGAGGACGCTCTGGGGCATGAAACTGCGATTTCTCGGCAACTCCATCGGCAATCAGCATCTCCTGAAGCAGCCTAAATTTTTGCATCGGAAACCGATGTTCGTTAGGCAAAGGCACGACGTAGTCGGGATGGTAAACGAAAGGAAGATCCATGACGCAGCTAGGAAACAGACATACTTTGATCAGCGTAAAGTCAAACCCTGATGATTGGGAATGAAAGCACAAACTTTCTGCCTAAGACTTCTCGCGTTGTATAGCTGTCGCCAGTTTGCTTAGGACTATTTATGGTGGGGCGGCAGATGATTTTCGAGAGCCGCACTCCGCGCGGCTCTCGAAAAATAATTCATTGGATCTAAGTACGCAGCACTATACAAAAAATGAGTTGATCGCAGACTACTGATCCGGTACGGCAGTATTTGCGGCAGCATTTGCTTCAGAGTCTGCCTTGAACATCGTCCAGGGAATCGATCGCAGACTGGTGAGATAAATCGCGATCGCCTCAGCGCCCGCTCGGTTAATGTGGCTAGGATCAGCAAAGTAGGCGTTTTGCATCAGATCTTGCTGCTGGCTCAAGTCGCAAAAAATGAACTCTGACTGCCGCGCCAACTTCTGCATACTTTGCCGGAACTGCTGCTCATAGCTGAGTCGAGTTGCATCCAAATAGTCTGCTGTCAGGGGCAAATTGACAAACGCTAGCGGCACATTACGGCTCTTCGCAAACTGGGCAACCGCCACCGTAGCCTTCTGCTGCTCGCCGTTTAAATTAAACCGCTGATAGTCTGCATCATAAGACCCCGGAACCCAGGGATAGCGTTGATAGTAAGTGTCTGGATTATAGACTCCTGAAATTGACTGAAAGCCGTTGGCATCTAGATCAGAGGAGGGTTCAGCTGCACTTGAAGGGGGGCTAGACAATGCCTTATTCGCCGCCGCGCGTAAGACGGGCAGATCCCATCGGGCGTGAGAGGGAATGGGGCGATCGCCACTTGCCAGCCGCCGATAGCCTTCAGAGGCAACGATGCCGTTGTAGGTCAAATCAGGTCGCCCGTTATTAAAAGCCCTTGATCCATCTCCCCAAATAATCAGCCTTGGGAGCTGTTCCGCCGTGAGAATGCGGCGCAGCAGCAGCTCATTGACTTTCGCAGTGCCGCCATTAATGCCAAAGTTAAAGATTTTGAGCTTGGGGTAGCCTTGTTTGACTAAAGCAGTCTGCATGGCAATTGGGTCAATGCCCTGGAGCGATCGCGAACTGCCCACAATCAGAATATCGGGGGTTCCGGTCGTCCTAAGGTACTGCGTGTAGAGTCTTAGCTCCTGATCCAGCCGATGGCTATTAAACGAGGGAAAGTTGTAGGGAGGCAGCAGCAGATCGGGAATTAACAGGGGCGGCAGGGGCAGAACTAGAGTCGAGAGCAGAAACTGATGGAGTGGGGCATTAGGCGTTTCGGTCGATTTGTCAGAGCCATCTGCTTTGTCTGAGTTATTTTCTGCTCTATCCAAAGGTGACTGAGGCAAATTTTCTAAAGAATCTGCCGAGCTAAGAGCCAGAGCAGTTCTTCCAAGGATTTGAGCTAAAGCCAGTAGCGCACCTAGCAGCAACAGTTTCCTAATCACATTCATTCCCTGACCTGCTGATATTCACCTGATGAATCGATCGCTCCGACTTCATTTTCAACAAGATGCTCTCTAAAGCTATCGTTAAGAACGCTTCACAGTCAACTGAAAGAGTTTGACGAAAAGAAACTAAAAAGGAGCCAAGATTTCTTAGCTCCCCAAACCCAGTATCTCACAGCGCTTTGCGCTTGGTTAAGTATGGGTTATTTTTGCAGAAGCCGCGCTCCGCGCGGCTTCTGCAAAAATAACTGTGGTTTATGCAATTGGAGATTACTGTAAGTTTGGCGTGGCGATCGCTACTGAGCCAGCAGACAGAAAATCGCCAAAACACCTCCAATCATGTAAAAACGAGAAACAACCTGAGTTTCCGACCAACCCGTTAGCTCAAAGTGGTGGTGTAGAGGAGCCATTTTGAGGAGTCGTTTGCCAATTCCATTCGCGTCTTTGGTCGCCTTGTAGTAAGTCACCTGAGCAATGACTGAAAGCGTCTCCGCTAGGAAGATACCGCTGAGAATCAGTAGACCAAACAGGGAATGGCTTAACAGCGCTACGGCTGCCAACGCCCCACCCAGCGCCAGAGAACCTGTGTCGCCCATGAACACCCGCGCCGGGTTGTGATTGTGTGCCAGGAATCCCAGACAGCTGCCGCTCAAGCAAGCGCAAAAAATCATTAGATCGGGAGAAGTGGGCGCAACCAGGGCACCCAGACCCATGAGGGCGATCGCCGCCGTTCCTCCTGCCAAGCCGTCCAAACCGTCTGTTAGGTTTGTTGCATTACTCTCTGCCACTAGCACAAAGGCAGCTAGAAGCCAGAATAGCGCTCCCAAAGGCAGAGCCAATCCGAAAGGTAGAATAAGCGTCGTAATTTCGATCGGCTGCGTCAAAAACATCCAGAAGCAGAACAGCAGCCCAAACGCGATTTGCAGCGTCAGCTTTAGCTTTGAGGAGATGCCCTTGTTGGATTTGAGGCGCAGAATTTGCCAATCGTCCAGCCAGCCAATCGCGCCATAGGCAAGCGTCAGAGCCGAAACTGCTACAACGTTGGATGAAAATCTTGTCCAGAGCAGAGCTACGAGAACCGCCACCGGAACAAAGAAAATACCGCCCATCGTGGGCGTTCCGGCTTTCTTGAGATGAGCCTGCGGTCCGTCTTGGCGAATCACCTGCCCTGCCTTCAGCGATCGCAGCATGGGCACCACCCAATGACCCGCAACCGCAGCGAGCAGCCCACAAATCCACAGGGGCAAGGTTAGCCCTACACCTGAAAGCAAAGGTCGCCCTGTGAACCAATCCAATCCTAAAGATGCAATGCTGAGTCCGGCGCTCAGGCTTAAAAACAGATGGTTGCCAGAAAGACCGATGGGTCTGTCTGGAATTAATTTGGCATCCACGTCTTACTCACTCCACTCCACTCCACACACTACAAAGGCAATTAGCCCTTCTTCGGAAACCTAACTAACCTGGGCTAAAAGCGCCTTGCTTTGAAAGCACCCTGTTCTAGAAGCTTGACCTGAATACCTGCAATCTGGCGATCGCTTGTTCTCTGCGTAGACATTCCGGATAGAAATGTCTACATAAAGAATATATGAAGATCAATCATCTAGATCAAGTGCATCGTCATCATCGTCGTCAATTTCAAAAGAATTATCTTCTCCTGCCATGAGTTCGTTGATTTCTTGCTCATCATCCCGGTAGTCAGGTGCCGCAATGTCACGAGACAGCAGTCGCCCAGTACCCTCTAGCCAATCTAAGATTGAAGCATTTTGCTGAGGGGGAATGACAGGTGCGGGCTGGCTGCGAGGCACTTCGTATAAAGCAGGATTATGCATGGTTTTCTCTAAATGATCTCACTAGGTTTCTTAATTTTTGTGTAGATGCTGGCGCTGACTGTTTGTACATTGGTGCAAACTATCTGTGCATTGGTGCAATCTGTGCATTGGTGCAAATATAGTTCCCACACAGCATTTAGACATTAGCTTCGGCGACATCGGCTGTCGCAGCCGATCTTTACCAAGCGACTAAAAGATAATCAGCTCACTAGCAGATACTGAGTAGCTCTGGATAGTGTTAGCTTAGTTTTTCCAGTCTGTCAATTACCAGTGTAAAGCGGAGAAGAGTCAACATGCTGGGTAAAACAGCTTTACTAGAGGCGATCGCCGGGAAAAATCGCGGTTTGTTGGCATCCGAGCGCGATCGGCAAATGATTTTAGCCGCCGCTGCTCAGCTTGAAGACCGCAATCCTACCCCCCGACCGACAGAAGCCGCAGACAGGCTTAACGGCAACTGGCGGCTGCTATACACCACCAGCCGAGGTTTGCTGGGCATTGAGCAGTTTCCTTTGCTCCGGCTGGGACAAATTTATCAGTATATCCAGATGGAGACCGCCAAAATTTATAACATTGCCGAGATCTCAGGTTTGCCCTATCTCGAAGGCATAGTCAGCGTTGCAGCAAACTTTCAGCCCTTATCTGCTCAGCGGGTCAAAGTCAACTTTGAGCGATCGATCATTGGCTTACAGCGCTTGTTGGACTATAGTGCTGCCAATGACAAAGCGGCTTACAACTTTGTCCAGCAGGTTGCGTCGGGTGGTAGCCTCAAGGCGATCGACTTCAGCATTGCAGGACGGGAACAGAAGGGCTGGTTAGATATCACCTATCTGGACGAAGATTTGCGGATCGGGCGCGGCAATGAGGGCAGTATTTTTGTCCTGACTAAAGTGCCCTGAAAAGTGCCCTGAGAAGAAGGTGCCCTGAGAGAAGGTGCTTTCCCCTAGAAGGTACTTGACCGAACTGCAAAGCATTTGTTAGTTTAAGCAGTAAGTAAAAGCAAAGCAAATTTTTAGAGTCATGCGCCACGCAACTCCGTACTTTTATTTTTGGTTTAGCAAGGTTCACCTGAGGTGAGTCCAGCTTTGCATGGAACCTCAAGGTGAACCGCAGACTCAACTCTGCGGTTTTTGTTTTATTTAGGCTCTTTTACTCAAATCTCACAGTCAAATCTCAGTACCGCAATCTTCTCAGCCGCATGACTTACCTCTCCACCTGGTTTTTTGGATTTTACTTCTGGAGCTTTACAAGCTCTGGATGAGAGAGTCGTGCAAACGTTTCTTGAACCCGGAGCCAAGCGAGGCTTCGGGTTTTTTGTTGCTACAGCTAACCCCAGTATTTAACCCCCAGGTTCTCAACTCATTTCACTATCTCAACTCATCTCACTACCTCAACTCAGGAGAATTCCAATGCAGAAAGCTAAACTCGCGCTCAAAGCCAACGCTGACCACAAAACAATCGTCCAGCTCTCCAATTCCGTTAGCGTCGGCGGACAGGATTTGCTGATTGTTGGCGGCCCCTGCACCGTAGAGAGCATGGCGCAGATGGAGGAAGTTGCCAGTCGGCTGGCGATCGCCCCCGTTCAGGCGCTGCGCGGTGGTGTCTACAAGCCCCGCACCTCCCCTTACGACTTCCAGGGCTTAGGACTAGAAGGGCTAAAAATCTTGCAGAGCGTACGCGATCGCTCCGGATTGCCTGTCATTACCGAAGTGATGGCAATTTCCCAAATCGCTGATATCGCAGCCTACGCCGACGTACTGCAAGTAGGTAGCCGCAATATGCAAAACTTCGACCTGCTGAAAGCGCTAGGCGAAGCCAATAAGCCTGTACTGCTAAAGCGTGGACTTGCCGCAACGATCGAAGAATTCGTCATGGCAGCCGAATATATCCTCAGCCACGGTAACCCCAACGTAATTATGTGCGAACGCGGCATCCGTAGCTTTGACTCCTACACCCGAAATGTCCTGGATTTGGGGGCAGTCGTTGCCCTGAAGCAAATCACCCATCTGCCCGTCATTGTTGACCCTAGCCATGCGGCAGGCAAACGGGAACTCGTTGCCGATTTGGCAAAAGCAGCGATCGCCTGTGGTGCTGATGGGGTGATCGTAGAATGCCATCCCGAACCCGAAAAGTCGGTGTCGGACGCTCGACAAGCCCTCTCGTTAGACGATATGGTGACGCTGGCTCATAGCCTGGGCGCGATCGCCACAGCTGTAGGCAGGACGATTCCTCAGCCGCAAATAGAATGGGTTAGAGTGCCACAGGTTGCCTGAGCCTTTAATTAGCCGATTAATTTAGCCGATTGCCCATTCGTATTTGGGTAGTTTTTAAGGGGTAAGGATTTTTTATTGCGTGGGCTTTGCCCACGCAATAAAAAATCCTTACTTAAATGCCACTGCCCGTACTTTTATAAATTTGTAATCATAACTGGCGCACCTTGATGCTGCTGAGGCGATGCAGCATCCTCTACGGTGACAGCCACGTTAGAAACTAGCCCTTGAGAACGAAAGGCTTTAGGAACGACGATCGTTTGGGAAATATTGCCCTGGGAATCAACCGTGAAAACTTCGGTCAGAATCGCGCTTTTGCTATCGGTAGTGAAGGGAGCGTCCTGCTTTAGCACTGTCCACAGTACATAAACCTTTCCGGGAGGCAAGGGAGGCAAGTTTTTGACCGTCAAAACCGCCTCCAGATTGTTGGGATTTACGACGACGATCGCAGAAGCCCCATTGCCTGCTTTTGTCCCCTGAAGGGAGTAGGTGAGAGCAGCCAACCGCTGAGTTTCAGCCTGTGATGCCTGTAGAGTCTGCCACAGCCGATAATTGTTGATGCCTAGAGCCACGATCGCCACTGCGGCTGCGACATTCATTGCCCTACTCCAAGAGAACTGGCGGCTGGGTCTTTTGACCGCAGCAAGTGGAGTATTTGACACAGACAATTGCTCATGAGCAGCGCTCAGAATAGCTGACCGTAGATGGGCAGGCGGCTCAACTTCGGGTGCATAGGACAGTTCCAGAGCTTTTTGCATCTGGCTCACCTCTGCTGCGATCGCCGGATGCTCCATCAAATGCCGCTCAAACTCTGCCGCCTCATCGGGGTCGAGGTCGCCCAGGACATAGCCTGCGATCAATAGCTGTAAGTGTTCTGAGGACATCGACCAAGTCATAGTTTTGAGTATCTTTTGCGATTATCTAATGTAGTCCGTAAGGAATTGACGTAATTTGAGGAGACTCCGTCGAGTCGTTGTTTTAATCGTTCCTAGCGGAATACCTAATTGCCTAGCAATTTCTGATTGACTCAGACCCTCATAGTAAGCCAGACGCAAAACTTGCTGCTCACTCTCCGATAGCTGTGCAAGTGCAGTTTGTACTGCCTGGGATTGCTCATTTTGAAACAGATACTCAATAGGAGACTGAGAAGTTTTTTCTGAATGACTAATCGGTCTCCATCGCTCTAAAAAAGAAAGAACCGTGCTGCGCGATCGCACTCGATCAATTGCCCGCGATCGCGTTAGGATTGCCACAAATGTTCTGAAAGACCCTCGACGCGAATCGTATGCTGTCGCTTTAATCAGATTCAGAAAAATATCCTGGGTCAGGTCCTCTGCTTCTTGAGCATTCCCCAGAGTTTTGAGGGCTAATCCATAGACTAATCCGGCATGGCGATCGTAAAGGATACCCAGAGCGTTTGTGTGCCCTGCTTTTAGCCCTAGATATAGCTCTGCATCCGTCTGATCAGAAAGCTGTTTTTCCGTGTTACCCGTTTGCTCAGCCATGAAGGCGTGTCTTATAAACCCATTTGCTTTTCACACTCTAGTTTGACATTGATACCTGGCAAATAAATTTGCGTCAAAAAATCTACCTGATGATGCCGAACAAATTTAATACGTATTGGATATCAAATTGGATGCCATAACTGAACCTGCATCATGCGGGTTAGAGAGCGATCGCTGAAGTTCAAAAGCCTGAGTAAACCCCCTGAGCGCATTTGTTCTTGACTAATTCTCTGGCGCTTGATTAGCCTGATTGATTAGCTTTAAGGGCATAATCTCGGAAGCGATTCATATCAGCTTGCAGCGTCGATTCCACCACACGTCCAACGAAGCCATTATCCATAAGTCTGTTCAAAATACTGGGAACTGCAAAAGAGACAGTCAGTTTCACAATGCTGCTGTCGCCCCGGTCGTAGAACCGGATAGCTCCTCGGTTGGGTAAGCCATCTACGGATTCCCATTGAATAATCTGGTGCGGCACGATCTTAGTGATGCGTGATAGCCAGCTAAATTCAAAGCCACCCGTTGCTAGCTTCCAGCGCGATAGGTCGGGATTATCAGGCTGAATTTTGACCGAATCAATCCACTTCATCCAGTTGGGCATTTGCTCTAAATCAGACCAAAGACCCCACACTAAGGCGATCGGGGTTTCAACTTCAACTTGAACGGTGTACTCTAGCCAGTCACTCATGGAAGGTTAAAAAGTGGAGGGTTAAAAGCGGAAGGTGAACAAAAACTAGCTCAAAAATTCCCAGAATTGGAGGTTTGGGGGCGAATGCAGAACATTTAATGCTTTTCAGATCCCCTCTAAGACTGCTTCAAAGATTGGAATTTATTCAAACATTCTGGATTGGCTCAGAGGCTTGTCTTAGGCTATCGTAAACCGCTTTGCGAAGTTCTTGGAGTTCCTTAAAAACCATAGAGAAGTTCCTCCTAGCACAAAATTTTTGCTCAACGGGTTGAAATTTCAGTACCAATGTACTAAGGTATAGTACATTGGTACTGAAAGCAGTTTTGCTGTGCTTCAAATAGGTCAGGTAGCTCCCCCATTTGAAGCAAACATCTGAAGCAAATATCTGAAGCAAACACGAGCTAGGAGCCAACATGAGCGAGTCGCAGACAGAAATGAGAGCGATTAAACAAAATCTACGGTTGTATCAGCCCCATTCTCACCAGGGCAGTTCTTATCAGAGCCATTCCCATTCTCAGCCGCAAAATTTGGCGACTCGCTCTATCCATCCTTTTTCAGAATGGCTATCAGAACAAGCCTCTGCTGATCTGCCTCAGCCCGATCGCGCTTCAGCCAAAGCTGCGCTGATTTCCCCTCCGAGGCAGTCTCACATAGAGCAGCCGCCCCAGGTTAAGCCGCCCCAGATTAAGCCGCCCCAGGCTAGGCAGCCAGTGGATCTGCCGCAAATTAATCTACCGCTTGTTCCTGCCACAAGTCCATCTGTATCAAGTTTGCTTAGCCCATCGCCACCGTCGCAGCGCTCAACAGCCGATCGCCCTGAAGCAGATGTAGATTGGGAGCCTGTGCGCCCGGTTGCTCAGACTCATGTGACCGCCGATCGCTTGCAGCAGAAGTCTGTTCAGTATTTGCAGCAGTTTGTCCAGCCCACTCCAGATCGGTCTAACGTCCAGATTGACGCGGATCTGAAGCGCCTGGAAGCACAAGCTCAGCATATCAATCAGCTTGCGATCACTCAAGAAGCCGCGATTTTAGAACTTAAGGCGATCGCTCAACAGATTGAAAGAGACTGGAAAACGCTAGAGGTCGTGAATGCGGCACGAGCAGGTTATGATGCCTCAAATATTGAGATTCCAGCTGTTTGTGAGTATTCACAGATTAGTGTCCCCTTGGTTGAGAAAAACCGGGTAGGTGTCTTGATGCTCACCGATCGATCGATTGACTTGTTTAAAGCTGAGCGTGAGGCGGCAATCACGGCTCAATCGCTGCGTTTTCGCACAGCCCCCCCATTCAAGCCTCGATCGAGCTGGACGCGAAAGCTGCGGGACTTGCTCTTGGGGAAAAGCAAGTCAGCTCCTAGTTCAGAAACCCGCCCAGCGCCCCAAGGCATAGCTTCCCCTGAAGACAGTCGATCGACTCAGGCAAGGGGACAAAAGCGCAAAATTCGCAGCCTCAGCTTTCAAGAGGGGATGTCGCTCCTGTTTGGCGCAGTGCTGGTGCGAGTAATACTCAATCTTTTGCTGTCGGCTCATCCTGCCTTTCGGTTCTCTGCAATTGCCCTAATGGTGGTTCCTGGAGCGATCGCCGTCTATCGGTCAAGGGTTACACCCAAACTGACGCTTACCTGGGGCAGTCGGTTGATCGTCATCATGATTGGATTTTTGATTGGAGGTCTACTATGAGTTCGTTGATTTTAGGAGTTGCGTGGCTATTCATTGTCACCGCCTGTTTTGCATTCATAGAACCGAAGGACAATAGCCATGAGCGATCTTGAGGGCGATCCGCCAATACTAAAGCTTCTACTGCTAGTGGGTCTGGTTTTGGTAGGGTTTGCACTAATGGTGGATGTGCGGAGAGTGAGCTGGAATAGCTTTGCAGACAATTCTCTGAAATCTTCTCGCCCAGTTGAAACCTGTCAGGGCGAAATCCATGAAGATGTGGTGCTCTCAAGGGAGAATCTGGCAGCTTTTCTGACCGTATCAGAGCGCGAGCCAAAATTTCGCGTCCAGGAAATTTTGCCACAATCCTATTGCCAGCTGCCAACCATTGAGGTGCGAGCCGGGGTAGTGTCTGAACGGGAGATCTATCCACTAGCCTTTGATCCCCAGACCTGGTTAATCATCCTTTATGAGGGTGAAGAGTACGCCGGATATCAGTTTCGGTTTCAAGCTCCAGAGTAAAGCGGTCGTGTTTCAAGTACATTGCTTATTTTTGAAAAGTATGGAGTGCGCCCCTTTCAAAAAATAAACGATAGGTCTAGAACACTACCTTTAAAGCACTATGGTTCGGATGATTGGGATTGAGAAATGGATTGGAGGGATAGCGATCGCGCTATGCACCACGGCTTGTAGTCTTGATCCCAACTCTGAACCGATTCGACAAATCCAGATTCAGCAAAACTGGGCTATTCAACCGGGCGATCGCATTGCTGGGCACTCTGTTGTTGCCGGATTAGGCGACATCTCTATTCAACTGGGAGGTGATAGGGCATATGCCCCTTTTGCCGGAAAGGTGCAGCCCAGCAGCAACAAGTGTGCGCTCTTTTCTAGCCCCGATGTGCCCGCTTATCTGTTTCGGCTCTGCGGGTTAGACAAGCTTAATCTAGGCGAAGTTCAGGCTGGAGAGGCGATCGGCTCAGGCGATTACCTGTACTTTGCCACGCTACGCAAGCAGCCCGACGGCACTTGGACGATCGTTGAACCTGCCAAGGATATTCTGGAACGCATTCTTAAGCCCTCTTAAAACGCAACGACCATGCAACACATTGACTGGATAAGCTGGATCTTAAAAATTGTGCAGGTTTGGCACAGCCGATCTCCAAAAGAGTTTTCAGAAGAGCTATCCACTCGTTCTTATATGTTGCGTCGGCACTTGCTGCCAGTGACGCTAGTGGTGCTTGCTTTGGGCTGTTGCTCCGTTGCTCAGGCAGAGGCAGGCGGGACAGATGAGATTCTAGTCACGGCTTCTAATCCAGTTAGTCTTGAGGTTGGCAAAGGCGATCGCCTAGAGATTCCTTCGAGTGCCGCCGAGATTCCTGTAGGGGCTGCCGATCGCTCTTGGGAAAATTTGCCGCCGCCTGATCAGGCTGCTCTAACTCAGGCTGCTCCAACTCAGGCTGCTGCTCAGCCCATTGTCTCGGAGACTAAACAGGCTAGTCTGCAAGCGGCTCCTGTTGCTGCGAACTTGCTTCAGACCATCAAAGCTGAGACAGCCGCAAAGCCCGTTGAGTTAGCCTTTGCTCTATCGCCTCAACCCTCTTTTCAACCTCAGACGGCTAGTTCTCAAGCGATTCTGGAACCTGTTTCTCCGGCGATTCCTGAAGCAGATCCGGGCGTAGGTACTTCCTCCCTAGCCAATCTATTTGTCGGTCATTCTGATTCACTGGTTGCTAAGGCGGTGGGTAGTGCAGAGGGCACACGCACTCCGGAGGGCGATCGCACTCCGGCTTACTTTGGCCATGTCGATCCTGGCAACAAGGCATGGAATCTGGGCAGCTTTTCCTATCAACATGAAGCCACTACGCCAGAAGATGCCGATGCCAAGCAGCTGAATCGGCTGCAAGATCAGGCAAGCATCATGCAAGCCAAAGCTCAAGCTAAGGGCATCTCTCTGACGCTAGAGGAAGCCCTGAACGGCATTGATCTCGCCAATCAAGCTCCCAAGGCGGTTTTAGACCGAGAGGGCTACATTGACTGGTTGGCAAAAGCCCACCAAAACGGTTTATCGGGTGATGATGCGGTGCTGTGGGCACGAACCCAGTCGTTTTTTGACCCTAATCTTCAGCGGTGGAATGCGCCTGGATTGGGTAACACTCAGGAGCGCATCACTCACGATCAAGAACGGCGAATGAAGGCGATCGATCGGGCTATTGCCGTTCATGAGCAGCCTCTCATCCAGCCCGCTCAATCCTTGCCTCAGCCTGAACCGTTTCAGCCTGCATTGCCTCAACCTGCACTGCCCCAACCCACTGCTCAACCTGTTGCCCAGGAAAGTCACAAGCTTTCTGAAGATATCGGCATAGCTCGTTTGTTTGCCGAGAAAACCATCTCTTACTTTGGGGGAACTGTGCCTTCTTCTGTGTCCAAGCTGAGTCAGCCGGAGCAGATCCACTCTAGTTCAGTAACTGAGTCAGACTCTGGATTGGCGACCTTAGCACCCCAGAGCGCAGACTCGTCCGAATCTCCGGGCATCGCCGCGCTGTTTGATCTAGACTTACCCAGCTCGTGAACCTTTCCTCAAGCCTTAACTTTTCCCTAAACCTCAACTTCAGACAAAATTTCTCCATTCAAAATTTCTCCATACAGCGTATCTCGCTGCTGTGCGGGTCTACCCAGAGATTCGATCGCCGATCGCAAAGTCTCTACTTCCATACAGGTGCCACCGATCGCTCCTGCCATCGTGGTAATGTGCTCTTCCATCAGGGTGCCGCCGATATCGTTACAGCCCCAAGTGAGGGATTCTGTTGCCCCCTCCAGACCTAGCTTCACCCAGCTCGGCTGATGGTTGGGAATAGAATTGCCTAAAAAGATGCGGGCTACCGCCATCAATAGCAGCGCATCTGCAAGGATCGGCTGATCGCGTCCGACTCGACGGCGCAGAGGTTTGGGAGCCTCTTGCCCGACAAAAGG
This sequence comes from Drouetiella sp., assembly GCF_059504425.1. Taxonomy (NCBI): domain Bacteria; kingdom Bacillati; phylum Cyanobacteriota; class Cyanophyceae; order Oculatellales; family Oculatellaceae; genus Drouetiella; species Drouetiella sp. The sequence continues at coordinate 183,844 of NZ_JCACIN010000040.1, forward strand.
CAGGAGAATAAATTCGCTGATGCCAGAATAGCCCTGGCTGAGGGAATCCTGCTGAAGCGATCGCAGTAGTCCCAGGTGCCGCATTTGCTGAGCGGGCGTTTCAATGTGTCCTGACATCATGGTGCTAGTCGTAGGCATTCCTAAGCGATGCGCTGTCTGAACGATGTCTAGCCAAGTTTGCGAATCGATCTTTTCAGGACAGATGACTCGTCGTACCGCATCGTCTAACACCTCGGCGGCTGTTCCTGGCATTGAGCCAACGCCCGCCTCTTGGAGAGCCGCAATCACCTCTGCATAGCTCAGGTCGTCCTCTCTGGCGATAAACTGCACCTCTTGCGGCGAAAAGGCGTGCAGATGCAGATGAGGATAAGCCTGTTTAATCGATTGCACCAGCCGCACATAGTAAGGCAAGGCACGATCGTCTACTTTTGCCTTAACGTGCAGCCCTCCCTGCATACAAATTTCTGTGGCATTCCGCTGCACCGCATCTGCCGCTTTCTCTAAGATCGCCCCTTCATCTAGCCAGTAGGCTCCCGCCTCGTCTTCATCACGCCGGAAGGCGCAGAAGCTGCAATGCTGCTCACAGATGTTGGTGAAGTTAATGTTGCGATTGATCACATAGGTGACCGTCTCGCCAGACTGCTGTTGACGCAGGCGATCGGCAGTTTCACGGATGGCGGCGATCGCTCCAGCATCGGTTTGGAGCAACAGCGCCACGCCTTCTGCTTCAGTCAGATCTTCGCCAGCCAAAGCGCGATTGAGGAGAGCATCAACAGGGGAAGGGATAGTCAGCATGGGGTGCAGATGAGAAAGAACAAAAAGCTGAGAAAGATATTTTTATAACAGGTGATCATTTTGCCAGTCCCCCTTATACTGTGGGAACTTCTCACCGCGAAAATCTAATTCCGTGGCGGACTAACTATCTTAGACGCTGCTCTTGATGGTCGATCGCCAATATCGAAACGGTCTGACCAGACAGCATTGGCAGTATTTTTTTGAGCGTATATTTATGGGTATGTTAAGCATATCGAACAGCCTCGGTGCAATAGGCTGATTTAGTAAAGACTCAGCCGTAGGTGATGTGGGCATGAAGGTAGTGTGGGCATAAAGGTAGTGTAGGCATGAAGACGATCGCAAATTTGAGAAATCACCGAGGGAGGCTGAACCTATGGCATCGGCAATGAGATCTAATCCGGGATCAGCCGATCGCCGTCCACCCGCGCCGCGATCGATCTTTTCAGGGAGCACTCAGAGATCAAGCTCCAGAAGGTCGGGGGCAGGGCGATCGGTAGCAAGACCTCGTCCAGAGAATGTTTCTGCTGTTAAATCGGCTAGAAATTCTGTGGTTCAGCAGCTCCCTCGACCTCAGACAGCGCCACCTTGGGTAAAGATGTTGCTGAATGTTCAGAGAACTTCCTCTCTTGTGACGTTCTCTTTAATTATCGGGCTATTGGCAGTTTATGGTTGGACTGTTTACACTCAGCAGCGATGGGGACGCGCCTACACCCACCTAGAGTCTCTACAGAAGCAAGAGCGGCAGATGACGGCAGCCAGTGAGGTTCTCAAAAACCAAATGGCGAAACAGGCGGAGGCTCCTGATGTGGGCTTGGCGCTTCCTGATCCAGGCAATACCGTATTTCTGACTCCTGCGCCGCAGCGTGCTGCGGTGGAGCCAGAAGTAAACTTACCGCCACCACAGCCTATTCCAGCCCGTCCTTTGGGTTACTAGCCTCCAGGTTATTAGCCGCTGGGTTAGCGCCTAAGCACAGAGTTTACTCATGAGTTTGAGGATATTTTCGAGGTTTTCTGATGGCTCTTTCATTCCCCTCGTTTCGTCGCCGCGCCGCAGTCAAACGCACTCTATCCAGGTCTGCAACAGCTGCTGGCATGAGAGCGGGGCGACCCAGCAGACAGACGGAAGCTAGGGTTAACAGAACGCCAGGGAGATCGTTAGATTCTGGTCGATCGCACCAGCCAATGGGGTTTTCGAGTCGCTCGGTGCCTCAGAAACGACGCTTGCCTCCCCTAGCTCAAGGCACGATCGATCGGGCACCCAAATCACGTCTGGCTCTAGTTTGGGTCATTTTACTGGTAAGCATGGTGGCACTTGCTTTCAACCTACTTCGGATTCAAATTTTTCAGGCTTCTCAGCTGCAAGCCCAGGCAAAATCGCAGCACATGGTGGCGTTCAACCCGATCACGCCACGCCGTCCTATTGTCGATCGCACAGGCGATGTGCTGGCGATCGATCGTCCGGTCTATACGCTGTATGCCCATCCCTATATGTTTGAGGGCACTCCAGAATCGATCGCAGCTACGCTGTCTCCAGTGTTAAATTTGCCGATCGATCAGTTGCTCAAAAAATTTGGCTCTGGGGACAGCGGCGTTCGCATTTTGGAAGCTATTCCTGAAGATTTGGCTCGCCGCGTTAAAGAGTTAGGTGAGGATGGGCTGGATCTAGAACCTCATCAGCAGCGGCTTTATCCCCAGCAGGATTTGTTTGCCAACATCGTCGGCTACGTCAACCTTGATCGGCAGGGACAGGCAGGGCTAGAAGCCTCGCAGGAGAAGGAATTACAACAGCCGATCGCGGGTTTAGAACTGAGCCGAGCTGGGGATGGCTCGATCATTCCGGTCGGTCTGCCTGAAGATTTCCTTCAGTCTCAGAAAAATGATTTGCGGCTACAGCTGACGGTAGACACCCATCTTCAGCGTGCTACCCGCTATGCGTTGAAGCAGACGATGAAGAAATACAGCGCCAAACGGGGTGCGGTGATTGTCATGAATGTGCATGACGGCTCGATCGTTTCGCTAGTTTCGGAGCCATCCTATGATCCCAACAAGTTCTATGAAGCTAAGCTAGAGCGACTCAAGGATTGGGTGATTAGCGACCTGTATGAACCTGGCTCCACCTTTAAGCCCGTAAATCTGGCGATCGCCCTAGAGTCTAGCGCCATCAAAGCCGATAGCACCATCTATGACGAAGGGGCAATTCAGATTGAAGGTTGGCCGATTCAAAACTCTGATGTAGAGTCTGCGGGCAGCAGAGGCGACCTTTCGGTGACCGAAGTGTTGCAATATTCCAGCAACGTTGGCATGGTGCATATCATGCAGCGCATGAATCCAGGAGTCTACTTTGGCTGGCTAGAGCGAATTGGGCTGGATAAAACAACCGGAATTGACTTGCCTGCTGAAGCCTCAGGACAGATGAAAACCTATCAGCAGTTCACCGAAGCGGCGATCGAGCCTGCAACTAGCGCCTTTGGTCAAGGGTTCTCGCTGACACCAATGAAGCTCATTCAGCTGCATAGCATGGTTGCGAACGGCGGTCGGCTGGTCACGCCCCACGTAGTTGAGGGCTTAGTGGATGCTAAGGGCACCTTTAGCTGGCGACCTGATTTGCCTGAACCCAAGACCATTATTTCTCCAAAACACTCCAAGACCGTCGTGAGCATGATGGAGCATGTGGTGAACGAAGGCACAGGCAAAGCAGCGCAGATCCCAGGCTATCGGATTGCAGGAAAAACTGGCACCGCCCAAAAAGCTAGCATTGACGGCGGCTACGTTGAAGGAGCCAGAATCACAAGCTTTGTCGGATTGCTGCCTGCTGAAGCTCCGCGCTATGCGGTGTTGGCTGTTGTGGATGAGCCGCAGGGGGATGATGCCTATGGCGGCACAGTGGCGGCACCGATCGTCAAGTCAGTCATGCAATCTCTGATCACCATGGAGCAGCTCAAACCCACGAAACCCGAAGAGGTTCTTCAGCAGCCAGTCCCAGCTCCTTCCGTCAATTCTTCAGAGGATGCTGAAGAGGGTTCACTGGAGGAAAGTCAGCCCAGCGAGGACGCATTGGATTACGAAGAAGCCTGGTAAAGCTACGGGCTAAACCCTTAAGGACAATTTGGCGTGAGGCTATTCAGCTCTAGGTTGGGGAGCAGGCAACTTGAGCCGCCAGCCCGGTTTATTGACCTGATGGCTACGGGCAATCACCAAGCAGTCATCGGCAACGCTTTCTGTAACTGTTGATCCGGCGGCGATCGTCACATCTGCCCCCAGGGTAATTGGAGCCACCAGCACGCTATTAGAGCCTGTCTTGGTGCGATCGCCAATCACGGTCGGATGTTTGTTCACGCCATCATAGTTGGCGGTAATGGTGCCCGCGCCAATGTTGACGCGATCGCCCAAGGTCGCATCCCCCAGGTAGGAGAGGTGCGCCACGTTGGTGCGATCGCCCAGCTTCGAGTTCTTGAGTTCTACAAAGTTGCCAATCCGACAGCCTTCACCCACCTGAACCTGCCCCCGCAAATGCGCATAGGGGCCAATGCGGCTGTTGGGCTTAACGGCGCTATCGGTAATTACAGACATCAACACCGTGGTGTTTTCGCCGATTTTACTGTTCTCAATCAGGCTACCAGGCCCAATGTGGCTGCCTGTTGCAATCACGGTTTTGCCGCGCAAATGGGTTTGCGGCTCAATGACAACATCGGGGGAAATTTGCACCGTATCGTCGATCGTGATGCTGTCTGGATCAACTAGCGTTACTCCTGCTACCATCCAGCTTCTCTTGATGCGGGTTTGCAAAATGCCGTAGGCTGTGGCAAGCTGCTGGCGATCGTTAATTCCCAAAATTTCTTGCCAGTCTTCTACATCGACCGCAGTGGCTGGAGAGAGCAGACTGACGGTATCAGTCAGATAAAACTCCTGCTGATCGTTATTGGACTGGAGCTTTGGCAAGATCTCAGCCAGTGCCGCCCAGTTAAAGCAGTAGATCCCGGCATTGACTCGGTTGTTCTGTCGCTGTGCCGGGGTGCAGTCTCGATCTTCAACAATCTGCGTCACGATGCCCTGCTCATCGCAAAAGACACGCCCATAGCCTTTCGGTTCAGTCAACTGCGCCGTTAGAATCGTCGCCTTGCTGTAGCTGTCCCGATGAGTTTTAAGCAACAGCTCCAGCGTTTGGGGACGCAGCAGAGGCACATCGCCATTGAGCACCAGCAAATCGCCCTCAAAGCCCTGAAGATAAGGGATGAGTTGCTGAACGGCGTGCCCTGTGCCAAGCTGCTGAGCTTGCTCTACAAATTCTAATTGGGGTAGATGAGCTAGCGATCGCTGCACCTTTTCTCCCTCATAACCCACGATGACCAGCTCTTTGGAGGGCTGCATCCCAGCGGCACAGGCTAACGCTCGTTCTAGGAGCGATCGCCCCCCCAAGTCATGTAACACCTTAGGAATGCGGGACTTCATTCGCGTCCCTCGACCCGCCGCCAGAATTGCTACCGCTAACATGCTTGCCTGTGATAACTCTTTTCACCGGAGTATAGCGCGGTTCTGGTGAGATTCGACATCTGGCGCTACCGCACCGGAATCAGGATGGGGCTTGAGGTTACAAAGGCAGTAAATTTTTCCATTAGGTCAGGATTACGCCAGCCTCGTTTGACCTCCTCAAGCAGCATATTCAGGGATTCTTCAGGCGTGAAGGCACGTTTGTAGGGGCGTTCGTGGGTAAGAGCATCGTAGATATCGATGACCTGAAACACCTGAGCCAAAAACGGAATTTCGCTGCCTTTCAGTCCATCCGGATATCCTGATCCATCCCATCGCTCATGATGATGGCGGACAATGGGCGCAACGCCTTTCATTGTGCGCAAAGGCTGGCAAATCTGCTCTCCAATCACTACATGCTGCCGCATCACTTCCCATTCTTCTTCGGTGAGGGAACCCGTCTTGAGCAGCACTGCGTCAGGAATCCCAACTTTGCCAATATCATGCAGGTAGCTACCCCAGATCAGATCTCGCACCTCTAGCCGAGGAAGACGGAGGTATTCACCGAAGGCTTTGCTCTGGCTAACCAAGCGCTCACAGTGATCGCCTGTGTTGGGATCTCGGCGCTCGACGGTGCGGGCGATCGAAAATAGCACCTTGCTCGCGTGATCCAGATCCTCGTTCAAGCGCCTTTGATAGATCAGCGACTTGACGCGAGCCGACAGCTCTAGCTGGTCAAAAGGCTTACAGAGAAAATCATCGCCTCCAGCCTCAATGCCTCGCAACCGGGCACGGCGATCGTGCAATGCCGTGACAAATATGATGGGAGTCAGGCGAGTTTGTTCATCTTGCTTGAGGCGACGGCAAACTTCATAGCCATCCATTCCGGGCATCATCACGTCTAAAAGAATGAGGTCGGGATTAACCTTGGCAATTGAGTCTAAGGCGATTTGCCCACTCTCTGCCTCCAAAACTTCGTAGCCTTCAATAGAGAGCAAGGCAACAGCGGTAATCCGGCTGGAGGGATGATCATCCACAACCAAAATTTTAGGTCTTTCAGAATTAAGGCAGTTCACAAAATTTCTCGCTTAAATCCGTAGAGATCAATCTGTAGAGATGCCAAGCCTATGGGATGCTAAGCCTGTAGAGACACTGAGCTAGATTCGGATGAACACTTTACCTGAATACCGTTTCAGCAATTGCCATTGATCAACCGCCACTGATCAAGCCCATAGCGATAAGGTTTCACACTCTTCTGAGCATGTACGCAGGTTTGCCTACATCTATACAAGTATGATGAATCTCGGTGAACAGGAGATCAGGTTTTTCACGGAGATTTGCTTGGCTCCACCCCTTAACTTTCCCATGTCCATTAGCGGTTGGATAGATAATACACAAATCGAATCCGATCGCTCTTGACGCTGAGCTAAGTAAGCTCTATTGAGCGCGTTCGTAGAAATTTCAGTTGCGTAAAGACCCATTATTTAAAGAGCAGCTCTCTGTCAGGCTTTCAGGTGACGGCTTTATTTAAGTCAAATGCAACATACCGTAGGCTGCTGGATAGTCTAAGAAGATACTGGATAGATTAGGGAGACAAAGGTGTTAAGCAACTCTGCAAGATAAAGCACTGAAATATTTCTACATGCTGAAACATTTTTTAGACTAGGGCAAGCGATAAAATCGATAGCTGAGCAGTTTGTAGAGAAAAATAGGAGCAAGAAACCTAGAATACTCGATGGCTAAGTTTTGACTATTGTGACCTTAATTATGAATAAAAGTGTAAATAGTTCTGGTATATATTACGACATAAGCCAAGAGTCCGTTATCTCGGCAATGTGGCTCTACGAAAATTTGCAAGACTCGCAAGGGGTAATTATTGACTGTCGCTTCTCTCTAGCCGAGCCTGATTTGGGACAGCGGCAGTATCAATGTAGCCATATTCCAGGAGCGCATTATTTTGATCTAAACCAGGATTTATCGAGTCCGGTAGGTCAAGAAGGCGGACGGCATCCTCTGCCAGATCTGGCTCAGCTTGCAGAAAAATTGTCGTCTGTAGGCGTGAATTTTGAGGAAGCCGATGCCGAGAGCGATCGCTTCTCCTGGGTCGTGGTCTATGATGACTCTCGCTTTGGATTTGCGGCGCGGCTCTGGTGGCTGTTGCGATACATGGGCTTCGATCGCGTCGCGGTTTTAGACGGCGGCTGGAGCGGTTGGGTAGCGGCTAATTATCCGGTTACAGATGCAGTGCCTCTGTCTAAAGCTAAAGCGTCTAGAGCTAAAACGACTGGGTCTGAAATCTCACGGCTTGTGCCCCAGACGCGATCGCATTGGGTGGTGGATCGTGAAGCCGTGAAAAGCCGCAAAGACCTACCCGGCGTGGTGTTAGTCGATTCACGGGAAGGAGAGCGCTATCGAGGCGAACGCGAGCCAATCGATCCGATCGCTGGACACATTCCAGGAGCCGTTAACTATCCTTGGCAAGAGGTGACAGATGCCCAAGGCTACTGTAAGCCTGTCTTTGAACAGCAGCAGCGTTGGGCAGCCCTGTCTGAGGCTGAAGAAATTTTGGTGTACTGCGGCTCAGGGGTGACCGCCTGCGTCAACTTGCTGTCATTGGCGATCGCTGGCATTGATACAGGAAAGCTATATGTCGGGGGCTGGAGTGATTGGTGCTCCCGTTTATAATCTTCTCCTTGTAATACGCTGCTGTCCCCACGAGGCGACCTAAAATTCTCTCAAGACAGGTTTTAGCCCCCGCCCACGAACCTCTCAGGCGCTATCAGCTTGACTGAGCTAACTTTATTGGCTTGACTGAGCTAAATTGAGAGAGATTGCTAAACTAAGAGATTCATAATTCTGGAACTTGATTAGAATAACATCCTAACTTTTACTTTCTATTTTGATTTTTACCTTAAATAGCCATTAGATTCTTTGGAATCTTATCTAACCAACAATCTGCCCAGTTGATAATCTGCGGAGTGAATTGTCAAGTTTGAATCCCTTAGTTGAAATTTCCGCTAAAAATTTTAGGTCTAAAAATTATATGTCGCTCTCCTCAATGAACCGTCTTTCAATCTTTGTAGACGGGAACAATATGTTCTACGCACAACAGAAGAATGGCTGGTTTTTTGATCCTCGAAGAGTTCTAGATCATTTCACGAGTGATTCAGAAGTGGCGCTGACGAATGCCTTTTGGTACACCGGATTAAAGGATCTTCAGGATCAGCGAGGCTTCAGAGATGCCTTGATTAGCTTAGGTTATACGGTACGCACTAAGATCTTGAAAGAATACTATGACGATAACTCAGGGCGAGTGTCGCAAAAGGCAAATCTAGATATCGAGATTGTGGTGGATATGTTCAATACCGTCGATCAATACGATCGCGTGATTCTGTTTAGCGGAGACGGTGATTTTGAACGCGCGATCGAGCTGCTGCGGGGGAAAAACACGCACATTACCGTGGTTTCTACAGAAGGTATGATTGCCAGAGAGCTACGGAACGCTACCGATCGCTACATTGATCTCAACGATATTCGCGAACATATTGAAAAGATAGATGGTCTCTAATTTTTCGTCTCCCCAGATTTCTGCTGAGATTTCTGCCCAGATAGTCACCAGGGTTTCTCCCTCGATCAAAATCGCCATAGTGGGCGATGTACACGATTTGTGGGATGACCAAGATGAAGCGGCTCTTAAGCATTTGGGAGTCGATTTGGTGCTGCTGGTGGGCGATTTTGGCAATGAGGCGATCGAGGTCGTGCGGTCAGTTGCCAATCTCGACCTGCCCAAAGCCGTAATTCTGGGCAATCACGATGCTTGGTATACCGCCACAGACTGGGGGAGAAAGCAGCGGCTTTTCTCTAAGGAGGACGGCGTACAAAAGCAGCTTGATTTGCTGGGAGCAGCCCATGTGGGTTACGGCAAGCTGGATTTTCCGGATTTGGGAGTCAGCGTGGTTGGCGGTCGTCCCTTTAGCTGGGGCGGGGCACATTGGAAGCACGAGGGATTTTATAAGTCCCGATTTGGGGTTAACAGCCTTGAAGAATCGACGGCAAAAATTGTCGAGGCGGCAAGTAAAGCAGCTTATGACACACTGATTTTCATTGGGCACTGCGGTCCTTCAGGGCTGGGAGGTGCGCCCGAAGATCTATGCGGCAAAGACTGGAAGCCGATCGGCGGCGATCATGGCGATCCCGATTTGGCAGAGGCGATCGCCCAAACCCTTGCCCTAGGCAAAAGTATTCCGCTTGTTGCCTTTGGGCATATGCACCACAATTTGCGCCACACCAAAGAGCGGCTACGCGAAATGAGCGCAGTGCAGAACGGTACCGTTTATCTCAATGCTGCTAGCGTCCCTCGCATCAGAGAAACAGAGCAGGGCAAAATCCGCAACTTCTCTCTGGTGACTTTAGAGGCAGGTGCGGTGTCGCAGGCATCGCTGGTTTGGCTAAGCGCTGATTTTGCGATCGAAACTGAGACTCTCTTGCATCAACCTCGTCTGACTACAGAGGTCAGGCATTGATCTTGAGCAATTCTTTAGCCCTCAGAAGCTAGGTCTCAGACTGGTTAGGGCTAGCGCCATGAAGATCCCTCCTAGAAACCCAAAGAGATGCATTTCCCAGGAAGCTTTTTCATCTTGTGGGAAAATTCCTACCACGGATCGGCTGTACAAAATAAATGTGAGGAAACCAATGAGTAGCGACCCAATGTTATGGGAAGTGAAGCCATACGCCATCAAAAACCCCATATAGCCGTAGATTACGCCACTGGCACCCACATGAATTGTGTCTTTTCCACCAAACAGCCAGGTGCCAACGCCGCTGGATAAGAGAACGGCGATCGAAACCGCATAAAAAAACCGTAGCCCTTGGAGCGCCAGAAACAAACCCAGTATGGCAAAGGTTGCGCTATTGCCCACAATATGAGAATTATCGGTTTCACCTTTACGTCGTTCTAAGTCATGTAGAAAGTGAGCGCAGACGATACCCGGCAGTCCTGTCCACTCCCTAGGGCGAATTCCTAGAAATCCGCCGAGATTGCCCGCTTCAGTCATATCATCTCCAACTCGGAAGGCCCAATCTAGCGTATGGATTGCCCAAGTAAAAACCGACAGATTACCCAAAACTCTAACCTGCTCAGATAGGTTGGACTGATCAGTTTCCAAATAATTCCTGAGCAGTGTGAGCACCCCAGATTCCATGTAGTTCAAAGTCCGAAAAGGTCTGAGAAGGCTTATATCTCAGTTTTTTCAGCGACGGCATAATTTTTTCTAAAAACTTTATAATTTGGCGCAATCCGGTCAAACCGTTAGCTTAGCCGCATGTCGCTGAGGACTAGAGCTGTTAAAACGCCGCCGATAAATCCGAATAGATGCGATCGCCATCCCATTCTGGGCGATCGCTCCACAGGTAGCAGCTGCGACTCATTGTATCTATTGCCCGTCACTCTCCAGGCATCCCTAACGGCGAGAATCAGCGCCAGCAGCAGCGCAACCCAGCTTCCTGAGCTGATGCCATACATTAGTACAAAGCCAAGGTAGCCATAGACAACGCCACTGGCTCCGACCCCAATGCTTTTAGGGCGACCAAATAGCCAAGCTCCTATGCCGCTAGCTAAGGCAGTGGCGATCGTCACCACATAAAACAGGTGAATACCCTGCATGAGGATAAACCAGCCAAACAGCAAAAATCCCTGGGTATTGCCCGTGAGATGTTTGTAGCTACGATGTAGCAAGGGAGAAAAGAGAATGCCGACTAATCCCCAAAGGTGTCTAGGGCGTAGACCAAAAGCATCATTGAGCCAACCGCCAAAAATGCCCCAATTGATGAAATGAATCAACCAGACGATCGCCGTCATGGCGAGCAAAAGTCTCGCATGAGCAGAGAAATTGAGAAGATCTGCATCTGCTAACGTCATACCCAAGCCAGTTTCAACCCGGTTTGTCAGTGCGTCTGAAAATACGCTTAGATTGGTTATAACTTATCCTACGCTCACCTCAAAACAGATGCAGTAGTGAAACAAACGCTAATTTAGGGTAAAATTCACCTACTCGCACCCAAAAGGTTTGGAGAGGTGGCAGAGTGGTCGAATGCGCTCGACTTGAAATCGAGTGTGGCGAAAGTCACCGGGAGTTCGAATCTCCCCCTCTCCGTTGGTTTTTATATCAGTTACTCTTTGGGTAGTCCTTAAGGGGTAAGGACTACCACTCTTTGAAAAGGGATGCAGATTGCCCCGCTTCAAAGAGTAAACTCTCTAGTATCGTCCGCCCGAAGGCGGTAAACGATTAGGCGCATAGTTCTCTGGAGGACGGGTTGGTGGGTTGGTTTGCACCTGCTGACGACCGTTACGGATAATGCGCATCATCTCGCCTAGGCGATCTTCCATGTCTCGTAAGACGCGATCGGCATAATCATCGGCACCCCGCTGGATTTCTTCACACTCGGCAAGCGCCATTCTCTGCATTTCCTCCAGCTCTTGCTGTGCCCGTCGCCGCACCTGCTCAATGTCTCCCAAAGTTTGCTGCTGCATGGCTTCGCACTCTAGCTGCACCTGTTGGCGAATGCGCTGGGCTTCGGCTTCAGCCTGACGAATAATGCTGATTTCGTCGAGAATCTGAGCGGATCTCTGCTCGGCTCCGGCGATGATTTCTTGGGCATACTGCTCTGCCTCAACGAGCACATCTTCCTTGTGCAGCACAATTTCGGTAGCTTCCTGAAAGGCAGTCGGCAGATTAAGCCGTACCAAATCAAGCTGGTCAAGCAACTGCTCCTCATCCACTAGGGTCAGCCGACTCAACGGCACGCGGATGCTGTCTAGAATCATTTCTTCTAGCTTGTTTAGCTCCCGTTGAATATCGATTCCTCCGATGCGGGTTTCTCCGTGATTGCGTCCGGCAGAGCCTCCGGTGTTATTCGATCGTCGTTGGCTAGTGCGATTGGAGTTTTGGCGTAGCATTGTTGAAGATCTAAGGCAACGGTATGAGGAACAAGGTGATCGACTGGGCCGCCAAATCTGGCGATTTCTCTGACGTGACTGCTGCTGAGAAAGCTGTATTCGGTGGAGGTAGCAAGAAAAACAGTTTCGATATCGCTTGCCAGGGTTTTGTTAGTATGTGCCATTTGCAACTCCATTTCAAAGTCGGAGACAGCGCGCAATCCCCGCACTAGCACACTCGCCTTCCGCATCCGGGCATAGGTGACGGTGAGACCATCAAAGCTATCCACTTCTAAGTTAGGTAAATGCTGAGTAGACTGACGAATTTGCTCAATCCGTTTTTGTACTGAAAACAGAGGCGTTTTGTTGGAATTGCGAAAGACAACCACAATCATCTTTTCAAAGAGCCGATAGCCGCGCTCAATGATATCTAGATGACCTCGCGTAATGGGATCAAAACTGCCGGGATAAATCGCAATCACGGTTCTTACACGTCTTTGGGGGCGGGTTCTACGGGCGTGAATCTAGGGAACTGAGGCGCGTGTTTGAAGCTGGTTAAAGCTGCAAAGACCAAAAAATCATCTCCCTGCCGTAATTACCAAGAATATAGAGCTAGGGATATCAAGCCATTATTATACAAGCAAGCTCTCAACCTGACTGAGCCGCCCCAAAATCCCAGCTGTTCTCATTATGGATTTCCTATCGGGGGGTTTGAGCATGAATTGACCCAGCTCTCCAATTCTGGGAGACTTTCGCTCGATCGCATGTGCGAAGCCTGTAGCCAATTTTGTTCAGAGTCCCCAGACTTGAGGAACTTAGGAGCAATTCAGGGAGCGATCGTCACTTTTAACACCTTCTCTCAGCGTCTTGTGTAGACCTTGCTTTACTTTTATGCTTTGCTGGCGTTGTAAACGTGTCAAGTTCATATTCATCCTCCTGTTGTTCTCTGCTAGCAGCCAATGTCTAACAACGAGATATTGATCAAAACGGCGATCGTTTTGATCAAGAACAGCCTTGACTAAGCGGATCTAAAATGTCAGCCCCTTTAGACCATCACCCAGCGCAAAAATTATGCGGATTGAAAGGCAGAAAACTTGGATAATTAGCTTTCTGGTAGGGTTCAGTTGCCTCAACGCCCAACCCACCTGGGCAGACCCAGCCATCCCCTACCGTGAGCAAGGCATCGCCTACCGCGACCAGGGTGATTTACCCGCCTCGATCGCCGCCTTTCAACGAGCCGTAGAACTCAGCCCCGAAAATTTGGAGGGAAGGGTCAATCTCGGCTGGACGCTGCATTTGGCAAAGCGCGATCGCCAATCCGCCCAGGTTTTGGAGCAAACGATTCCCTACGACCCTTACAACATCAAAACCTTCAACGCCTTAGGCATTGTTTATCTAGTCAACGATGATCTTGCCGCCGCCGTCCTCACCCACACCTGGGCAAGCTGGCTCGACCCCAACAACGAAATCCCCCACTACAACCTCAGCCTCGCCTATCAAAGACTGCAACAGTTTCCCTGGGCGATCGCCTCAGCCCAAAAAGCCGCCCAGCTAGAACCCGACAATCCTCACCCCTGGGTAGCAATCGCCATCGCCCAGTGGGGTCAAGGCGATCGCCAAAGCGCCCTCGAATCCTACCGAGAGGCGATCGCCCTAGACGACCGATATGCCGATCGAGACTTTCTAGAATATCTAAACGAAGCAGGCTTCAGCCCCGATCAAATTCAGCTCTCCCAGCAGGTCTTGGCAGCGGTCTAATCTTCCCCGTCAAGGCTTATTTCCCCTGAGCAGTTAGAGTCTTGCGGAAAATGATCTTGTCATCGTCTGCCTTATAGAACTCGCGGATTCGTGCTTCCTCGTCGTAACCACTCTTGCGATAGAACGCTCGAACGTACTCGAAGCTCTCCAGTCCCGACGTTTCCACAAGCAGCAAACGTTCACCGCGCTCCGCCAACATCTGTTCTACTTGGGCTAGCAGTGCGGCACCGCGTCCCTGTCGCTGACGGTCAGGGCGAATGGCGAGCAGATAGAGATTCCACGTCCCTTGGGTCATTCGCTCCGGCGCGACATAGGCAACCCCCATCGGCCCGTCATCATCGTCAGTGAGCCAAAAGTCTGGGCTTTTAGTTTCGCTGCCGAAGTACTCGACCAGCATTTGGGTGAGTTCCTCGGTTTCATGCGACGGAAAGAGACCAGTCGCTTCAGCTAAGGCAATTAATGCAGGTATGTCATCAGGCGTAGTGGATCGAATCATAGAGAAATAACATTACAACAGTTATTATGCTGATTGAAAACATAACAACTGTTGTAATAAAATGTCAAGATAGACGTTTCACGTTGCTCTAAACCCAGAAAAGATATGAGTCAAGAGAATTATGAGTTATGACGATCGCCGTATGGAAGTCGCTAAAGCTGCATGGAAGGTAATTATCCGCGAAGGATTGGACCGCACCAGTATGCGGGCAATTGCGCAAGAACTTGGCTCCTCGACCGGGGTTGTCACCCACTACTTTCGAGATAAAGAGGAACTCACCCTGTTTGCCCTAGAACAAGTGTTTGCAAATGTCGTAGAAAATATGATCTGTGCTAAGGAACGGCAAGGCATTGACAGACTAGAGCAGATGATTTTTGCAGCTTTACCTTTGGAGGTAAGTGACAGAGACGATTGGAAGGTTTGGGCGGCGTTTTTGGGCTATTCGATCGGTCGTGAACATCTGGTTCAGGAACATCAAAGACGCTATGACTTTTTGTGCCAGATTATTTGCCAAGAGTTAGCTGACTTACAGACAGCTAAGCTGATTCGAGCCGACCTTGATTTAACCCTTGAAGCCAATGCGCTTATCGCTCTAGTAGATGGCATTGGTTCTAGAGTTGTCATCTTCCCTGAGCAGTTCTCCGCAATTCAACAGCAATACCTTGTACGGAGACATATCAATGCTTTATTAGCATCATCTTGAACACCAATGAGTAGGCTTCAAGCTACTGCCAACACTACTAGACATGAAAGCACAAAGATAATTTTTGTTGTAGGGTGAAAAGACCATGACCTGGATGCCCATACCCAAAAAGCTTAAGTCGTATACTCCGCATTAATTTTCACATAGTCATAGCTAAGATCACAGCCCCACGCCATGCCAGACCCACTGCCGCTCCCGACGCTGACCGAAACCAGCACCGTGTCCCCTTTCAAATACTCTCCAGCCGCCGCCGACTTAATATAAGCACTCGCCGCAGCCCGATCGAACGGCAAAGGCTGTCCATTCTCCATCAGCAGAAAATCACCCAACTGCACCCGCAGATGATCCTGCTCAAACGGCACCCCCGCCCGTCCAGCCGCCGCCGCGATTCTGCCCCAGTTGGGATCGCGTCCAAACACCGCCGCTTTGAACAACGCCGATCCCGCGATCGTTCGAGCAACTAGCCGCGCCGCCGCATCGTCCGTCGCTCCCGATACCCGCACCTCAATCAGACAGGTTGCGCCCTCGCCATCACGGGCGATCGCTTTTGCCAGATGCATACAAACTTCAGTGAGAGCCGCTTCCAGCTTATCGGCCTCTGCGCCCGGTTCCGTAATGGCAGGGGTGCGCGACTGCCCGTTCGCCAGAGCAATCAGCGAGTCATTGGTGCTGGTATCGCCATCCACCGTAATTTGGTTAAAGCTCTTGTCGGCAGCCCGACTCACCATCTGCTGCCACAGGGGCGGCGAAATGGTCGCGTCACAAGTGACAAACGCCAGCATCGTCGCCATATTGGGATGAATCATGCCAGACCCTTTGCAGATGCCGCCAATTCTCACGGGGCGACCATCTAACGTGGTTTCCAAGGCGATCGTCTTGGGGAGCAAATCCGTGGTGCAGATCGCCTTAGCCGCCTGATCCGAACCTGCCTCTGACAAAGCCGCCACGACTTGCGGAATCCCAGTTCGCAGACTGTCCATCTTAATCCGCTGCCCGATCACGCCCGTGGAAGCCACCAACACCAAATCTGCCGAGATGCCCAACGCCTGTGCGACCAGTTCCGTGCTTTCTACGGCATCTGCCAAACCCTGTGCCCCAGTAGCAGCATTTGCCTGTCCAGCATTGCAAAGAATGGCACGCGCCGAAGCCTTAGCTTGCAGCCGCTGACGGCAATAGTCTACACAAGCCGCCCTTACCTGACTGGTGGTAAAGACTCCTGCGGCGATCGCATCGACCTCCGACACAATCAGCGCCAGATCGGGGGCACCCGACGGCTTCAGTCCTGCGGTAATTCCTGCGGCTCTATATCCTTTGGGAGCCGTTACGCCTCCCGGAATCTCGTGCCATTCTGACATGGTTTTCTCCTCTCAATCTCTCAGTCGTCTGGTTGTGAGCAAGTGGTAAGCAAAGGGTGAATCTCTTTAAGCAGGGCTAGGGGGCGATCGTCACCGACAGCATTTTGTCGCCTTTGCGAATCTTCTGAATCACGTCTGTATCTGCCGATTTACCAAAGGCAGCATATTGTCCATCTAAAAATGAGGCGTTGCCCAAAGTTAGGAAAAATTGGCTGGTGGCGCTGTTGGGATCATTGGTACGCGCCATCGAAATCACGCCAGCCGTATCGTGCTTAATGATGGGCTTTTGTCCGGGGCTGAGGGTCTTGCCCACGGTCGGTTCTGCCGCGCCTTCTGCCCAAATTTCTAGAGGAATTGTTTGATCAGATCCGCCTGTGCCGTTGCCATCAGGATCACCACCCTGAATCACAAATCCAGGCTCAACTCGGTGAAAGGTTAGCCCATCATAGAAGCCGCTCTTCGCTAGATCGACAAAATTCTTGACCGTGATGGGAGCTTTTTCGTCATCCAGCTCAATCCGAATAGTGCCTTTATCCGTTTCCATCGTGACGTGAATCATAGTTTCGCCTCAATCTACAGTGCAATGTGAAGCCTAGTTTACGGCAATCTTGAACTCTTTGAGCCGAGAACTTGTCTAGCAGAACTTGTCTGCCAGAACTTGTGCTAGAGACCCTCAACACAGTAAGGTCAATAAACAGCAAGGTCAATGAAAAGTCAGCAAATCTGGACAGGCAAGCCGTGGCGACGCAGGAAAACACGATCGAGGTAGGTGGGCTGAAGTGGTTTTACCGAGCGGCAGAGCCAATGAACCCTTCAGAGAAATCTCCGGTGCTGCTGCTGCACGGCTTGCCCTCCCAAAGCTACGGCTGGCGAAACGTTCTGCCTGTTCTGGCGGGGCATGGCTTCAGAGCGATCGCCCCCGACTGGATTGGCTGTGGCGCTTCGGCAAAGCCCGACAAGCGCAATTTTGCCTACACCCCTGATGCCTATATTGCAGCGCTAGCAGCGTTAGTCCAGGCTCTAGAACTCAAAAAATTCTCCCTCGTCGTGCAGGGCTTCCTGGGTTCAATGGGCTTGCAGTATGCGCTGCGCCATCCAGAGCAAATCGATCGCCTTGCCATTCTCAACGCCCCGCTCACGACTGCTGCCAAACTGCCCTGGAAGATCCGGCAAATGGGCATCCCGCTGGTGGGCGAAATGCTAACGCAAGACCCATTGCTGACTGAGCGCACCCTAGAGGGCGGCGGCGGCTATGTAATTGACGAAGAGGATTTAGAGATTTATCGTCGTCCTTTTCTGAAAAGTTCTGAGGCTGGGCGATCGCTGCTGGCGATTGTCAAAAATCTTCAGCTTTCTGATGCAACTGCCGAAATTCAAGCCGGATTTGCTCAATGGCAAAAGCCACTGCTGCTGCTTTGGGGAACGCGCGATCCCTGGCTGCCCTATAGTCTGGCCGAAACTTTTGCGGCTGACGCAGAGCTGAATCCGCTGACCGAAGCAGGGCACTATCCCCAAGAAGATCGGCATGAGCAGGTTAGCATGGCGCTGTCAGATTTTTTGCGTCGTCAGATTCTTTAGCGGCTCGATGTTTTTGCCGCTCGATGTTTTTGCCGCCCGGATTTTTTGTGTCGCCCCATCTCTTTTTCGGCGTTGCTGAATACAGGTATGAATTGCCCTCATCCCCAGCCCTTCTCCTTGAGGAGAAGGGAGCTAGATCTCTTGTTCCCTCTTCATTCGGGAGAGGGCTAGGGTGAGGGCGGATTTTGCTACTCATACCGCTATTCAGCAACGCCTCTTTTTCTAGTGCGGCATTAAAGCCTCAGCGAGGATATTCCTGCATCAAGTCTCTCACCTGCTCGGCGTGATACGAGCTGCGCGTCAGCGGCGAAGACACTACCTGAAGGAAGCCCAGAGATTCGCCAAACTCTCGCCATGCGTCAAACTGCCCCGGCGTGACAAATTCCTGAACGCCCAGATGCTTCTGGCTAGGCTGAAGATACTGCCCAATTGTCAAGATATCGCAGCTTGCCTCCCGCAAATCCTCCATCACTTGACGGACTTCCTCATCCGTTTCGCCCAAGCCCACCATGATGCCAGACTTGGTGTAAGTTGCAGGAGAAATCTGGCGCGTTTGGTGCAGCAGCTCCAGCGATCGCCCATAGTCGCCCTGCGGACGTACCCGACGGTAGAGGCGGGGAATAGTTTCGGTGTTGTGGTTTAGCACCTCTGGCTGGGCTTGCAGAATCAGCGCCAGCGCCTCCCAGTTGCCGCACAGATCGGGAATTAGGACTTCGATCGTCGTCTGAGGCGAGGCGGTTCGTACCGCCTGAATGCACCGGACAAACTGCGATGCGCCTTCGTCGGGCAGGTCGTCGCGGTTGACGGAGGTAATCACCACATGGTTAAGCTTCATCCGGCGCACGGCTTCTGCCAATCGCGCTGGCTCAGTTGGGTCGAGGGGCTGCGGCTTTTTCTCAAAATCAATGTCGCAGTAGGGACAGGCGCGAGTGCAGGCGGGTCCCATAATCAAAAAGGTGGCAGTGCCGTGACTAAAACACTCGCCAATGTTGGGGCAAGATGCCTCTTCACAGACCGTGTTGAGCGCCAAGTCTCTGAGGATTTCTTTAACGCTGCCGACTCGTTCCCATTGAGGCGCTTTGACGCGCAGCCAGTCTGGTTTAACGACCACGTTGGTATTTTTACCGATAGGTTATCAGATTTATCTTAGCAAGCAGAAAGCGAGTGAGTGAAAAGCGATCGCTCAGGACTGCCTTGGCTGTCAGGATTACCTTGGCGCACAGGGTTGCCTTGACGCTCAAGATTGCCTTGGCGCTTAGGATTGCCTTGGCGCTTAGGATTGCCTTGGCGCTCAGGATTGCCTTGGCGCTCAGGATTGCCCTAGGGCATGACCGTCATCGCAGAGCCGCCGCCTCGGCGCACAGGTTCAGCCACCGCAACAAGGGTGCCATCAGATTGAATCACCAGTCCCGTAGCTGCCCCAATCTCAGGAACAGGTTCCAGACTATGCCCTAGTGCCGTCAAAGCCTGACCCAGTTCCTCCGCTTCCAGACCGCCATCTACTTGGGTAATGCCGCCATTACGCTGAGACAGGCGGGGAGCAGCGATCGCCTCATTCATCGGCAAACCCAAATCTATCAAATTGACGGCAATGCCCACTACCGTCGTGATGATGGTGGAGCCGCCTGGAGAACCAAAGGCAAGCACTCTGCCGTCTGGTGCAAAAGCGATCGTCGGAGCCATGCTGCTACGGGGACGTTTGCCCGGTTCTGGCGCGTTGGGGTGGGGGCTAGTGGGGTCAAAGTCGGTCAGCTCATTATTGAGAATAAAGCCATAGCCCGGAACGACAATACCCGAACCGCCCGTGGACTCGATCGTCAGCGTGTAGGAAACAACGTTGCCGAAGCGATCGCTCGTCACCAAGTGTGTCGTAGAAAGCCCCTCCTGAGTTTGTGCCATAGCTACCGCTGGAGGAGCAGTCAGGCTGGGGCTAGGGTCTTTCTGATGGGGCAAAGGGTTTCCAGGAGCCGCGCGAAAGGCTTTCTCGTCAGCCGGGGCGCGATCGCCTATCTCCCGTCGCCGCAGTTCTGCAAAGCTCTCACTCTGTAAGCCCGGTAGCGGCACATCTACAAATTCTGGGTCGCCCAGATAGGCATTGCGATCGGCAAATGCCAGCCTTTCAGCTTCGATGACATTGTGCCAGATTTGAGGGCGATCGAGCTGGCTAAGATCAAATCCTGCCAACATCTTCAGAACTTCGCCTAGAGCAATACCGCCGCTGCTGGGCAAACCCATACTGTAGAGCTGGTAGCCGCGATAGGAGGTTTTGATGGCAGGTCGCACCCGCACGGCATATTGGTCGAGATCTGCCAGGGTCATGCCGCCCGAAATCACGCGAAAGGGTGGATCGCTGACGGGAGGATTCTGAACGGTCTGGGCGATCGCTTTGCCAATGTCGCCCCGGTAGAACTCGTTAATGCCTTTATCTGCCAGCAGCCTGTAAGTTTTTGCCAAGTCAGGATTTTTGAATGTCGCGCCCACCACAGGCGGCTTGCCCTGCGGCAAATAGAGCGATCGCGTAGAGCTAAATGCCGCAAACCGCGCCTGATTCTGGGCAATCTGGCTGACAAAGGTGGCATCGACGGTGAAGCCTTTCTCCGCTAGGGCGATCGCGGGCTGTAGAGCCTGAGACAAGCTCAAAGTGCCATAGCGGCTCAGCGCTTCTGCCCATTCTGAGAGCGTACCCGGAACTCCCACCGCGGCACCGTTGCTAATGCGATCGGGCATGAAGGTCAGCAGCTCGCCCGTCGGACTATCTGGATTTTTGAACATATCCACCGTTGCCGTTGCCGGAGCCTGTTCTCGCCCGTCGATCGTGATGACGCGATCGACATCCTTGAGATAAACCACCATGAAGCCGCCGCCGCCAATCCCTGCTGAGAAAGGCTCGACCACCCCCAAAGCTGCCGCCGTAGCCACCGCTGCGTCAACAGCATTGCCTCCCGACTTCAGCACATCGATACCCACCTGGGTAGCGCGCGAATCGACAGAGGCGATCGCGCCGCCATGACCGATTGCCACTGCGGGATTTGCCTGGAGGGGAATCTGGGCTACTGTCGGAGAACGCTGAAAGAAGAGCATCAAAGCTAAAGCCAGCAACCCTAAAAAAGTTCGTTGCATCGGTTATTTCCGCAGTCAAGATGAAGAGATTGAAGCGATAGTATCCCCTGCTTAAACGCGCTGCAAGTTTTTCCTTCAAGTTTTATAGCTGTCGCCAGTTTGCCTATACATTTAAGACCCAAACAGGTCAGATGATTTTCGAGAGCCGCGCTCCGCACGGCTCTCGAAAATCATCTGACGCCTCATCAACTTAAATTGGTATTAGGACATTTAGGGTGGGGCGCTTCGCGCCCCACCCTAAATGTCCCTGTCTTAACCGCCTTGGCGGTTGTTTTACCAATGGAGCTTGCCATCGGGCATAATTGCCTCCGTCAAACAGGCTCCTTCTAGCCGAGCCTCCCAAAGATTAGCCTGATGCAAATTGGCTTGGCTCAAGTCTGCTCCCGTTAGATTTGCCCCCGTCAAATTTGCCATGGTTAGGTCAGCCTTGACCAGTTTTGCCCCTGCTAAATTGGCTTTGCCCAGGCTGGCTTCTCGCAAGTCAGCTTCATTGAGCACTGCGCCCTGAAAATTAGCGGTGTAGAGATTTGCCCCAATCAAATTTGCGCCAATTAAGGTCGATCGCATCAAGTTTGCATGGCTCAGATTTGCCATACAAAGATTTGCCAAGCTGAGATTTGCCTTTGATAAATTGGCTTTGTACAGCGTTGCGCCAATCAGATTGGATAGACAAAACACAGCCACACTGAGATCAGCTTCTCGCAGATTGGCTTCCCGCAAATTAGCTTGAATAAAGCTTGCCTCCCGCAAATCAGCATGGCTCAAATTGGTGGCATAGAGCGTTGCATGACTAAAATTAGCGGTGTAGAACTTCGCAGCGGTCAGATCAGCCTGGGTCAAGTCGGCTTTGGTCAAATCGGCAAGACAGCCATCGGCATGGCTGAGTTCGGCAAAGCTGAGGTTAGCTGCCTGTAGGCTGGCTTCCCGCAGGTTGGCTTCCCGCAAATTCGCCAGCCGTAAGGAGGCATTCTGGAGATTAGCTCTGTGCAAATTTGCAGATTGTAGGTTGGCTTCCCGCAGATCGGCTCCCGACAAGTTGGCTTCCTGCAAATTAGCCGCTTCTAAATTGGCTGTATAAAACAGAGAAGCTTGCAGATTGGCTCTTTGCAAATTTGCCCGACTCAGGTTTGCCATGCAGAAGTCGGTGTGGCGCAAAATGGCAGCTCTCAAGTTGGTGCGATCGAGAGCTGCCTCCCTGAGATTAAACTGATCTAGATGAATCTGACTCAGATCGGGATAAATTTCTCTATGGTCATTTCGCCAATTGTTCCAGACAGAAATTCCCTGTTTGAGCAGTGCCAAATGCGCCTGATTAGCCATCAGATTGATCTTTGCATCCTGCCCTCAAGGGATAAGTCACTGCCAAAATGTTTTACAACGCTTTGCGCTTGGTTTAAGTATGGGGCAACTGCCAAGGTGGTTAGGACATTTTGGTGGAGTGCTTTGCGCCCCACCCAAAATATCCTAAGCAAACTAGCGACAGCTATACAAGTAAACGGGATAGCTACATTAGGGATGAAAATAGGGATGAGGTTAATATTCCCCTACATTTTCTAAAGCTCTCAAGCATGAAAAAGCACCCCGATCGCGGAGTGCTTTCCAGACATTCATGAGCTACGGAGCAAGCTAGAAGGTCATTTCAGCTTCTTGAACTCGCTCGACCTGCTTCTTCTTCAGCACCAACATGATTTGAGACAGCGTCACAGCTGCCAAGAAAGCCAGCAAACCCTTGACGCGGTTGGGGCTTTGCAGAACGATCTCCACATCTTTCTGACCAAAGCCGCCTACGTTGGGATTTGAGGTGATGGCAGCACCTGCCGCCACTTCTTCGCCCTGAGAGACGATTAGCTCTGGCCCCGCAGGGATTGTATCCGTTACGGTCGTGCCGTCTTCCTTGGTGAGGGTTACGTCATAGCCACCATCATCTTTTTTGGCGATCGCCGACACCACCCCAGCCGCAGACGCGTTGTAGACCGTGTTGTTGCTCTTTTCACCCGTGGGATACACCTGACCCCGACCCCGATTGGCACCCAGATGAATCTGATATTTGCCAAACTGCACCGCTTTATTGGTGGTTGGGTCAGGAGACAGAACCGGAAAAACGATCTCTTGGTACTGCTCACCGGGCAGAGGCCCTACCAAAATAATGTTGTCTTGGGTTTCGCTGTAAGGTTGGAATAAGTAGCCAGGTCCTACCTCTTCCTTCATGTCCTCCGGAATCCGATCTTCTGGGGCAATCTTGAAGCCTTCTGGCAACATCAGCACTGCGCCTACGTTTAAACCGCCCTTCTCACCGTTGCTCAAAACCTGTTGGGTATTAAGGTCGTAGGGAATTTTGACGATCGCCTTAAAGACCGTGTCAGGCAGCACTGCCTGAGGAACTTCGACCTCAGAAGGCTTGGCGGCAAGGTGACAGTTGGCGCAAACGATTCGTCCTGTGGCTTCGCGGGGCGTCGCGTAATTTTGCTGTGCCCAGAAAGGATAGGCAGCGGCAGATTGAGGAGCGACCAGATCGCTGCCGAATAGCGCAATCGTCGCTAAAGCAATGCAGAGAAGCAGTTTTTTACTGCGGGTCAATAGGGTTGACCAAAAAGTTAGTCTCATGGGTGGCGTTCTTTGCAAAGGATGGCAGTTCAAAAGGGGTGGCAGTTGAAGAGGGCGATCGGCATAGCAATCGGCGTAAAATGCGGGCTAAAGGCTAGGCCCACCAGGGTTCTTCTTGAGTACGGAAATCAGTTTCAGTCCACTGGCTGAAGGCAACCTTACCGTCTTCGGTGGGCGCTGCGTGTACCAGGGCTAACGACAGAGGTGCAGGACCTCGTACCACTTTGCCCTCGTTGTTGTACTGAGAGCCATGGCAAGGGCACATGAACTTGTTTTCGTTGGCGTTCCAGGGAACCACACAGCCTAAGTGGGTGCAAACAGCGTTGAGACCATAGCTAGCGATCGCATCTGCGCCTTCCACGGTGATGTAGGTCGGGTCGCCCTTCAGCCCTTGCGCCAAAACTCGCTCACCCGCTTTGTGCTCCTCTAAAAACTTGCTCAGCACAATATCATTGCCCAGAGCATCTTTGGCAGTCACGCCGCCGCCCGTGCCGCCACTCGACGGTGGAATAAAATACTTGACCACGGGATAAAGCGCTCCTAGCGCTGTTCCGGTGACTGCCCCAAAAGTCAGCAGATTCATGAATTGACGACGACCCAAATCGGGTACATCAGAAGTTCCAGAGAGTTGAGTCATGATTTGACCAAAGGGTGTCAGTTGAATGGGATGTTTAGGGCGCTACAGGCTGCAATCAGCCGCAATAGATTCAGTATTGCCATGCGACCGTTTTTTCTTAAGTCTGCTTCTTAAATTGAGGATCAGGCAGACAAAAACATCAGGCTGCGAGGTTGGGGAAACCAGAGAGTGCGATCGCCGCTACCGTCTCAGCAGGAAGTTTGCAGCTTTTCTATAGACATTATTACATGGTATGCAGCCGCAATCTATGGAGGCAGACCTGTAGCGCCAAATTTATTCTACAGGTCTGCAACTCAATCTATAGCTGTGTTCACAGCGGTTAGGATAGGGGCATTTTTGAGGTCGTGCTCCACGACCTCAAAAATGTTCTAAGCCCGATGATTATGGCTGTAGGGCGGATGGGAAGATGGCTGTAAGTGGCGCGGCTGTAGTATCATGGCTGTGCTTGCAGTTGTCTAGCCTAAACTCCCGCTATGCCTAATTCTGATTTGCGATCGCCTCACCGTTTTTTGAGCAAAGCTCATTGGATTCGCCTGTCTGTTGCGCAACTGGCATCGGCTGGGTTGGTGGCTACTGCGCTCCCGGCTTCTGCCTTTTTCTACAGCACTCCCGCTTCTGACACAACCTATCGCAGCACCAGCGCAGACTACCGCACCTGTGTTGCTCAAATTACGGGCGCAGGGATTGTTGCCGCCGATGCCGCAACAGCCTGTGCTGCGGCTCTGTATCCTAGAGACTTGTCAAAGTGCGTGACGAACATTGACGCTGGCACAGCATTGACTTCAGCAGATGCGATCGCTAACTGCACTAGAGTTCGTCGCCCTGTTGAGTTAGCTACCTGTGTGGTAGACATTGGGGCGATCGACAACCCCACGGAGACGGCACCATTGCTCAACATTGTCGATCACTGCCGCCGTAGTCTGCTGCCGCTGAGATTTTCAGCTTGTGTGGTGGGGCTAAGGAGCCAGGTTGATTTTGCAACCTCAGCTGCTCTATCAAACTGTATTGCCGCCACCAACCGCCCCCGGAATGTGTTGCCCAACTTTATGCCCAGCGGCATGACTTCGACAGAGCCTCCTACCGCTCAGCCTGCTCCTGATCAGCTGCAACAAGCTGTGCCAGAGACAACGCCTTCTGCTCCCACACCTGCTAAATAGTAGATTAACGCGAGTTTTGCCCGCTGGCAGCCTCACCTGAAAGCAGCTCCCTACTTTCTTTATCTGACCTGTGACGATGATTTCGCCGCCGTGGGCTTGCGAGCATCTGCTTGAGTATCTGCCGGATGAAGGCGCTCAGGATGGCTCTGCATCACCTCAATTGCGGGGCTGGCAAAATGTGATGCCGTCTAGGGGAGGCAGCATCACGTCTAAAAGTAATCATTTCATGAGGTTTAGACGGTTGCCGTTACGCCTGCAATCTTTGTAGAGATAATGGGCGAAAAAGCACAGGAGAAGCGATCGTGGAAGAACTTCAGATCATGACAGATCAGACCGTAGATGAGATCTTATCTGTTGTCCGTTCGCTGGGGTGGGGTGCGGCAGCCATTTTGCGATCGTACTATCGAGGCGAGCCAGATGCGGCTGGGATGGCGCGATCGCTTGAAATTCAAGACAAGAAAGATGGGCCTGTAACAGCAGCCGATTTAGCGGTCAATCACTACGTTTTGAGCAAGCTGGAAGCCATCTTTGGCACAGAGAATTTCGGCTACTTGAGCGAAGAAACCTACAAAGCCCAAGGCGCAGACACACCTCTCCCCTACGACTGGGTCTGGATCTTAGACCCATTAGACGGTACGCGAGACTTTATTGACAAAACAGGCGAATATGCTTTTCATCTAGCGCTTACCCATCAAGGTCGCCCTGTCATCACCGTTGTAGCTTGCCCAGAGCTAGAAAAACTTTACTACGCCACTTTAGGCGGGGGGGCATTTGCAGAAACTTCTGGCGGCAGCCAGCCCCTGCAGGTGTCGTCGCAAGACAATATTGCCAGCCTAACGCTAGTCGCTAGCCGCACCCATCGGGACGATCGCTTTAACCAACTCCTCAAACAGCTTCCCTGCCAAGATCAGCTTTTTGTCGGCAGCGTTGGCGGCAAGATCGCGGCAATTGTGGAGCAGCGAGCAGAGGTTTATCTCTCTCTATCGGGCAAGTCTGCGCCCAAAGATTGGGATATGGCGGCTCCAGAGCTAATCTTGACCGAAGCTGGAGGGCGCTTTACCCACGCAGATGGCTCACCCTTGCGCTATAACCAGGGCGATGTCAGTCAGTGGGGCTGCTTAATTGCCAGCAACGGCGCTTGCCATGACCAGCTTTGTGCCGAGGCAACGCGGATTTTGGCACAGGAGAGCTGATCAACTTTGGATTTCAGGGGAGTTCAAAATTTAGAATAACTGTAGCTGTCGCCAGTTTGCTTAGGGTATTGAGGAAGGGGACATTTAGGGTGGGGCGCGAAGCGCCCCACCCTAAATGTCCCCTTCCTCACCGCCTTGGCGCTTGCCATACTTCTACTCCCCTTCGGTAGCCACCGGAGAAGGCTTCATAGGCAGGTCTGGGTCAGTGGATTCAGTCATGATTGTGGTGGAGACTAGCTGCAAATCCTGCGGATTCGTGCGGATAGCATCAAATGAACCTTTGATGAAACTGGCGATCGGTACAGCAACCACCAACCCCAAAAAGCCGCCTAGCTTCACGCCCAAGTCTAGCGAAACCAGCATCCAGACCGGATTTAATCCCGTAAGCTCTCCTAGAATTCGAGGAGCCAAAAGATTCTCGATCACCTGGTTGATGATGACTGCCACCAGCAGCACCTTCACGCCTAGCCAAAAATTTTGCAGCGCCAACAGCAAGCTAACGACTAGAATCGTCGTCGTACCGCCAAAAGGAATCAGGCTAGCCACCCCAATACCCACGCCAAAGAGCTGTGCCAAAGGAATTCTAAGGCTCAGCAAAACCGTCGTTTGCACTAGGCTGATGATGGCAGCCATTGTTGCCTGACCTGCAATGTAGCGCTCAAAATTAAGCGGTAGCGCCTGTCGGATCTGGTTGTTCCAGCCCAAGGGTAGCCATCCTAAAATTCCAGCCCAAAGACTTTCGCCCCGCAGCACCAAAAAGATCGTGAAAACCAGCGTCAAAAACACGTTGACGACACTGCCGATCGCCCCAAACACAATGCTAAAGGCTTGGCTAGTAAACGATCGTAGCCCCGTCGTGAACCGAGCCACCGTTTGGTTGAACGTCGTGCTGATGTCGATTGGCAACTGCTGAGCGATCGCCCAATCCTCAATGGTTTTAAGCTGCTGCTGACCCGACTTAATCCATTCTGGTAGGCGAATGAGCAGCTCGTTGGCCTGCCGCAAAATCAGCGGCGCCAGAAAGACTGCCAACACCCCCAGAATAAATAGAAACGCTAGCAGCACAATTCCAACAGCAATGCCGCGCTTTACCCCACGATCTTTAAGAAACCGAATGGGGTAATCCAGCAAAAAGGCAAGCAGCGTTGCTGTAATCAAAATGGTCAGCAAGGGCTGTAGCTCTTGAGCCAGCAGCGAGAGCAGCCAGCCATTCAAGAAAATGAGTGGGAAAGTCAGCCCAAGTGTGAGCAGACGCGGCAGCTTTGAAATGGACTGAAACATGGGGGAGGGGCACTGTAGACTTCAAACCAGATTATCAAGCAGATCGGAGGGAGTTTCGAGCGCAGTATTTTAAGCGCAATCCACTAATACAGTAGCGTAAGGGCGATCGTCTCAGGTCACTCGAAGGGCTTGACATTCATTGAACTGATCACGCAAAGCCGTGAAGCTCAATGGCGACCTTGCCAGCTCAACGCAGAATCGCTCAAGGACATTTAATGACTGGCTTGAACAGTACAGCGCTACGCGCTTAGATCCAATGAGTTATTTTTTGAGAGCCGCGCTCCGCGCGGCTCTCAAAAAATAACTCGTCCTAACTCAATTACGTAATGCCATATCGTCAGTTCTGGGAGGAGAACTGCGATCGCTTGGAGGATTATCGACACAAACCGCAAGGGCAATCCTAAACTTCTGGCTGGCAAGCATTCCGACTGGGCTGAGCAGACAGCAACAGGTCTGCTCGCCAAAGCCCTGCTCGACAGACGAGAGGACAATATTGGGTGATGAGCTGTCGCTGTTGAGCAGTGGGTGGCAGTCTAGCAATATCGTACTTGGCGATCGCTCTGGCAAGACGGCGGGCATCATCAAAAGGTGCGCCACATTTGAGCAGCCGTCGCCAGTAGAGGAACATGATTTTTTTTAGGGCAAGGGTTTGAGCGATCGCCTGGGCATCATCGGCTGAAACGCCCAAAGCCGTAAGCTTGTGCCAGTCAAATTCTAGGGCAGCTTCAACGGTTAGGGATTGAGGCGGAGCAAAGGTTGAATGATTGTAGGTTCGAGAAGTGGGACGGGAAGTGGAGGAGCGATCGCCGGAGGCGGGCAAAACGCTCAGGTTAGAGTTATTCATACAGGCAGGAACCCTGGGGCTAGATAGGTGACGTGCTGTTGTAGCTTGGTCGTAATGTCGCTGTAACTGCTCACTGCTTCACACAAGAATTCCTCATTTTCGGCGGCAATTCTGTGATCTCAGACACCTGTAGCTGTTGCCAGTTTGCTTAGGACATTTAGGGTGGGGCGCTTCGCGCCCCACCCTAAATGTCCCCGTCCTCAACACCTTGGCAATTGCCATAGCAGTCGGTACAAAAGTCAGCATGACGGATTAACGAGATTAATGTTGAGGGCATTCTACAGCGCGAGTCGGCAGCGATCGCACTTCCCCTCAAATTTTTAGCGCTAGATCATCGCCAAACCGCTTAAAGCTTGTTAACAAAGTCAGGGATAATGGGAAACTGAGTTGATGATCTTACGCACCTGAATATCCACCTTGGGCATTGACCTTCGCAGCTACGTTTATTTGGACAACTTGCAGCGTCAGCACGCTGCCTACTTAGGCACTCAGGCTCTGGGATTTCTGCCCTTGCCTGGAGATTCTTCGCTCTGGGTAGAAATCTCTCCTGGTATTGAAATCAATCGCTTGCTGGATATTGCCCTGAAGGCAGCATCCGTTCGCCCTGGCGTATTGGTGATTGAGCGCTTATACGGGCTGCTAGAAGTTCACTCTGACAAGCAGAGTAACACCAAAGCCGCAGGACGAGCCATCTTGGATGCGATCGGGGCAAAAGAACGGGACTGTCTCAAGCCTCGCATCATCTCTAGCCAGATCATTCGCAATATTGATGCCCATCACACGCAGTTAATTAACCGCACCCGCAGAGGCAATATGATCCTGGCAGGGCAGACGCTGTATGTGCTGGAGGTAGAACCTGCTGCCTATGCGGCACTGGCTGCTAACGAAGCCGAGAAAGCGGCGTTGATCAACATTTTGCAAGTCTCGGCAGTGGGCAGCTTTGGGCGGCTGTATCTAGGCGGCGAAGAGAGAGATATTATGGCGGGTTCTCAGGCAGCGCTAGGCGCGATCGAAAACATCGCCGGACGAGAGGTTCCCGCAGCTCGAAACGAATAGCACGATGAGTTTTAAACAGGGTTGATGCCGAAGCCTCTGAGGGCAAAAACGGCGAGGGCAAAAATGGCGAGGGCAAAAATGGCGAGTGGAGAATTGCTGGCGTTACTGAAATGGGGGGCGATCGGCTGGGCTGATTGGCGATCGCGGCATCCTCAAGCTGAGCCAGACCTAAGTGCAGCCGACCTACGCGAGCTAGATTTGAGCCAGGTAGATTTGGGCAAAACCGACCTGAGCAGAGCCTGCTTGGTGCAAACCAATTTAATGGGGGCAAACTTGAGAGAAGCCAACCTCAGCCATGCCAACCTGTATGAGGCAAATTTGACGGCGGCCGATCTGTCGGGTGCCGATTTGAGAGAAGCCCATCTGATCGGGGTCAACCTCAGCTTTACCGAGCTTCAGGGCGCCAATTTGCGGGGGGCAGATCTGAGAGAAGGCAACCTGCGCGGCGCAAATCTCAGCCTTGCCAATTTGATCGGCACCGACTTTCGTCAGGCAAACCTGAAGGAAGCCGATTGTAGCGATGCCAATTTGATGAAAGCAGACTTGACCCATGCCCGTCTCAATGGCGCGATTTTTACAGGCGCAAATTTGAGCTGCGCCAACTTTTGCTGTGCTGAGCTAGTTGCCGCCTATTTTCCCAAAGCCAGTCTCTACCGCACCCTGTTTAGAGATGCTCAATTGGTTCGAGCCTTTCTGGTGGGGGCAGTGCTTGTGGAAGCCGACCTTGAGCGATCGAACTTAAGCTGGGCAAACCTCAGCCGAGCCAACCTCACGAGCGCCCATTGCCCTGGCGCAAACCTGCATGGCGCCAATATTAGCCGTGCCGATCTCCGCAAGACCAATCTGCAAGGTGCAAACCTGCGAAACACCAATCTCACGAAAGCCAACTTGTCAGGAGCCAACCTGCAAAATGCTGACCTGTTCTTCGCCGATCTGAGCAACGCCGACCTGCGAGGAGCCATTATGCCCAACGGTAGCCTCCACCCCTAGTCTGCGCCTACCCACCGCGATGGCGCGGCAAGCGCTTCATTTCATAGAGGCGAGAAAATTGCGGAATGTCGCCTGTATGCCCTAAGACAATCACCGTATCTCCGGGCTGCAAGATCTCTTGATGGCTAGGATGGGTGAGCAAATCGCCTTCTCGACGGCGAAGCGCCACAACAATGAAAGTTCCTTTGCCGCGAATCTCTAAGTCGGCGATCGAGCGTCCCACCAAAGGCGAGTTGGCAGGCACCGCCAGCTCATCGACCTGTACATCAATTTGGGCTAACAGCTCATTCAGACGGGTACGCTCTTCGCTTTGATCGAGAAATTCGATCGTATTGGGATGAGTAATCAAATTTGCCATGCGTAGCCCGCTGATGCTGGCCGGGGAGATCACATGATTTGCCCCTGCCAAGCGCAGCTTGTTTTCGGTGGTTGGCACTTCACCCCGCGCCACAATCATCAGGTGAGGATTCAAGCCCCGTGCCGTTAGGGTAATGAACACGTTGATGGCATCATCAGGCAGCACCGTAGCCAGCACCTTCGCCCGCCCAATTCCGGCAGATTGCAGCACCTGCTCCTCGCTGGCATTTCCCTGGCACACCCGATATCCCATCGCTTCGGCACTGGCAATGCGATCGCTGTTGTTGTCCACCACGACAAACGGATGCTCAGCATCGACTAGCTTGCGGGCTAAGACTTGCCCAATTCGCCCATAGCCACAGACGATCGCGTGATTCTCTAACTGAGCAATATCTTTGGTTTTACGACGGCTATCCAAGGCTCGATGAATTTCTCCTTCTGTCACCATTTGCACAAATCCTCCCACAACAAAAGCGGCTGAGATCACTCCAGCAACAATGACAAGAATCGTGAAACTCCTTTCGGCGATCGAAATAGGGCAAAATTCGCCATAGCCAATACCAAAGATGGTAATGACCACCATATAAATGGCATCAAAAAGCGGACAGCCAAATAGGGTATAGCCAAAGACTCCACCCACCATCGTGATCATAGAAAAGATTGCGCCGATCTGGATACCGCGACCCAATGCCATAATCCGCATCCTTTGGCTGAAACCGATCGCACTCTAACGCTAAATTGATGCACCCTGTGTTGTACCCAATACCAGATCTGCGCAAGTTCTGAGATATGGTGAATGCAGCCTGCTTTGCCTGTCTATCTCCCCCTGTCTATCTCCCATGCGCACCAAAAATAATCGATCGCATTCTCAAATGCCCGAAATCAACCTGATTCCAATGCTAGACGTGTTGATGACGGTCTTAACCTTTTTCATCATTGTTTCTATGACACTGACAGGGGAACAGATCTTCAACGTTAGTCTACCGACCGGGCAATCTGAAGAAGATAAACAGGCTGAAGCCAAGCAAGCCAAACTGACGATCGGGCTAGATAAAGACGGTAAAACCGTGATGGATAATCAGCCTGCGGTCGAGCAAGCTGTGGTGCAACGGGTGCAAAAGTTCTTGTCTGAAAACCCTGAGGGCATCGTCACCCTCAAAGCCGACAAAGGATTGAAGTACGAAAATGTCTTGGGTCTGCTCAGAACTCTGAGAGACTTGGGGGGCGATCGCGTTTTTCTGGCGATCGAAAAAGGCTAGAGCGGTAAGCCAAGAGCAATCACCCTAGAGCGGCGACTTACTCCAAACTACAAGCAGGGTTGACTGACTGTCTTTAGTCGGCACAAGGCTAAAAAAGTGGCTGTCACTGCCACGAATCGCTTCATAGATAAAGCCGCCGCCATAGTTGCCTTGCAACACCACGTCAATCTCAGCCGCCTGAAACTTAGGTCGTAAGCTGCCAAATACAGCGTCAACATCCTGGTTTTCGATATATGCCGCGTTCTCTCCGTCCGCCTTGAGTTGGGGAGAAGCCTCAGTCGGATTCTCGAAAAACGCGCCAGGTTCGGCTAAAAGCTCAGTGGGGTTACTGACGGTTTGCCAGCCGCTAGTGCTAGAAGTCGGCAAAATGCTCGTCAGGTCAGCCAAAAACTTTGAATCTCCGGTCGGCAAAATCGCCTGATCGCCGCTCTGCATCAGCGGATCGGGGATCACCAAAATATTAGTTCCCCCTGCCGCATTGGGAATCAGGCTCAAGAACTGAGTTGCTCCCCCCTTCATAACCCGGTAAACCATGCGTTGAGAAGACTGTTCAACAGGCTCAACGCCGTAGCCTTGACGCGCCAACTGCTGCTGCAACCACTCATCTACCTCACCGATCTCCTTGGAAGTCTTGCGACCAAACGGCTCATAGGCAGAGGGCAAGCCAAAAGTGCCCGGTTGTGCATCTGGATATTGGGGAAAGTCGCTAGGAAACGCATCAACGACAGTCGGGCTGGGCGTAGCAGCAACCAACTGAGGAGAGGTCGGTGCGCTAGGAGAGGACGGGCTGGAATACACAGCAGACTGAGAGACAACTGTGGGTCTAGGAGTGCTCACAACTGCAACCGCAGGACGGGCTGGAACTGCTGCCACGGTCGGCTTGGCGGTAGCGGGGGCAGCGGCGGCACTGGGCTTTGTAGTGGACGGCTCAGCAGGCGGCAGTTGCGTGATGGTAATGGCTTGCTCCTTCGCCGCTTTTTCTGCGTCAACGGCTTTAGGAGGCAGCGGCACCAGCAGCGCCAAGGCATGGATGCCCACAGACAGCAGCAGCATCGGGCGCACCACCCGCCAAATCAATTGCCACCGACTAGGCTGCGAGTTGTTGAGAGAAAACGACCTAGCCATGAATTTAGGATCAAGAATAGTTTTGTGATTAACCGTTATGCAGTGCTGTGCCCTCTAGCCAAAAATGGCTTTCAGCTAAAAACAGCCTAGCGTAAAAGCATCCTTGGGTTAAAGATATCGCTTATGCTGGCAAAACTCTTGTGTCCAGCAATACCCCTGCCTGGGGTGATTATCCTCTGAGAATTTTCGTCTGTGGGAATTTTATCTGCGAGTATCGGTGGATTGCAAATGCTCGTTAATGCTCTAAAAAGTTGATTTTCAAAGGCGCTTCGCGCCTTTGAAAATCAACTTTTTAGAGATTCGGGTTGCGCTTTACTGAGCATAGGCGGCTTAGTCAAGATTGGGTGAAGAAGAAATGCTTCGTTAGTGCGCAACAGGTCAGTGATTTAGCTATACCATTAGTCCTTGCGTGCGTCTCCCGCATAATAGTTAGAGAATCTTGCCCCCCTCTCATTCATGAGTCATCCTTCAGTGCAAATTCAATGCGTTAATTCGGAGTGCCTGCATCCAGACAATGCTCTGGGGCAAACCCTGTGCGATCGCTGTCAAACCCCCCTGGTATACCGCTACCTCTGGGCAACCAGAGCCATGAGTGGAGCAGCCAATCCTGCGGATATTCCCGTAAATACGCTAGTTGCCGATCGCTACTGGGTGACTCGTCCCCAAATTTGGCTAGATACTCAGCCCGCGA
This sequence comes from Drouetiella sp., assembly GCF_059504425.1. NCBI lineage: Bacteria > Bacillati > Cyanobacteriota > Cyanophyceae > Oculatellales > Oculatellaceae > Drouetiella > Drouetiella sp. Next base: position 218,244 of record NZ_JCACIN010000040.1, read on the forward strand.
GAGCCGCAGATGTGCCAAACCTGATGCCAAACCTGGCGCTGTCTTATCTCTACCTCTACGCCCATCGCTTGCACTTGCCGGGGCTATACGGATTTTGCGCAGAAACTGAAGACGATGAGGCGATCGCTCTCCTAGACAATGCTCCACTTGACGAAACTGGGCAGTTGCTGCCTATGCTGGAAGCCGCTTGGCAAACCACGCCTCCAGTGCGGCAGATTTACTGGCTGTGGCAAATATTGCAGCTTTGGCAACCCCTGAGACACCAAGGTGTGGCAACCAGTCTGTTAGTGCCTGACAACCTGCATATCGAAGGCTGGCGGGTGCGGGTGCGAGAGCTATTACCCGATCGCCCTGAAGATCCTCCGCAATCTGCTCAGCTACCAGATGATGAGTCTGCCATTGCCACGAAGGTGCCAGGTGAACCTGCCGCAGTGGAATCCAGCCTTCCCTCGCTCAAAGACCTAGGGGCACTCTGGCAAACTTGGGTCATGTCGAGCCTAGATTCACCGCAGCCTCTGCAACAGATTTGCCAGCAGATGCAAACCTCAGAAGAGGCAGACTTTGAGACGATCGCCGCACAGCTAGACAAGCTGCTGCTAGCGCAAACCGCACGGCTACCGCTCTACTTGGACATTGCTGGAGCCACCACCACAGGTCCTCAGCGCACCCACAATGAAGATGCTTGCTTTCCGATCGCATCACCCGCCGATGAGACGCTGGCTCCCCATGTGGGGATCATCTGCGACGGCATTGGCGGACATGAGGGCGGCGAGGTGGCTAGCCAGTTGGCATTGCGATCGCTCCAGCTGCAAATTCGCGTCTTGCTAGCAGAACTAGCTGGACAGCCAGAACCACTGACTCCCGCTGTGGTTAAGCAACAGCTGACAAAGGCGGTGCGCGTCGTCAACAACCTGATTGCCAACCAAAACGACACTCAGAAGCGCGAACTTCGTCAGCGCATGGGTACCACGCTAGTGATGGCACTCCAGCTCCCCCAGCAGATTCCGACAGGATCAGAGCCAGCGACGGGCAACGGACATGAGCTTTATCTAGTGCATGTCGGCGACAGTCGGGCTTACTGGATCACCTCAAAGTATTTGCATCAGCTCACCCTAGATGACGATGTAGCAACGCGAGAAGTGCTGATGGGAAGAAGCCCCTACCAGGAGGCGCTTCGGCGCTCTGATGGTGGAGCCTTGACTCAGGCGCTCGGCACCCGCAATGCAGACTTGGTAGAAGTGAATGTGCAGCGATTCTTCATTGAGGAAGATGGCTTACTGCTGCTCTGTTCTGATGGTCTGAGCGACTACGATCGCATTGAGCAATCCTGGCAGCCGATCGCTCAAGCTGTGCTAGAAGGTAAAATCTCGCTGCGAGAAGCCGTCCAGCAGTGGATTGGCATCGCCAACGAAAAAAACGGACATGACAACACTTCTGTCGTGCTGCTGCGATGTATGGTGAGCCAGCCACCTAGCCCAGAGATCAGCACCAGCGCACCCACTCCCGAAACAGCATCGATCGCCCTCCCCAATATCGATGACAGCCTAGCAGACTCCTCGCGGGCGCTGCTCTATGACGAGGAACCGCCGCCCACCCTTCGCCCTGCCCCTGTCTCTTCCTGGAAGCCTCTCACATTAGGAGTAAGACTCCTAGGGCTGATGGTTCTAGCCGCGATCGCCGGAATCTTGGGTGTGGCAATTTGGCAGCAGATGGAGCGATCGCCCTCATCTAGTTCTCCTACGCCGTCATTGCCTCAATCCTTACCCCAACCATCCACCCCATCTCCTTAGCCTGGGTGGGAGCATAGCCCTCGCTCAGTCTGATCTAAAACCCTAATCTGCAAGAGGTCTATTGAGCGGTAGGATAGGGGAAGAAATTGATGTCAATACTGGCTAGAGCATTGGCTCAGCCGACCTAGGATAGAATCTGAACCGTTTATGAAAGTTGGCGATCGCGTTCGTGTCAAAGAATCTGTTTTGGTTTACCACCACCCCATCCATCGCAATCAAGCCCTCGATATTCAGGGGATGGAAGGCGAGATTGCTGCCTTTGCCAACGAGTATCACGGTAAGCCCATCAGCGCTAATTTCCCGATACTGGTAAAGTTTGAGAGCAAATTCAAAGCACACCTGCGGGACTTTGAGCTAGAGGTAATCTAGTCTCTGGTGATTTGGGTTCTACCGCCGATAAAACCATTGCAGTGGGTTCAGCTCGCCCTGCATTTGTATCAGCTCTTGGCGATGCTGAGCTGCAATTTTGGCATACCAGCGGCAGTGATCAGCGTGGGCTTGTCGCCGCTGAGCCTCGTCATAGAAAGCCCGCGTGTCTTGATACACCTCAAACCGAGGATCGATCGCGGCGGGGGGAAGCGGAATCAGGTAAGAGAAACCATTGACATGACAGGATTGCGACATTGCTATGGGTGTCTGCTGTAAGCGTTTTCAATAGCGTAACGAATTACAGCCAGCCTCGCAGACCGTAGATAAACAAACCAATATATTCCTTGATCGATCGCGTCAACTGATTTAGATTTCTGGCATCTGGCAGAGCATTGAGCACAGTAGAAGCCAAGGTATCTTCGGAGAAGTCTAGCTCTTCTTGAGACACCAGAAAATCTGTAGGAGCCGCGATCGCTTCAATCCCCTGTTTTTGAAAGATTCTCAGCGATCGCGGCATATGTAGAGCGGAAGTAACCAGCAGGATTTTATTAATTCCCCGCTGCTGCAAAATTTTCTTGACGTTGACAGCATTCTCGTAAGTGTTCAGCGAAGTCGCGTCTTGCAGAATAGCGGACGCAGGCACCCCCATCGTTTCGATCAAAGTCTTCATATCTGACGATTCTGAGGAGCTAACCTCCTGCAAATTCAGCGTCCGACCGCCGCTCAAGATCACGATCGGCGCTTTGCCCTGGCGGTAGAGCTGTGCGCCGTAAATCATGCGATCGCCTTCCTCCATCACATCCACTGCTGGACGAGGATAGATTTGTGGACGCGTTGCGCCACCCAAAACGACGATCGCCTCTGCGTTGGGCAGTGTCGCCGGAATATTTTGCCACTCTAGCGATCGCGTTAGCTGATTGGCGACCCAACTATTGCCACCGACCAGCAGCAGCGCTAGCGCCATCACAATGCTTAAAGCCGAGAGCCTTGGTCGTTTCCAAATCAATAGCAGCGCCAGCAGCAGCAGCAGGCAAGCTAGCCCCAGGGGATAAATAAACAGAGGCAACAGCTTTGAGAAATAGAGGGACATAGTATGTGATCTTCCAATCATCTGTTCCCTCAATACTGTAACCGCCAAATTCAGACGGTCAAGATGTGGAAATCGTCGTAAAAACATTGTCGTAAAAACAAAGCCTATATCGCGCTCCCAAGCTCCAACACGAGTTGTTGTCCCATAGCTGAAGATATCGATAACAAACTTTTGAGCTTTCTAGTACTGCCCTAGAAGAGCAAGGCGATCGCTCCCCCAGCAAAAATCACTGGCATAAATTCGTGCAGAGTTAGGAAATGGGAGGAGAGGCGATCGTATTGAAATAGTGGCAGTCACTAAGATGCGAGTGAAGAAGGGATTCCTGTGCAGACGCTTCTGGGTTATCTTAAAGCCGCTCTCATCCAAAACCCGTTGATAGCAATCGGTATCGACATGAAGAAATTGCAGGAAGAACGCCTCCCCCGTTGCGGGTTCCACGAAGCATGACCCCGATCGCAAAGTTCACCTATTGAAAACCGATCGGGGTTTGCTGCGTCATGCTAGACAGGGCTTGTTGAAAAATCCACGCCACAGCAGCGCTGTATTGCCTAGAAATCAGCCGTACAGTCCCGTGACCAGTCACCTCTGAAAATGGTGCCATAGGTCTTGAAGCAGCTGCCATCATTGGCAGTTTGATTGAACAGCTCTCGCTTAGGCTCCCAGAACAAACCTGTGAGCATTTGTCCCCGAACCCTGATGCTTTGGCTGCCCACAGGCAGTGTGACGGTTTGTTTTTTACCGACCACCAGACCAGAGACTTTGACTTCGTTACGTTGTCCATTGGCGGTGTAGCTAACTTGGTAGTCCGCAACATAGCCGCCCTGGTTAAAGACGGTGACTTTGGGGCCAGACAAGGCTAAGGCAGACATGGAGATTGCAGGAACAGCGGCGAGAATCAAAGCTGAGACTGAAGCGATTTTACGTAGCATGTTGTTTCTCCTAGTTTTGTGTCAGTGTTCTTGGGCTTCTGAGGATAGGAACGATCGAAAGTTTTGACTTATGCAAGGTTAGGAAAAATTAGCTAAAGGTCGCGATCGCAGCCACAGAAAATCTTGGATGAGCCATAGCCTGATTTCTTGATGAGAGCAACATCCATCTATGCTGATTGAAAAATATGCTGGCTGGAAAATTCACTCAGACTTTGTAACCTTGCGTAGAGATATTTGGCGGCAAATGTTTGTCCGAGCGTCCACCCGATCGGCTTAACCAGGCTGGATTGTCTAACAAGCATGGGGAATGTCTGGGCATCCAGGCACTCTGACGATCGAGCGTCTTGAATTTACAGCGGTTATCTGCCGCAGAAAAGAACCGGCAATAATTTAGACGATCGCTCCATCGTCTACCTCCTCATCCGGTAATTGTCCAAACCGTCCCGACGACATTCGATTGAACGTTCCCTTCAATTTTCTTTACCTCAAAAGCTGTTCTCAACTTTGCGTTTAAATGGTATTCTTTTATACAGAATAGTTGCGTTATCTTCACCAAGCCACATTCTAGTTGGATTAAGCAATCTCCTGAAAAAAGCTATTCTCTTGAATACTCTGGTTGATAGCTACTGCATGTTCTATTTTTGTCCCTTTCACGATACACGAGGGCAGTAAGATGGCGATCACTGTAGATACGCTTCTAGATGAAAATAATGGTAACGTCAGCGCTGGAAATGTTTCGCTACGAGAAGCCATCGCCCTGAGCAATGTTGGAGACAATATTAGCTTCGCTTCCAGCCTCGCAGGTGGAACTATCATCCTGACTCAGGGTGACCTAGTGGTTGATAAAGGGCTAACCATTACCGGATTGGGAGCAGATCGATTAACCATTAGCGGCAACAACGCTTCTCGTGTCTTCAAAATTGATGATGGACAGAGCAGTGCTAGTAGAGTTGTGATTGATGGACTGACGATCGCCAATGGATTTCTTAATGAATCGCTCGGCAGTCAATCCCGTGGGGCTGGTATCTTCAATGCAGAATCCCTAACGCTAACCCACACAGTCATCAGAGATAACAAGGCGCTCTTTGGTGGCGGCATCGACAGCAGCAGCAATCTATCCATTGCCAACAGTACCATCAATAACAATGTTGCAACCCTTGGCGGCGGCGGCATTTCGAGCGGCAGCACCGAGGGAACTGTGCATGTAACCGCACTCACCAACACGACCATCAGCGGTAACCAAACCAATGCAGAGGGGGGTGGCATCTATAATGGCGCGACAAGCCGCCTCATTATCAACAGCAGCACCATTCATCAAAACAAGGCGGCGCTTGCGGGTGGCGGCATTGCCTCATCTACTGTAACGACGGGTGCCATTAATGGTGCGACGGGACAGTCGATCAGTAACACCATCATTGCCGGAAATTTTGACAATGACAGTTCAAAAGGCAGCTATTCTGATGTTTCGGGTAGCTTTACGACAGCCCTCTTCAATCTAATTGGCGATGGCACAGGTAGCACAGGCTTTACCAACGGCGTGAATGGCAATAAGGTAGGCACCAGCGCCACTCCGATCGCTCCTCAGCTCGGTTCCCTACAGAATAATGGTGGCGCGACACCGACCCATGCTCTGCTTGCCGACAGTCCGGCGATCGACGCTGCTAACCCTAACGCCAATGTCTTAGTTGATCAACGCGGTGTCGCCCGTCCGCAAAGGAATGGATTTGACATTGGCGCATACGAAACAACTTCCCCTATCATCAGCGATCAGCCGCCAGGAGTTGGAGATCCGCCCCCTGCGATCGCGCCTCAAACACCCCCTGCGATCGCGCCTCAGCCCAAACGAGTCATCGGTACCAACAGGTCGGATGTGCTATTGGGAAGCGCGGATAATGATGTGATTGTGGGCGGCGTGGGGGGTGATGTTGTGACAGGGAGTGCAGGTGCGGATCAGTTTGTTTACACAGGCGTTAGTCGGCGGCGTGCATTAGCAGATTCTCAGATCAGTAATTCTCCAAAACTGACTCGTCGTCGCCTTGACCAGATCACAGATTTCAACGCCCTAGAAGGAGATAGAATCAAACTCGATTTTGATAACAACTTAAGTACGGCTGAGCTTCCTAGCAGCATTCACAACGCGGGTAAAGTCAGAACGCCTGTGCTTCCGGGTAGAGGAACAGTGCAGCGAGGTCAAGTACAGGCGATCGCAGCAGCCTACGATGATGTCAACCCAATTATTCCAGGGAGACAGCGGGCGCGAGTGTCTGAAGCTGTAATTGTGGCTCACAAGAGACGTACCTATCTGTCTGTCAATGACAATCAAGCTGGGTTTAATCCGAAGCGTGACCTAGTAATTGATGTGACGGGGATGAATTTTCAGCGCCCTCAAGATGCCTTAGCAGGTGCAACTTTGTCAGTTAATCAATACTTTACTTAGGGCACCTCGAATGATTAACGCATCAGGACAAATGAAACTCGTTTGAGGCTATCTTACTTTGCGATAGAACCCTCACTCCTGATAAAACTAATGCTAATTTAAGACCCAAACAGGGCAGATGATTTTCGAGAGATAGCTGCATAAGAAATAGGCAGATGTACTGTGCATTCAATAGTACGTCTGCCTATTTCCTACGGAAATCTGAAAATATGTGGAAAGATTCGGGCTATCTAGCTTGAGCAGCGTACTATGCGGAAACAATTCCCTTAAACAGTAAAACCGAGATCTCATACAGAAATTTTCGGTTTATTCATAGTTAGCCCACTTCCTCAAGAGTATTACATTAAACCTCTTTTAGATTGGGTTGGGTGGGGCGTAGCCCCGCCCAACCCAATCTAAAAATTTGAATCTGCAAGAGGTCTATTGTTATTCCATTTTTCTGACCAAGCACCCAAGATTATGTAAAGGATATCACAATTTATGCAAACTCTAACGCCATATGATTTACAGCAAGTTTGTCAATTCTTACAGCAGCTCAATACAATCGTTCACCTATCAGAGTTCCCAACCCGGCTATTGTCTATTTTGTCGATGGTGATCGAGAGCGATTTTACATTAATGGCTGGAACCGCTGCTGATCAGGTGGGGAGTTTTAAGCATAATCCTAATGATCAAAGTGGCAAGAAAATCTTGGCTTCGGTTTTAGTTGCTAATGACACTAATATGCTGACTAGAACCAACATATCAATGTCTTATTTCTTGCAAAATCCCGTGACGATACACTATCTGTCAACGGGTGACAGTAGGGCGCACAAGATTTCTGATTTTCTGAATGAGTCAGAGATGTATCAGCGTGAGGCATTGTATGGAGAGTTTCTTGAGCCTTTAGGAATGTTAGACCAGATGTCGTTGGTCGTCACTGAACAACAACCCTTCACGCCAAAGCATACAGAATTCGATCGCGAACTAATCAATAATTGGGTAGTCAAATTAACGCCTACATCGGTCTGTCTAGATGAAGAACTGCCTGATTTAGTAGTTATCATTCATCGCGATCGCCGTAACTTTAGTGAACGAGATCGCGAAATTCTAAATTTACTGGCTCCCCACATTCTACAGGCTTATAAAAATAGTCAGATGATTAGCCAGATGCAATGGGAGTACAAACGGTTGAACCAATTTCTAGACCAGACCAGTAGTATTGTCATCAATCGCGATGGTTCAACGAAATTTGTAACGGAGCGAGCAGAGAAATTAATGCGAAAATATTTCTCTGCTGCACCTTATGAAAAAAATAGTTTGCCAGAAATGATGAAAGATTGGCTACAGAAAAGACTAGCTAATTGGGCGATCGGAGCTGATCTTTCTGCACCAACGCCACTGCTCCGAGTGATTCAAGATAAACATACACTTGTTGTTCGGCTATTCATTGATTCCGCGAATGATCAGTATCTATTGACATTAGAGGAGCAAGCACCACTTGACCTATCTTTTGCGCTATTGCAAAAACTGGGTTTGAGTCAGCGCGAGTCAGAGATTTTGCATTGGATTTTTCGTGATAAAAGCAATCAGCAAATTAGTGAAATCCTTCATCTCAGTCACCGTACAGTCCAAAAGCACTGTGAGAATATCTATGACAGGCTTGGTGTTAATAACCGTTCTGCGGCAATTACTCAAATACTTCAGAAGCTGGGGATAGCAATGTTTGTCTAAATTTTTCAGGGCAACTGTAAAGGTGAGTGGGGCGATCGCCAAAATCTGACCCACTATTTTATGCTGTCTACACCTCTCCATTGCAGTTTGTCGAGATCCACCTCTCAAACTACGCATCCATACGTATTGATTTATCTTTAGAATCCAAACTATAGTCCTGCTCAGTACAATCTCGGCTGCAACATCAAAGGTAAGTTCTGAACAGAAAGTTACCCATAGGGGTACTACCTAAAGTTTGATCGTGAAGCCCAGAATGAATACAAGCATTACTCAGATAATACTGCGGCTAGTCAGAAATTATGGACAATACAGCGAGGAAATATGCCCTACGACTATCAGTATCTAATCCAGACGGGAAACACGGTTTCCTTAGCGGGGACGATCGCAATGTCAATTCCAGACGGTGGAAAACATGCTCGTTCAGCACAGATTCGGTTGCCGAGATTTGTCAGTGAACCCGTTGTGACTGCTACTGTCCATAGCAAGCAAGGATCTGGCACCATCTTTGCACTTTTTAATATTGATTATCAAGATGTAGAGAGCTTTTCTCTAGTTACTTTTGTAGCCCTAAATATTCAATTTGGAGATGAGAGTGATCTTGAGTTCTTGTGCAATTTTGTTGTAGTTGGTGAACTGCCTGAAGAGGCATAGAGACATAGTCTAATTTCATTTGGATAGGTTCGTAATAATATTTACCAAGGAGTAGTAATCGTGCCCGAACTTGTTATTCATGCGATCGATTGCAAAGTGGTTTCGACTGGGGTTGATGCCGGTGCTGTTCAAGCAGTCGTTGACGCCGTTAAAAAAGCTGCTGATGTCGGCGCTGGCTCAGCAGCTTTCTTTGGCCCGACAGGTGCGGCCGTAGGTGCTGCCCTACAAGCCGCAAAGGGATTGGTTAGCATAGTTCCAGGATTAATTGGCGCACTTGATGTACCAGGTAACTATCCTGACGAACTCTATCTCAGTCTTTCTAACCAAGAGCGTAAAGCTAAAATTTGGCCCCCAGGCAAGTATTACGGCATCAATGGCGGGCAAATTGTTCGCCCAAATTTGCGGGTGCCTTTTGCTGATGTTGTTGATGTAAATTTCTGGGAATATGACACTGGCAGTGGCGATGATTTCTTAGGACGACTGACAGTAGACAAATCTCATGCGGGAGGCGTGCGTTATCAGATTGTAGCTATGCCTTCTGAAGGTAATGTGTACGTGGTTGCTTATTCTATTGAGGGAGTTCCCAGTCCGGCGGGGAGTTGGGAATCTCTTGGCGGTTATCTCACGTCTGGGCCTGATGTTTGTTCATGGGCACCGGGACGATTGGATGTCTTTGTCCGAGGTGGCGATGATGCACTCTATCACAAATATTTCGAGAATAGTTGGTCGGATTGGGGGTCTCTCGGTGGCGTTTTGACATCTGATCCGAGTGCGGTCTCCTGGGGCAATGGTCGAATTGACGTTTTTGCTCGTGGCGGAGACAATGCACTCTATCACAAATATTTTGAGAACGGCTGGTCAGACTGGGAATCTCTCGGCGGTTATCTCACGTCTGGGCCTGATGTTTGTTCATGGGCACCGGGACGACTGGATGTCTTTGTTCGAGGCGAGGATTCTGCGCTCTATCACAAATATTTCGAGAACGGTTGGTCAGACTGGGAATCTCTCGGCGGAGTGCTGACATCTGATCCGAGTGCGGTCTCTTGGGGTAATGGTCGAATTGACGTTTTCGCTCGTGGCGGAGACAATACGCTCTATCACAAATATTTTGAGAACGGTTGGTCAGACTGGGAATCTCTTGGCGGAGTGCTGACTTCCAGCCCTGATGCTTCTTCATGGGCACCCGGACGACTGGATATCTTTGTCCGGGGTGGAGACAATGCGCTCTATCACAAATATTTTGAGAATGGTTGGTCAGACTGGGGATCTCTCGGCGGCGTTTTGACTTCTGATCCGGCTGCCGTTTCTTGGAGTGCTGGCAGGATTGATGTTTTTGCTCGTGGCGGTGACTATGCCCTCTACCATAAGTGGTTTGAGGGGCGTTGGCTACCATAAACCAACCAGTGGTGCCAACAGTCCAGCAATGTGGTGGAGCGGACAGTCGAGGGCTTTTGATTTTGAGATCAAGGTTGTCTACTGCCGCTCCCCGTCACTGTTAGCTTTCCAGTCTCACAGATGGCGTAGCAACAGGGAGTTTTCTCCCCAATAAGCTCCGGTTTAGTTCAGTGATCGGTGAGTATGCGATTGCCCCAACTATAGCTGTCGCCAGTTTACTTAGGACGTTTATGGTGGGGCGCTGCGCGCCCCACCATAAACGTCCCCGTTCTAACCGCCTTGGCGCCTTCTTTTCTATCGAAGAGCCAAATAACCCAAGAAGCGATCTGTGTGTTGAGCAAAGTTGCAGCTGATCGGGTTGAGGCTCCCTCTGTTCGAGCACAAGCCCCAGAAGGACTTGGCAATAGGCTCTCTCACGAGTTAGTACCAAATTTATATCAGGAAGCACTGACTGTCATCATTGAAGCACTAGATGATTCGGACGCTGAAATTAGGTTTTGGGCATGCTTTGCTGTGAGTGAGATAAAAATAGAGGAGGCATTGCCAAAACTCCAAGTATTAGCTCAGACCGACAACACAATTATGGAAGGGTGGTGGTCTGTGGGTGAGGAAGCTGAGGATGCCATTACTTTAATAAATGGAGGAGAGCCACCACTGCGTAAACCATGCAAATCGCCTACCATCTAAAACCGTATTGCACCGGACTTTAAAGTATGCTGTTTCTAGTAAAAAGTTATCTGTGCCCGGCGATTGCGAACGTCATGCATCTGCTTGAGGGTTCAGTATGAGTAATCGGGAAATTACATTAATTAAACCGATTGAAGGGCTGGTAGCAGAGTTCTTGAGCATGGCTGATGAGTATCGAGCCACAGGTGATGATCGCTACAAATCTGCCGCCGATGACTTCTCCAGTTATGTTCGCAATCTGGTGTTTTACTCGAAAGGCGTCAATCTGCCCATGGATCATGTCCCGGCAAGCACCTTCTGGTTAGTGTTGGCTGATAGGATCATTGGACGTAGCAGCCTTCGCCATTACCTCACGTCTGAGTTGGAGCACGAAGGCGGGCATATTGGCTACGATATTCGGCCCTCTGAGAGGCGGAAGGGATACGGTAAGTTGATCCTCAAGCTAACACTGGAGAGAGCTAGGGACATCGGTTTAGATCGCGTGTTCCTCACGTGCGACACAGACAACACGGCATCAGCAAAGATCATTGAGAGGAACGGTGGAGTGATGCAAGGGCAGGTAAGTTCTGACAAATCGGGTAAGCCCATTTCTCAGTATTGGATTGAGCTATGACCTGGACGCCGCGGTAATGTTCTATACGTGTGGAAATGAGGGAGAATCAGGCAGGTATTTTTCCTCAATTTGCATATGGTTTTGAAACCCGTTCTTTGCCCAGACTGTGGCAGCGAGGATGTAGTCAAGCATGGTCGGAGCAAGCAACATTACAAATGTCGGTAGTCCTAAACAAGTAAGGATGAGTTGTAGTGGTGAATGAAGCACCCGATCGCTTACTCAATGAAAAGGTGTTTATGGTAGCGATCGCCATCCAAACCCCATAACGGAGCCAATTTATTAACAGCCACCCGCATGTGTTTCCGGACTTTCAACCTTTCACTCGCAAGGAAATTTATGGGCGATAATCTACGTTTCTCCTGAATTATCCAAGAAGCCGCATTATGTCTTACGAACTTCTGCTCCGCAACTGCCGATTGCTGCACCCTACAGAACCGATCGCCCCAGTCGATATCGCCATCGCCAACGGCAAGATTGCAGCCATAGCACCTGAGATTTCGGCATCAGCTCAGCTTGAGCTAGATTTGGCGGGACAGCTCGTGAGTCCGCCTTTTGTAGAATCCCATGTACATCTGGATTCAGCAATGACTGCCGGGGAGCCGCGCTGGAACCAGAGCGGTACTTTGTTTGAAGGCATCGAGATTTGGCGAGAGCGCAAGCAAGATTTGACGCTGGAGGATGTGAAGAAGCGGGCGATCGCCGCTCTAAAACAGCAGGCCATGCAGGGCGTTTTGTTTGTTCGGAGCCATGCCGATGTCAGCGAGTCCAATCTGATTGCGCTTCAGGGATTGCTGGAAGTGCGTGAAGCCGTTAAAGACTGGATGACGCTGCAAGTCGTGGCGTTTCCCCAAGACGGCATCTACGGCGGCGAAAAAAATGAGGCACTCATGGAGGAGGCGCTGAAGTTGGGTGCAGATGTGGTCGGCGGTATTCCTCACTATGAGCTGACCCGTGAAGATGGGGTGCGATCGGTGCATCGTATTTTTGAGTGGGCAGAGCAGTACGATCGCCTGATTGACATTCACTGCGACGAAATTGACGACGATAACTCCAGATTTCTGGAGGTCGTGACGGCTTGTGCGATTCGATCGGGCATGGGATCACGGGTGTCGGCAAGTCATACGACGGCTTTTGGTTCGTACAACAACGCCTATGCCTACAAGCTGCTAGGCTTTTTGCGCCGTACCGCCATTAATTTCATTGCCAATCCATTGATTAACATTACCTTGCAAGGGCGAACCGATACCTATCCCAAGCGCCGAGGGGTAACGCGCGTTAAGGAACTCTGGCAGCAGGGAATGAACGTGAGCCTAGGACACGACTGCATCCAGGACTGCTGGTATTCGTTAGGGACAGGCAATATGTTGGATGTCGCCTCAATGCTGCTGCATGTGTCGCAAATGACAGGAGCGCCAGAAATCAACGCCTGCTATGACATGGTGACTTGGAACGGGGCAAAGACGCTGCATGTCGAAGATCAATATGGGGTAGAGGTCGGCAACTCTGCTAATTTGATTGTTCTAGATGCGATCGATCGCTTTGATGCCATCCGCCGCCGCGCCACGGTGCGGTATGTGATTTCTCAGGGTAAGCTTTTAGCCTCGACCGACCGACCGCAAATGCACTGGCAGGGAGAGGCTTGATAGCGCTCAGGCATAGTTCTCAAGCATAATCCCGCAGCACATAGCCCACACCCCGAACGGTATGCACCAAACGCTTCTCGTCATGGGCTTCCAGCTTGACGCGCAGATAGCGAATGTAGACTTCAATGATGTTGGAATCGCCCAGGAAATCGTAGCCCCAGACTTTCTCGATCAGCTGATCACGGGTCATCACCTGACGCGGGTGCCGCAGCAAATACTCCAATAGGTCAAATTCTTTTGCCGTTAGCTCAATTCGCTGCGTTCCGCGACGCACCTCTCGGCTTTGGCAATCCATCGTCAAGTTTTCAAACTGCAAGACATCCGGCGTTTCTGGATAGGCACGGCGCAGATTCGCCCGTACTCTTGCCAGTAGCTCCTCTAAGCTGAAGGGCTTGGTGAGATAGTCGTCGGCTCCGGCATCCAGTCCGGTAACGCGATCGCTCACCTCATCCTTAGCCGTCAGCATAATCACGGGCACCAGATTTCCGGTGGCTCTGAGGCGGCGACAAATCTCGATGCCCGGTAAGCCAGGAAGCATCCAGTCTAGAATCAGCAGATCGGGCTGTGTCTCACGGGCGGCTGCCAATCCATCCATGCCGTTGTGGGCAGCAGTGACGCGATAGCCCTCAAAGCCCAGCTCGGCGGCAACCATCCGCGCCAGCTTCAAGTCGTCTTCTACGATGAGAATATGGGCGGTGAGAAGAGGAGCAGTCATGCAGGAGACTTCCAAACAGGGAGAACGACGGTGAAAATACTGCCTTCGGTCGGCTTAGAGCGGAGGGTAATGCAGCCCGCCATGCTTTCGATTAGGCTCTTGGCGATCGCCAGCCCCAACCCCGTCCCGTCCCTAGAGCGTGTCATGGTTTCATCGACTCGATAAAACCGCTCAAAAATGCGGTTCTGATGCTGGAGCGAAATGCCCACACCGCGATCGCGCACATGCACCATCACCTGCTGTCCCTGCTCCAGAATCAAGTCTACGGGCTGGTCTGCGGCAGAATATTTGATGGCGTTGTCCACCAGATTAATCAGAACCTGCTGAAGCCGATCGCGATCGCCCTGCACCCAAATCTCAAAGTTGGGAGCAGTCACCGTGACCTGGCGATTGCTGACTTTCTGCGTCATTTCGGCAACTTCCACCACCAGCGCATTCAGCAGCACAGGCTCTTGGCGAAAGTAGAGGTGCCCATTGTCTGCTCTCGCTAAATTCAGCAGATCTTCTAGCATCCGCACCGTGCGATCGGCTTCAGCCGCCGCCGTTTCCAGCGCCTCCTGTTGATAGGCACTGAGATTGGTGCTGCGCCGCAAAACGCTTTGCAGATAGCCATGCACGATCGTCAAAGGCGTACGCAGTTCGTGGGAGACATTGCCGACAAACTGGCGCTGATTTTCCCAGGCATTAGAGAGACGAGACAGCATTAGATTAAAGGTTTCGGCTAGCTCTTTGACTTCGCTGGGAGCGCGATTTAGGGGTAGCTGAGCTGAGCTGAGGTCTTCGGCTGAAATCGCTCCGGCAATCTGACTCATCTCCTGTAATGGACGGAGCGATCGCCGAATCCTGAGGGTGATGGCGATCAGGGTGATGACGATCGCTAGCGCCGAAACCAGCACTAATCCCTGCAATGCCGAGATCAACTGCTGCTGATTGGCGGTGACATCCTGAGCAATGTAAACATTGCCCAAGAGCTGATTTTTCACCGTTAGAGAGCTGCCACGTAAAACAACATAGCGATCGCCAATACCATACACTTGAGGCTGACTAGGCATTTCTGCCAGAGACATCAATGCCGCCTTATTTGCCGGAGATTCAGCCCTCAAACTCTCTGATTGCGCCAGAATTTGGCTATCTCGACCTTTGACCCAGATCAGCAGGCTGGGATTAGACACATTGTTGATTGTTTTCTGCAACCCCGTCTTAACAGACAGCATCTCGCTATAAAGCTCGACATCTCTGGGGAAGCGATCGGCAATGTACTCCACATTTTGCTGATGGGTCGCTATCAAAATTTGCTGCATCTTCCAGCTCGTCCACAGACCCACGCTCCCTAGACACAATACTGAGAGAATGGCAATCTCGCTAGTCAAACGAAACTGTAGCGAAGTGGGATTGAGATACCGCCATCCGCTCTGGGCGATCGATTCCCGAAATCGGCTAATCTGCTTCATTGAGAGCCAAACGTTATTTGTACAAACTGGGGAACTTTTGACGCAACTGTTCCAGCTTTGGCAGATCATGGATCACTACATAAGGATAATCTGGATTGCGATCGATGAAGTTCTGGTGATAGTCTTCAGCCGGATAAAACTTGTCGAGAGGATTGAGCTGCGTGACGATCGGCGCAGGGAAGACTTGGGATTTGTTGAGCTGTTCAATATACGACTGCGCGACCTGCCTCTGCTCATCGTTGACAAAAAATATTGCCGATCGATATTGCGTGCCTGAGTCAGGTCCCTGTCGATTCAGCTCCGTCGGATTGTGCGCCACCGAGAAGTAGATTTTCAGAAGCTCACCATAGGAAATCTGCGACGGATCGTAGGTGATTTGAACTGCCTCAGCATGATCCGTACCGCCAAAGCTAACCATGTTGTAATGGGCGCTTCTAGCATCGCCGCCTGAAAAACCAGATACGACATCAGATACGCCTTTGACATGTTCAAAAACGGCTTCCATGCCCCAAAAGCAGCCGCCCGCCAAAACCGCCGTTTGCTGTCCTGTTGCAGTGGACGGATTGAGGGTCGGATCAGGGATCTGAGCTGTGGCAACATCGGTAGCGCGGCTCGGAAGCGACATTTGGGAAGCACCATAGACGATCGCCACGGTCGTTAGCGAAAAGAGAGCTAAATTGCGCAATAAACGACGGGAAGAGTTAGGAAGTGGCATATTGGGAAGTCCTTATAAAGATTTAGATAGGGTAGACAGCGATTCCAGCAGTAGCTCAAGCAGCTTTAGCCCGCAGCTTCATAGGCGCTACAGCTTCAACCTGCAACGAATTTTAGAGCGACACCATTGATACAGTAGCGCTTCCCAGTGGGCTGAGGGCCATCATCAAACACATGCCCCAAGTGTCCGCCACAGCGACGGCAATGTACTTCAGTTCGGGTCATCATCAGGGACGTGTCTTCAGAAGTGGCGACTCCATTGGCGATCGGCGCATAGAAACTCGGCCAACCCGTGCCGCTGTGAAACTTCGTCTCAGAGGAAAACACAGGCAAATTGCATCCCGCACAATCGTACCTGCCTTTGATGTCTTGCTCAGAGAGGGGGCTGCTTAAAGGCATCTCGGTACCCTGCTGACGCAAGACCTTGAACTGTTC
Source organism: Drouetiella sp. (assembly GCF_059504425.1). NCBI lineage: Bacteria > Bacillati > Cyanobacteriota > Cyanophyceae > Oculatellales > Oculatellaceae > Drouetiella > Drouetiella sp. The sequence continues at coordinate 234,876 of NZ_JCACIN010000040.1, forward strand.
AGGCGTTAGAATTCTTCGCCACTCTTCCTCAGTTTTTGTCACTTCAAATCTGCTGACGGCAGAGGTAGGTGAACTCGAAGTTTGCGCCTGAGAACCCGAAGATAAATAGCGCGACAGCGTAACTGCGCCAATGGCAGCTGCGCCAGCCTGTAAAAAGTATCGTTTTTTCATGATGTGTTCAACCTGCTTTGTGACAGTCACTATTACGGTAGAGGCTCTGTCCTACAGCAGATTCTCGGTGGAGCATAAACGGCCCTGGCTGGGGCTAAGGCACCCTGACTGAAATATCACTGTAGGAACTGGCGATCGCTTTATCGAGATCCTGCTGAGTTAGGCTGGGCGCCGGGGGCTGCGCTGGGCGCGTTGCACTCACTCATTGCCCCTGAAGCCATCGCGCCGCTCATCGCTTCACCTTGTGCCATCGCGCCACCCTGCATAGCGTCACCCTGCATGGCGCTACCTTCAGGCTTCATGGCTTCGCCTTGTGCCATCGCGCTACCTTCAGGCTTCATGGCTTCGCCGTTACTCATGGCGCTACCCATCGCGGAAGCCTGCATGGCATCACAGTTGCTTGCTCCCGAATGTTGCATTGAGCCACCGGTCGGCGCAGTTTGAGCGCCAGCAGGAATATTGGAATAGCCAAGTAGAATGAGGGCTAAGCCTGCACTGAGAGAGCACGTTTTCCAGTTCATAAATTCTCCAGGTTGTAGTTGAGACTTTTGCTAGTCATGCTTACACTAGCGATGCAACCTGAGAGTAACCTTAATGAAGTCTTAGAAATGCAAGTAGTGGTATCCAGGTAATGATTTTTGAAGACTACCGAAATGCACTCTAGACAGCTAGGCAGGATGCCGAATCCAGCTTGTGACCAGATCGCGGATTTCTCGGAGCAGATCATCTCGGTGATAGGAGCCTTTCTGCAAGATTTGCTCGACATAGCCATTCAACCGTAGGCGATCGCCCGGTGTCAGATCCATTGCCGTCACCACAATCACAGGCAGCGATCGCCATTGAGGCATCTGGCGCAGGGTGTTAATGAACTGGAAGCCGTCTATTTCCGGCATCATCAGATCTAGCAGCACCAGATCCGGCAGATGACCCGGCGAACAACTTTCCAGCGCGTCTAGCGCAACTTTGCCATTTTCAGCTTCAATCACCTGCCAGCCCTCTTTCTCCAGCATCTTGCGAAACATTTCTCGCGTGGAGACATCGTCTTCTGCCACCAGAACTATAGGGCGATCGCGATCCGCGTGCAGGCTTTGATGAGGGCAGTATTGATCCAACAAACGAGTCAGCCGTTTGTAGTCTACGGGTTTGGTCAGATAGTCGGATGCTCCTAAGGTAAAGCCCAGATTCTTGTCGTCGATCATGCTCATGACAATAACTGGAATATCCGCCAGATTGGAGTCGGCTTTGAGGGAGGCCAGCACTTCCCAACCGTTCATATGGGGCAGCAGCACATCTAGGGTAATGGCATCAGGGCGGAGGGTTGCCGCCATTGCTAGACCTTCATCTCCGGTCGCGGCAGTTTCTACGCGAAAGCCTTCCTTAACGAGGTACCGCACCATTAGATCTCGCACTGAAGAATCGTCGTCAATGACCAGAATCGTGCCGATGCTGGTCTGGATCGAGCGATCGGCACCGACCACTCGATCGGGTTCCAGCAGGTCTTGGTCTTCTGACAGGTCTTCTGGCAAACTGGCGCGATCGTCTACCTGGGACGGCAAGCAGATCGTGAACGCTGAGCCTTTGCCTACTTCACTGCTGACGGTGATATCACCTCCCATCATCTGACAGAAATGGCGGCTGATTGCCAACCCCAAGCCCGTGCCGCCATACTTACGTGTCGTTGAGGCATCGGCTTGGGTAAACGCCTGGAAGACCTTGTTCATTTGCTCCAGACTCATGCCAATGCCCGTATCGGCGACTTTGAAGGTTAGCCAATCGGCACGGCGCTCCACCGTCAAGGTAATTGTGCCCGCTTCGGTGAATTTGGCGGCATTGCTGAGGAGATTAAACAATGACTGCCGCAGCTTGGTTAGATCGGCGTACATTGTTCCGAGATTGCCAGCGCCCAGATTGCCTGTGCCCAGACTGCCCGCACCCAGATTGCCCATGCCCAGATTGCCCGATCGGACAATTTCTAGCCGATTGCGGTTCTTCTGGACTAGCGGCTGAATTGTGTTTTCGACTTCAAAGATCACCTGCTCTAGGTCAAAGGTTTCCAGATACAGATCCATCTTGCCCGCCTCGATCTTGGAGATGTCCAGGATGTCGTTGATCAGCCCCAGCAGATGTTTGCCCGCCCCCCGAATTTTTTCCAGGTCGGGCACCATGTCTTCATAGCCCTGATCTTCTGCGTCTTCTTGCAGGATTTCGCTGTAGCCAATAATGGCGTTAAGCGGCGTACGCAGTTCGTGGCTCATGTTTGCCAAAAACTGGCTCTTGGCGCGGTTTGCCTCTTCTGCCGCTTCTTTGCCCTTGAGCAGCATATTTTCTGCCTGTTTGCGATCGCTCACATCCCGCTGTACCGAAATCCAGTGCATCAGGTGATCTTGATGGCGGCCTTGATCAGGGACGATCGGCACCATTTCAAACTCTAGCCAAAACTCCGAGCCGTCCTTGCGATATTGAATCAGCTCAGCATTGAGGGCTTGACCTTGAGCGATCGCTGTTCGCACTCGATTTAGCTCTGCCCGATCGGTGTTGGCTCCATGTAAACAATCGGCTGTTCTGCCCACCGCCTCATCAAGTTCATAGCCTGTCATCTGGGTAAAAGCCCGGTTGACATAGACCACTTTGAGTTCACTCGTGGAGCTAACCTGAAAGATCACCACGGCATCATTGGTGTTGACCACCACCGATTCCAAGAGGCGCATCCGTTCTTCAGAATGCTTGCGATCGGAGATGTCAAAAATTACGCCATCTAGACAGAGAAGTTCGCCCGTAATGTCAAAAATGCCCTGTCCTTTTTCGTAGACCCAGCGCAAGCTGCCGTCCGCGTGACGAATGCGATATTCCAGTTCATAGGGGCGTTTTTCGGCGATCGCCATCCCGACTTCGCTGCGAATTCTGCCCTCGTCTTCAGGGTAAATAATTTCTGCAAACGAGGGCAATTTGCTTTGGGTGAAGGCAGTTGCAGCATAGCCCGTGATCGCCTGAATCGGCTGGCTGATAAACTCCATCGTCCAGTCAGCATCATAGTTGCAGCGGTAGACGGCTCCTGAAATATTTGCCAGCAGCGATCGGAACCGTTCTTCACGTTCGCGGACGTCGGCTTCAGCTTGCTTGCGATCGGTAATATCCATCGTCACACCTGACAGCCGTAGCGGCTTGCCTTGGGCATTGCGTGTGACTTTTCCACGACTCGTCACCCAGCGCAACGTGCCATTTGGACGGATGATGCGATATTCTGGCACGTATTCTGTGTCTTCTCGAATCGCCCGCTGCTGAGCTTTTAGCACCTGATGGCGATCGTCTGGATGAATATATTGAAGGAAATCTTCGTAGCTGCCGCCAAAGGTGCCGGGAGCCAGTCCAAACAGGCTCTCAACCTCAGTAGACCAATGCTCTTCTCCAGTGACAATATCCCAATCCCATGCCCCCATAGAGGCGGCGCTGAGCGCCATCCGCCGCAGCTCTTCGCCCTGACGTAAGGCTTCTTCGGCAAGCTGCCGATGCATAAATTGCCCCATTTGACTGCCGATCGCCGCCATCATTTTCAGCAGATCAGCATCGGGCTTGGGGATCTTGTGACCGAAGAAGACCATCACGCCGACAACGCGATCGCCATGGCAAATGGGGAAACCGCACGCAGCTTGAAGGTGCTGAGGCGGAAGGGTTCCTAGCCTATCGGCGTCTAGATTTGCCAGCCAAACTGGCTCTCCTCGCTGCCAGACCTGCCCAGCCAAGCCAACACCGGGTGCGAGCAGCGGCTCTGAGGCGGCAGCCCAATCGGTTATCTGGGGCGATCGCCCCCATAATTCCACTCGAAACAGTTTGTTGACCTCAGCCCTGAGCTGCCAAACCTCGCCCAAATCCCAATTTAGGCTGCCGCAGATCGCCTGGAGAATGGTGGGAGCCGCATCTGAGAGCATCAGAGATTCCGCCAGAGCGCGGGTTGCCGCATACTGAGCATTGAGGCGGCGATCGGCTCTGCGTCTTGCGTTCAAGTTACGGCTCAATATGATAAACACAGAGCCAACCGCCGCCAGCACTAGCAGCGTAAAAATTTCCACCAGATAGATCTTTTGCTGAAAGCGATCGATCCGCTCCTCTAATAAACCATCCAGCGCTTTGACGGTATGCTGCCATAGCTCAAAACTACTTTTCAGAGCAGAGGTTGCCTTGCGATCGAACTCGGTTGGAGAAGACTCAGTGACAATGGCCTCGCTCTGAACCAGCATATGATTCATCCAATCCAGAAATCTCTGAGTGTCAGACAGGGTACTCCGCAGGGGGAGCTGCAGAATTGACTGAAGATTGCCCGCATCATTATTGTCAAATGCTACGTTCATGCCTTTGCGCGTGGCATCACTGTTGGCTTGCGCCACGCCAATTTGCATAATCAGCTGCCCTCTCTCCTCTGGGTTTAGCGCCTGCTGGCGAATAACATTTTCGCCCCTCAATTGCAGGTTTGCCAGCAGCTCCTGAGCCTCAGGTAGCTTTAGCAGAATGGCATCCATCAAGTAGTAGGTGTCGAGATTGGGATCGAGGATGAGATTAGAAGTGTCGCCCACCTGAGAAATCAGCTCCCGCGTTCTGAGAATGAATTTGGTGTGCAGATCTTCGATCGCCGCCCGACTGGTTGTGCTCAAGTTTGGCTGCGCAATTTGTTGAGAAAGCTCAATCCGGAGATGCTGCCAGGATTCCTGAAGCAGCTGAAATTCTTTGGCCGTTCTGAGGCGATCGCCTAACGTCCGTTGCACCTGCTCAACGGCCTCCATATCCCCATTAAGCTGAGCCTGCCGCTGTTGCAGCGCCAGCAATGGCACCTCTTTATGAAAGTAGCGTTGGGCAATGCGCTGGCTCTGGGGCACATCTTGCAGGAGCCGTTCTAGCGGACGCAGATATTGCGTGCCATGCAGTTCAAATTGAGTCAATTCAATCCGCTCATTTACCTGAGCAGTCAGCTGATACACCACAAAAGCAAACGGCAGAACAAACGTCAGCAGCAGAGCCGGCAGGCTGATACGGAGCGGCTTACGGATGCGGAGTTCTCCCATGGCGGTTTTCCTTCTAGTAGGCAGACGCAGTGGGGCTTAAAGCTGAAATAGCGACATCGCTCAACTGAAAGTCAAACGCCAATGCGTTCCGCCTATGGATACAACGATAGGCTTATCATTCCCAGGTTTTGTAATTTTGCACTGTACTTGGTTCTGGATTCGTAATCAGCTATCAAGCTTGGCGGTTGAACTTGGTGGAATCCATAACCAGAACGATCGCACTACAGTAGATGACATGATCCCGCGAGCTTCTGCCTAGCCGAGAGATCTCAAAAGCAAGACTAACGCAGATTTCTCTACTACATAGACTTTTTGTAACTTCTCTGATGCGATCGCCACTTTAGCGTCAGAAAAAGCCACAATTGGGGTCACAAAATTCAGTTCTTTTTGTTTCTTGACTTGTAGAGCCTGTTTCTTAGCTTGGTTGAGAAAGTTTTTCTCGAATGAATACTTTGAATTTCCAACTCGTCGATATAGCTGCTGCCCATCTGTAATCACTTCACCTCGATGGGATTTGACATCAATGACGTAGGCTTTATTCTGAGGAGAGATACAAACGATGTCAGCATCGCCTAATTTATTCCCCAGGCGCATTCCATACTCAATTTGCCATCCTTCTTGCGTGAGTTGTGCTATGGCTTGAGCAATATCTTCTTCTCCTCTAGCGCCTTGATCGGCGTGGTTGGCTCGTTTCCATAAGTAAGTGCCATTCATCACCAAGCCCATAGCGATGACAATAGAAAAAATGTACAGGGCAATAGGCAATTGAAAAGCTTGAGGAGGTTGGGATGGGTTTAGTGAAGAGATCTGTTTCAAAAAGCGCTCAGAAGCTTTGCTCAAAAAGAATGGCAAGAAAATTACTAACCCAGCAGAAGTGAATGAGGTTAGCGCCTTTATGCGTCTTTTAACAGCCAAATCTCGAATATTTTGTCCAGCCTTGCGATCGAGTTTTGGCATCAGGATTTAGCCCGAAAGGTGAGTTTGCATTCTTTATAGGTATGCCCACTCACCAGAGTCCCATAACTCTGATTAATTCATTTTCATTAGAGTGATGATATTTAGGTAAGAATTTTTGTTGCACGAGGCTTTAAAGGCAAGATGGCAGTCCGATCGCCCTACTCTTCATCTTCTGCCTCATCTACTTCTTGATTGACCGTTCCATCTAAAATGCGTTGAAACAAATCTTCGGGTGTAATTCCGCGTTTTTTAGCAACGTAAGCCAGCGCGTCATCAATTTCAGCCTTTCTTTCTCGAATTCCATAGCTAATCAGATCTGCAACTTGAGCCGATTTGCTGCGAGTGTTCAGCCAAGCCCAAACGGTCAGCCAGTCATCATCATGTTCACTGAGTGGCCCTATTGGGAACCGTTTAGGCATAGCTCTCATAGACAGAATTGATTCATTTAAGTCGCAAATTGAAACAAAATTGCTTCTTTATTTTGTTTTCTGATATGCTTGATCTCAAGCTAAAACCAGTGCGTCCCCTGGAAAGTTCTGCACTGGCTCAAGCTCCAACTTGCAATGGAGATAAGATTCATTATGCCCTATCGAGACAACCTCAATAGGTGGATTGTGGTGCGATTGTTGCCCAAAATGCAGCGCATTGTCGTAGCGCGTTGCCGCAACGAATCTGATGCCGATGGCTACGCCCGCGTTTTGCGCCGACTCATGCCCGAAGCAACGTTTATTGTCGTGTTTGATGGCGATCTCCCTACTGAAACTCAGGAAGACTGAATCTCATCAGCTAATTTTTTTCTAACCGCAGTTTTGCCTCCTGCTCAAACCAGTTAATTACCTGCGGCACCGTCAAATCTTCGATTGCCCCGCTCTCCGTCAGCGCGATCTGCTTCAGCGGCTTGAAGGATGAAATCACAAGCTGCGTAAAGAAACCCTTGAAACCCTCATCAAAGGCGGGATTTGCCTGAAAAGTAGGGTCTGCTGCCACCCAATCGGCAATTTGCTGTGAGTCGAGATCGGCGATCGCCACCCCATACTTCTGGGCAATCAGCTTCAGCGATCGTAAAGAATACAGCGCCACTCGCGCCGAAAACTTTTCCCGCGAAGTCATTAGGGCACGATCGACCTCTGCAACTTCCTCGAAGGTCAAAAACTCTGGCGGTGTAGGAGAGTTGAACATAGTTCAGGGAGCCGTTTTTTGAAAGACCTAGATTTTACTCAGCTCCAGCACGGTACGCTCATTTTGAACGTTGCCCGTGTTCACAACTGAGGCAGGCTCAAACAGCATCACATGCACCTCTTCAGAGGCAACGGGGCGATGCTCAACGCCCCGCGGGACGATGATGAATTCTCCTTCAGTCAGGTCGATCGTCCGATCGCGGAACTCCATTTGAAAGCTGCCCTTAATCACTAAGAACATCTCGTCTTCCTGCTCATGCTGATGCCAGACAAACTCACCCTGAAACTTAACGAGCCTGACTTGCTGTCCGTTCAAATCGCCAACCACATGCGGGTTCCAGTGATCCTGGAATAGGCTGAGCTTCTCGGCTAAATTAACTTTTTCCACGTTTATTCAAACCTAACGCTAGTCTAGATCTTAGCCCAAGCTCTTAGCCCAGCGTTGGCAATGCCACAGAACCCGATGGGAATGTGGGCAAATCAAGCTGAGTGCCCCGTCGGCTGCGGACTGCCAGACGATAGCTGACGCTTTGCAGCTCGGCATGAAGCTGACGATTTTCTCGCTGCACCAGGCTAACTTTTTCTTTGATAGGAGCCAAACGCCGCTCAAACTTTTCTCGGTAGATGTGGGGCATCTCCTGCACTACCTTTTCGAGCATCTTGGAGCGATCGCCCAATTCCTGAGCGGTCTGGCGGAGCTGGTAGATTTCGCTATCGCGATCGGCAATTTGAGCCTGATAGAACGTCACCTGCTGCTCAACGCTCTGAAGCTGCTCTCGCAAGGCGCGCATTTCTGCCATTTGCCGCTCCGAAACTTCGGGCGCAGGCAGCGCAGTCTCATTACCCTTGACGAGGCGAAATAGCTCCTGTGAGAGCTGTTGAACCAACTGATCCCGCATTTGCAGCTCTTCCCGCAAGTAGGCAACTTCGGCTTGCAGCTCAGGAAAGGTCAGCGTTTCTGATTGAGTCACGATTTTACTCCAATGAGGTTTTCTTCCCAGCGACGCGGCGGCGAAGCCCGTCGAATCTCCCGCCAAATTGCTGTAGCAGCTAATGTACCATCTGCAACGGCGATCGACACCTGGTTGATCCCTTCTTTTATATCTCCAACTGCGAAAATGCGATCATGAGATGTGCGACACATAGAGTCGGTGAGGATGTTTTTGCCGTTTCGCTCTAGCGGAATATCCCGCAGGTATTCATCGTGATACTTAGAACCCATCGACACCAGCCCTGTTTCCAAATCAACCGTAGTGCCATCGGCAAGCTCCACACCCGTCATTTCATGATTCTGACCCAGGAATTGCTTAATCGGCGTTTCCACTAGCGGGTAGCCGTGCTCCTGGAGCTTTTGTCGCATCTCTGCACCCACCTCTACCTGTCCATTGGTGAACACGGTCACATAGGGCGTGAACCAGTTCAGCACAAAGGCGGTATTAATCGCACCTTCGGAGCCGACAAACAGACCGCATTTCTTATCCGCCATCTCGTAGCCATCGCAAATCAAGCAAACATGTAAGTTGTAGCCCGCATAGTCAAACACATTCTGCATATTCTCAAGCTGGGGCAGCGTGTCGATGATACCGCTAGCCGCAATCAAATATTTGCTGCGAAACACGGAATGGCTGCTGTCCTGCTTGCCCAGCTTGACTTTGACGGCAAAGGTATCACCCTCATCCGTGACATCTTCCACATAGCCCCGCAGGTGGTCTGCGCCTACCTCCAGCGCGTGATCCTGTCCATTTTGCAGGACGCTGCGCCCTGGCGTGTGGGGCTGTAGACCCAAATAGTTGGTGACATCTTGCATCCAAAACGATCGCCCTTTCCCTTTCTCAATCACTAGACAGGACAAGCGGTAGCGCTGAAGATAAATAGCCGCCGACAGCCCGCCAATGCCGCCGCCGACGACAATTGCATCATAGACATGGTCAAGCCGCTGATCCAAATTCTTCTTAGAGAGCTTCATAGGGCAAAGTTGCAAATATCCAAAACCTGTATTTCAATTATGCAATGCTTCTCTGGGAGCCAGATTGGCAAACCCTTAATGAATGCTGAATTTTCTAAGGCTCAGTCGTTGTCTCAAAGCAGGAGGCGAAAGAGCGCTGCTAATCTCTGGGATTAGGTTTAGTGGGGGCTGCGCCCCCACTAAACCTAATTTGCAAGAGGTCTAATGCCGTTGAAAGAAGTCACTGAAGCTCTCTCTCGTGAAAGCCCCGCTGAGTTCAATCAAACCCCGGCTGTTGCTAGTAAATCCTGCATCTCTACCCAGGTCAGCCCTTGCTGAATATACTGTGGACGGTCGGGTTGATAGGGTGCGACCAGCCGATCGATCGCCACAATTTTTGCCGCTTCAGGCAGCATTGGCACATCAGGATCATAGGCAGTCGATCGCATGAGAGAGCTAGAGAAACCCTTAAAAATCATAATCTCATCTGCTTCGCCCGCAATTTCTGCGGTGACAAGCAGGACTTCTTGAGGGCGCTTCAGAGTATATTGTTCTAGACGAAAGGCGATCGGGCGATTCACGGTTTCCTTCACAATGAAAAGGCTTAAACAAGAATTCTTTATAAGAATAGCGCTGCTTACCAAAACATGTTTTTAGAGCATCAGCATCCTGATGGGTTTCATGCCCCCTATGGCTCTAGGCATGAAAAATTTGATTGTATGAGAAGTTTGGGCGGCAGTATCTGGCTTCAGACAAGTGGGAGATTAAGAACATGAAATTCAGTGAATTAGTTGCTCGATTGAAAGCCGCTGAGCATAGCCTCATCCTGAATGCCGCCTGTGATCCTCATCTCACAGGGGTCAAGCCTCTAGAAGATGCACAGGCAGAAACCCTGAGCTACATTGAAGGCGAGAAATTTGCGGCACAGGTCAACACTACTGCGGCAAGTGCGCTCATCCTGCCCCTAGATCAAGCGCTACAAACCCAAGCCACCGATCGCCAGATTGCTTGGATTGCCACTCGCGAACCGCGTCTGCTGTTTGCCCAGGCGATCGCTCTGTTCTACCAACCGTTTCGTCCGGCTCCCGGCATACATCCTACTGCTGTCATTGATCCTTCAGTGCAGCTGGGTGAAAATGCGGCGATCGGGGCGCATGTGGTGATTCAGGCAGGAGTGATTCTAGGAAATAATCTCTGTATCCATCCCAATGTCGTGATTTATCCCGGCGTGACCATTGGCGATCGCACCCTCCTACACGCCAATTGTGTGATTCAGGAACGCACTCAAATTGGCTCGGATTGCGTCATCCACAGCGGCGCAGTAATTGGCTCGGAGGGCTTCGGCTTTGTGCCTATTCCTGAGGGCTGGCTGAAGATGGAGCAGTCGGGCTACGTGGTGCTAGAAGACGGTGTAGAGGTAGGCTGCAACTCCACGATCGATCGCCCTGCCGTAGGCGAAACGCGCATCGAGCGCAACACCAAGCTCGACAACCTGGTGCAAATTGGACATGGTTCTAAAGTAGGCAAAAACTGCGCCCTAGCAGCTCAGGTTGGTCTGGCGGGAGGAGCACAGCTAGGCGATCGCGTCATTCTGGGGGGACAGGTCGGAGTTGCAAACCACTCTCACATCGGCGATGGCGTACAGGCGGGCGCACAGGCAGGCATCCATGGCACCGTAGCACCTGGCACCGTGGTTTTGGGTACACCTGCCGTGCCCTACAAGCTGTACCTCAAAGCCTCAGCTATTTACAGCCGCCTCCCAGAGATGCATCGAGCGCTGAAGCAAATTCAGAAGCAGTTGGGTTTAGGTCAGTAAACAAACTTGGATTCAGTAAACAAACTTATAGCAACCGCCAAGGCGGTTAGGACAGGGACGTTTGTTGTGGGGCGCTCCGCGCCCCACAACAAACGTCCTAAGCAAACTGGTGACAGCTATAGGTTTTGGATTCAATCCAAAACCCAAAATCCCTCAATGACTAGGGACAAACGCTCAAGTTACTGCTCAATCCACCTGGCGTACTGCCTACGGAACCTTGAGAGATCCAGCCCACGCGATTGCTCCCATTCAAGCTGGTATAGGTCACTTTCACATAGATAGTGTTCCGAGCCGTCTGAGAGGGTGTAGGTGGCGTTGTGAAATACACTTTGCTGCCACCCGCCGGGCCGTCTGCCTGACCGTTATAAAGCTGTTTCTGCGCGGTTATAGGGTCTGAGTAGGCATAGAGTCCGTTGGGCGCAGTTGCCGTGCGAATGATAAAGCAACTTCCTGTAACAGGGGGGGTGCCACAGGTTGCCAAAGTTGACGATCGCAGCCATCCTACAACGGGCGTTTTAATTTGAGCCACGCCCCCAATTCCAGCAATGTCGCCCAGTACTCCTGTGAGTGTTACCTGTGAACCCGCATTTACCGTACCCACGCGCTGGTTGACAGGCCCTAGCGCCGTGTTTTGAAAGACTTCTGTGGTCGCGTTAGCCTGACGGCAAGTGCCGATATAGCTAGCCCGCTCATACAAAGGCGCATCGCCAGGAGCGGGGGCGCTAGGAGCAGGGGCAGGGGCGCTAGGGGCAGGAGATGGTGCGGGTGAAGCCTGGGCTAGCTCGATCGCGCTGACGGTAGCGGAGGCTTGTAGTCCGCCGATTGCAGTGATGAAGGCGGCTGAAACCAAAGCGTATCCTATTCTTGAGACTGTATTGAATTTCATGTCAAAAAACACTCCTCAGATTCACAACCTTTAGCTTGATGGCGTAACTGCCGCAGAGTTTACCATGCCTGAGAAATCGATCGCGCCCCACGCTGCAATTTTTAATCCTCTGCAACTTGGTAGTCCTTAAGGGGTAAGAATTTTTTGTTGCGTGGGCAAAGCCCACGCAACAAAAAATTCTTACCTGAGTAACGCTAACCGCAACTTTTTAAGGATAAGTTTTTAAGGATACTGCTTGAGAGTGGCAATTCAAGGTTCAATCCATTTGCATACTCCTGCACAAATCATGACTTATGACTGTCGCCAGTTTGTTTGGGACATTTACAGTGAAGCGCCTCGCACCTCACTGTAATGTCCCCGCCCTAACCGCCTTAGCGGTTGCTATACCTAGGAGTTAACCCATGACAAATACTTACCCTCGCGATCTAGTAGGCTATGGTCGTCATCCGCCCCACCCCAAGTGGCCAGGTCAAGCGCGGGTGGCAGTGCAATTTGTTATCAACTACGAGGAAGGCGGCGAAAGCTGCGTTTTGCATGGCGATCAGGCAGCAGAGGCTTTCTTGTCTGAGGTCGTAGGAGCCGAGCCGCTCCAGGGTGTGCGGCATATGAATATTGAGTCTATTTATGAGTACGGCAGTCGGGCGGGCTTTTGGCGGCTGCACCGGATGTTTACCGATCGCCAGATTCCCGTCACAATCTACGGCATAGCCATGGCGCTAGAGCGCAACCCTGAAGCCGTAGCCGCCATGCTGGAGGCAAACTGGGAAATTGCTAGCCACGGCTATCGCTGGATTGACTACAAGTATTTCAGTGCTGCTGCCGAGCGGGAGCATCTGCAAAAGGCGATCGCCATCCACACGCAGGTGACAGGCTCTCGACCGCTAGGCTGGTATACCGGACGCAACAGCATTCATACTCGTCGGCTTGTGGTTGAAGAAGGCGGCTTTCTCTATGACGCAGATAGCTATGCCGATGACCTGCCCTACTGGCTGCACGACTACGGTAAGCCCCACCTCGTCATTCCCTACACTCTAGACAGCAATGACATGCGCTTTGCTAGCGCTCAAGGCTTCAACTCAGGCGATCAATTTTTCGCCTATTTGAAAGACAGCTTCGACGTACTCTATGCCGAAGGCGAAACTGCCCCCAAAATGATGAGCGTGGGGCTGCACTGCCGCCTTGTGGGCAGACCCGGACGCGCAGCGGCTCTAGGGCGCTTTCTAGACTATGTGAAAGGGCACGATCGCGTCTGGCTGTGTCGGCGGGTTGACATAGCCCGTCACTGGCATGAACACCATCAGCCTAAATCATCAGCCTAAGTGAGGGATGTGGGAGAGTAGAGAGTGGCAGTATAAATTCGAGATAATAGCTTAGGCTTTTCTCTATTCCCCATTCTCTCGCAAAGATTTAGCATGTACTTCACTCTACGAGCGATCGGCTAATGGCTTCTCAAACCCTAACTTCTTTGGGTCATGAAATCTTTCTGGTCAAGGACTTGCTAAATTCTTCTGCTTGCCAGCAGATTATTCAGGTGACTCAGCAGTGCCAGCTTCAGCAAGCCGATATTCTGATTGAAACGGTTAATAATCAGGTTCGGAGTAACGATCTGCTGAGGTTGGGTGGCTCCGATCCGCTCTTACAGTCTGCAAATCAGCTCTTGTTTAGCAAACTGGCGATCGTTCAGCAACTCCTTCAGCAAACCTATGGCGTTAACTTTCCCTTCGCCGAACCCTGCACGGTTTTGCGCTATCAGGAGCAGCAGTTTTACAAGCGCCATATCGATAATATTTTGTTAGGCAGCCGCTTTCAAGAACTTGATCAGGGCATTCCCACCCGCGATATCAGCATTGTCGGCTACCTGAATGATGACTTTGAAGGAGGCGAAACTTATTTCGATCGCCAAGACCTTAAGATAAAGCCAGAAGCCGGGGCAGTTCTGGTTTTCCCGGCATACTACACCCATCCGCATGAGTCGCTGCCTATCCTCAAAGGTCAAAAATACGCGTTCACGAGCTGGCTGTTTCATGGTAATTCAATCTAGATGACGAGCAGTTTAGAGCAGCGCTACCATTTCATGAAAGGATTGCAATGATTTTTGAGATTTTGGGTATTTTTCTGCTGATAGTTGCCAACGGGATTTTCTCAATGTCAGAAATGGCAATTGTTTCAGCCCGTAAAGCCCGCCTCCAGGAGCAGGCCGAGCAGGGAAACGCTGGGGCAAAAGCGGCGCTGAAGTTAGCAAACTCACCCAACAATTTTCTGTCTACGGTTCAGGTGGGCATCACGCTGATTGGCACGCTGACCGGGGTGTTTGGCGGTGCATCCTTCTCCGAGCATCTGGCATTTTATATTGCCATGATTCCAGCACTAAAAGATTCCAGTGAGGCGATCGCCCTTACCCTCGTCGTGCTGATCATCACCTACCTGTCACTGATCATTGGCGAACTGGCTCCCAAGCGTTTGGCGCTGAATAACCCAGAAAAAATTGCGGCGATCGTAGCGGCTCCCATGCAGGTAGTTGCCAAAATTGCCGCTCCAATCGTCTACCTGCTTAGCCTTTCTACCGAGGCTGTTCTAAAGCTGTTTCGTGCCAATGCACCCTCTGAAGAACCTTCGGTAACGGAGGAAGAAATTAAGGTTTTAGTTCGTCAAGGAGCTGAAGCAGGTATGTTTGCTGCCGCCGAGCAGGATATGGTAGAACGGGTGTTTCATCTGGGCGATCAGCAGGTAAACGACCTCATGACTCCCCGCCCTGACATCATCTGGATCGATCTGAATGATTCGGCTGAGGTCATCCGCCAGAAGATGATCGAGTGTCGTCATAGCCGCATTCCGGTCTGCCAAGATGCCTTAGATAACGTCATGGGCATTGCGCATGTTGCCGATATTTTGGCGCGGAGCCTTGCTGGACAGCCGATCGATCTGGTTACTTTACTTCGCCCGCCTCTGCTGATTCCAGAAAGTACCCATGCTCTGAGAGTGCTGGAATTGTTTAAGCAGTCGGGAACGCATATAGCCCTTCCGGTAGATGAATATGGCGTGATTCAGGGGCTTGTCACTCTCAACGATGTCATGGAGGTGATCATTGGAGATGTTCCCTTTGCCGACGATCCGCAGGAGTCTAGCATTATCCGCCGAGAAGACGGCTCTTGGCTGGTAGATGGCATGCTGTCTAGCGACGAGCTGAAAGAGCTAATCGCCGCAGATGAGCTACCCGGAGACGATCGCGGTAACTACCAGACCATTGCGGGTTTTGTGATTATGCAGCTAGGGCATATTCCGCGATCGTCCGACCATTTCACCTGGGGAGGCTTCCGCTTTGAAGTAATGGATATGGACGGCAATCGGGTAGACAAGGTGCTGGTCATGCCTTTACGGCAAGAAGAGCTATCGCTTGAGGGCTAGGGTCAAGCCGTCGGCGATCGCCAGTAGGCTGAGAGTAATTCGCTCATCCTGATGCAGCTTTTGATTAAAGGCGCGTATGGTCTTAGTGCGGCTATCTTGCGTCTGCGAGTCGGCAACTCTGCCCGACCAGAGGACATTATCTATGGCAATCAGTCCGCCCGGACGGACTAACTGTAGCGATCGCTCATAGTAGCCGTCGTAGCTACTTTTGTCGGCATCAATAAAGGCGAAGTCAAAGGTGCCTGCTTCGCCTGCGGCCAGGAGCTGATCGAGAGTTTCGAGCGCAGGGGCAATCCGCAGGTCGATCTTGTCAGCAACTCCTGCCTGCTGCCAGTAGCGCTGGGCGATCGCCGTATATTCTTCGCTGACATCACAAGCAATGAGCTTGCCATCGGGTGGGAGGGCGATCGCGACACAAAGCGAGCTATATCCAGTGAATACGCCAACTTCCAGCGCTTTTTTGGCTCCCATTAGCTGTACCAGCAATCGCATCAATTGTCCCTGCTCAGGTGCAATCTGCATCTGGCTCATAGAGTGAGTTGCCGTTTCTTGCCGCAGGCTTTTCAAAATTTCTGGCTCTCGCAGCGAAACAGAAAGCAAATAATCCTGTAGAGAATCTTCTAAAAAAGTCTTGCCAGCCATCTTGATCTATCCTGACATTTTAAGGACCATACCCAGTCTCACATGCATTAAAAATCGGGCGTTGCTGATCTCTAGGATAATTTTTTGTGTGATGTGGCAACCGCCAAGGCGGTTAGAACGGGGACATTTTGGGTAGGGCGCGAAGCGTCCCACCCTAAATGTCCTAAGCAAACTGGCGATAGCTATGGCATTACGTAATTGAGTTAGGACGAGTTATCTTTTGAGAGCCGCGCTCCGCGCGGCTCTCAAAAGATAACTCGTTGGATCTAATCGCGTAGCGCTATGTACCAGAGGGGCGCAGAGATCAGCCATGCCAAAAATCGCACCTCTTGAAAAGAGGTGCGATGGAAACCCTATGCCATGTCACTTAGATTTTGATGTTCTTGATGCAGCGGTGCGCTGCCTTCTGCTATGCCACCTTAGCGCGACGGCGCTGGCGTAAGAAGAAACCACCCACCGTCATTAATCCCATAACAACGCCAGGTTCAGGAACAGACTCTGTGTTGAAGTTGAACTTGCCTGAGCCTTCGTGGAAAGAGTGATTGTCGGTTTCAAAACCGCCGCCGCCAGCTTGAGAAATGACGATTTTGTTGAAGATATCATCTTCGCTGTCTGCATAGAAATGCACGTAGCCGTTGCCCTGGTAATACTTGCCATTTTGCTGCTTCTGGGCGCCCGCTTCATTGGTGCCAGAATGCAGAGCCGAGTAGGTAGCAAAACCGCCTGCCTGATCAATATCCTTCGTGTTGAAGCTACGAACTAACTTGTCGCCGTTATAGAAAGAGTAAGTGTTTCCCGTATGAGCCGCACCCCAGTTAATCCCAAAATAGTTGAGGTTCTTTGCTAGGTTGATGATGACGTTATCACCCTGAAACGCTGCTAGGTAGCTGGACGTGTTCTTCTCGCCCTCTGCTCCTACGGGTGCCCACATATCTGAGCGGACGCTGCTGCTCTGACCTTTGTTAGAGAAGCTATATTTGGCAAATCCGTCGGTGGGTGCTTTGCCAGAGTTAAAGTCAACGGTCGTAGTACCTTTGAGCTTGGCGAATTCTGAGTACGCACCTTGATTGGTGAGTCCAGTAGTGGGATTTGCGACACCATCCGTGACTTTGAAGGAGAAGGCTTGAGCAGAGTTGGCGGACAGAATGGAAGCGATCGCTGCCAAAGCAGCAATTCCAGCGGTGAGTTGACGAAGCTGCATTTTTTCTGAGTAGGTGAACTGACAATCTCATTATTGACTTCTAACCTCAGCTAAGAGCTGAGCAGAAGCACGGATTTTGCTTTGCTCGCAACTTAATCAAAACTTGATATTTCAGCAATTTTCGGCAATAAAGATTAAGCGTTCAACAAGCTGCTCTTCTCACATTGCCACCCACATTGCCATATTGATCCTAAAATTGACCCTCAATTAGGTTGAAACCTGCGGCGGTAGAATTGCCTTGATACGTTTATACTAATTTGAGTTGGCTAAATTTTAGTTCAACTGCACTTGTGCTGAGCCTTTCAGCTCTTAAAAAGCGCTACGGGTAGGGGCATCTGTCAACAAATCTCAATAAAATTGCTAGATATAGCATCAAAGATCAGTTAATCTTATCTCAACCTTGCACCGGGTCTGAAACCGAGATTGAGAGCTATGTCCTTTGTTGGTCTACATATTCACAGCGACTACAGCCTTTTGGACGGCGCAAGCCAGCTTCCAGAGCTGCTCGATCGCGTCGTAGAGCTGGGGATGCCAGCGATCGCCCTTACGGATCACGGCGTCATGTATGGGGCGATCGAGCTGTTGAAGGAGTGTAAAGCTCGTGGCGTGAAGCCGATCGTCGGCAACGAGATGTACGTAATCAATGGCGACATCACGAAACAGGAGCGCCGTCCCCGCTATCACCAGGTAATCTTGGCAAAGAATACCCAAGGGTATAAGAATCTGGTCAAATTAACCACAATTTCTCATTTGCAAGGCGTTCAGGGCAAAGGCATTTTTTCGCGCCCCTGCATTAACAAAGAGCTGATCGAGCAGTACCGGGAAGGGCTGATTGTCACGAGCGCCTGTCTGGGAGGAGAAATTCCCCAGGCGATCATGCAGGGTAAGCCAGAGATTGCCCGTCGCATCGCCCAGTGGTATCAAGAGCGGTTTGGCGATGACTACTACCTGGAGATTCAGGATCACGGCTTGCAGGAGGAGCGAATTGTCAATCCTGAGATTATTCGCATTGCCCGCGAAATGGACATTAAGCTGGTTGCCACCAACGACTCCCACTATATTTCCTGCTTTGATGTAGAAGCCCATGACGCGCTGCTGTGCATTCAGACTGGGAAGCTGATTAGCGAAGAGAAGCGGCTGCGGTACACGGGCACCGAGTATCTCAAGTCGGCAGAAGAGATGCGTTATCTCTTCCGCGATCACCTGCCGGAAGAGGCGGTAGAGGAGGCGATCGCCAGCACGATGGAGGTCGCCGACAAGATCGAAGAATACGACATTATGGGAAAGCCTCGCATCCCGGAATATTCAGTCCCCGAAGGCTATACCAAAGACAGCTACCTGAGGGCAATTACCCGTCAAGGCTTGATGGATCGCTTTGGCTATGAGTCCTATGACCAGGTAGAACCCTTGTATCAAGAGCGGCTAGAGTATGAGCTGCAAATGATGCACCAGATGGGTTTTGATGCCTACTTTCTCGTGGTTTGGGACTACATCAAATATGCCCGCGATCACGGCATTCCGGTAGGACCAGGTCGCGGATCGGCAGCGGGTTCTCTTGTGGCTTATTCCCTGGCAATTACTAACATTGACCCGGTGCATCATGGCTTACTGTTTGAGCGATTTCTCAATCCCGAACGCTTCTCGATGCCAGATATCGATACAGACTTTTGTATCGATCGCCGCGATGAGGTGATTAGCTACGTGACGGATAAGTATGGGAGCGATCGCGTTGCCCAGATTATTACCTACAACCGCATGACCTCAAAAGCGGTGCTGAAGGACGTGGCGCGAGTGCTGGATATTCCCTATGCGGAGTCCGATCGGATGGCGAAGCTGATTCCCGTTTCGCGGGGTAAACCAGCAAAGCTGAAGGTGATGATTTCAGAGGGCACCCCTGCACCAGAATTTAAGGCGAAGTATGACAATGATCCAAGGGTTCGCCACTGGCTCGATACGGCAATCAAGATTGAGGGCACTAACAAGAGTGTGGGGATTCATGCGGCAGGTGTGGTGATTTCCTCGCATCCGCTGGATGAAGTCGTGCCGCTTCAGCGCAACGCTGATGGCTCTGTGTTTACGCAGTATTACATGGAGGACATTGAGGCGCTGGGGCTGCTGAAAATGGACTTCTTGGGACTCAAGAACCTAACAATGATCCAGAAAGCGGTGGATCTGATTGCCCAAAATCAAAATGTTGTGATTGATCTCGATCATTTGTCTCTGGACGATCCAAAAGTTTATAAGCTGCTGTCGCAAGGCAACCTAGAAGGTATCTTTCAGCTTGAATCTTCAGGAATGCGGCAGATTGTCCGAGATCTAAAGCCGTCCGGATTGGAAGACATCTCTTCGGTACTGGCGCTGTATCGACCGGGACCGCTGGATGCAGGGCTGATTCCCAAGTTCATTAACCGTAAGCATGGGCGAGAAAGAATTGAGTACGAACACCCAATCCTAGAAACCATTCTCAACGAAACCTATGGGATTATGGTCTATCAAGAGCAGATTATGAAGATCGCTCAAGATATGGCGGGCTATTCCCTAGGGCAAGCCGATCTGCTGCGGCGAGCAATGGGCAAAAAGAAAAAGTCGGAGATGGAAAAGCATCAGCAGATCTTCATTGATGGGGCGGGCAAAAACGGCGTTAAGGCAAAAGTTGCCACCGATTTGTTTGAACAAATGGTGATGTTTGCAGAATATTGTTTGAGCTATGAAATGCCCGTACTCACCGTTGAATATGGCGCTTTGCCGATCGGTAAAATTGTCGAGAATCAGGTTCAATGCACGGTTTACAGCGTTAACAATCATGGCTACATCTATACTCAACCGATCGCCCAATGGCACGATCGCGGGCAGCAAGAAATCTTTGAGTATCTGTTAGAAGATGGCTCAATTATTCAGGCAACCAAAGATCACAAGTTCATGACAGAAGCGGGACAAATGCTGACGATCGATGAGATTTTCCAGCGAAACCTGGACTTGAAGCGGGTGGAAGTGCGATCGCCCGTTCTTGCGGGTCGGTAATATGGGAGATAGTTTACTCAATCCTCTCAGAGACTCTATGGTGTTTTCTCCGCCCCAACTCAAGTCGCTGCTGTGCCTGACAGACGATGAATACTTTCTCCTGTGTCAGGCAAATCCTGACCTAAGAATTGAGCGTAACTCTAGCGGAGATTTAATTATCATGTCCCCTACAGGTGGTGAAACGGGTCATCGGAATATTGAAATTTCCTTTCAGGTACAAGCCTGGAGTCGAACAAACGATTTAGGATTTGCTTTCGATTCCTCTACGGAGTTTAAAATGCCCGGAGGCGCGAACTATTCTCCTGACGCAAGCTGGGTGAGGCGCGAACGCTGGAATGCCCTGACTCCAGAGCAAAAGCGCAAATTTCCGCCGTTGGCTCCTGACTTTGTGATTGAATTGCGATCGCCCTCTGATTCCATCGGCACGCTGCGCGTCAAGATGCAGGAATATATCGATAACGGCGTACGGCTGGGCTGGTTGATTGATCCCAAAAATCGGCAGGTGGAAATTTATCGATTAGAACAGGAAGTTGAGGTTCTCAAAAATCCTGAAACGCTTTCTGGTGAGGATGTATTACCCGGCTTTGTGCTGGATTTGAAACCTATTTTTGCAGATGTTGAATAACTTATTAAGTAACTTATAAATAGCTATGGTTAAAATTATTAGTCGTCAATCTTTAGGGATGCAAGCTGTTTATGACATCGGCGTTGAACGAGATCATAACTTTGTTTTAAGTAGCGGTTTGGTTGCCTCTAACTGCTTCAATAAATCTCACTCGACCGCCTATGGCTATGTCACCTATCAGACGGCATATCTTAAGGCAAACTACCCGGTTGAATACATGGCGGCTCTGCTCACCTGTAACAGCGGTGATCAAGACAAAGTGCAGAAATATATTGCTAGCTGTGTCAACATGGGCATCCAGGTGGAGCCGCCGGACATCAACCGATCGGGCGTAGACTTTACCCCCCTACAAACCACCATTTTGTTTGGGCTGTCGGCAGTACGGAATGTGGGAGAAGGGGCGATCGAACATCTGCTGATTGCCCGTGAAGAGGGTGGCAAGTTCAAATCTTTGGCGGATTTGTGCGATCGCGTGGATTCTCGCACCGTTAACCGTCGAGCCTTGGAAGCACTAATTCAGTGCGGCGCGTTAGATAGTTTAGAGAGTAACGAAACCAATCGAAATCAGCTCATTCAAGACTTGGAGCTGTTGCTAGAGTGGGCACAATCTCGCGCCAAAGATCGGCTGATTGGACAGGGCAATCTGTTTGATTTGTTTGGGGGTGCGACTGCCGCTTCTAACAAGTTTGAGACGGCTCCTAAAGCACCTGCCGTACCCGACTATCCGCCTCAAGAAAAGCTGCGTTTAGAAAAAGAGCTTTTGGGTTTTTATATCTCAGACCATCCGCTGAAGTCAATTCAGCAGGCGGCTAGAGTCCTGGCACCGATCAACCTTAGCGATTTGAATGACAAACCCGAAGGCGTGATGCTGAGCGCGATCGCCATGGTCAGCACCATTAAACCGATCGTGACGAAACGCGGCGACAAAATGATGGCGCTGCAAATTGAAGACCTGAGCGGACAGGTTGAGGCGGTGGTCTTCCCAAAATCCTTTGAGCGGATTGGCGAACTGTTGCAGGTCGATGCGCGGCTGATGCTCTGGGGCAAAGTAGACAAGCGAGACGATCGCACTCAGTTCATCATTGAAGATGCAGAGCCGATCGATGATGTCTGCATGGTGATGGTGGATCTAGAGCCGCAGATTGCCGGAGATGTCGTGAAGCAACATCACTTGCGCACGGTATTACTAGAGCAGCGCGGCGATGAGGATAAAAGCAAGATTCCGGTGATTGCGGTAATTACGGGGAACGATCGCCGTGAGCTAGTGCGGCTGGGGGCACAGTTTCGAGTCCAAGACCACCAAGCAACGGTGAGTGCGCTAATGAAGGCAGGATTTCAAGCTCGAACCGAGCCGCTTGTTCAGGCATCCTAACGATTTCCTATCCACAATAGACCTCTTGCAGATTAAAGTTTTGGGATTAGGTTTAGTGGGGACTGCGCCTCCACTAAACCTAATTTGCAAGATGCCTATTAACTAAAACGGCTGATCTAGAAGATCGATCGCAAAGTCTTCCTATTTTCCCCATAGCGCTACGCGCTCAGATCCAATTAGGACTTACGCAGAGGAGATGGTGGTGGAGAGCCGAGATGCGTGGTCAATTGCTAGAGTCAGGGTATGAAAGAAACTGTCACTCGGCTGGACTAATGTCAATATCTGCTCGTCAGCCAGATCAATTATAGGTTGACTAATTTCGCAGACCACAGCGAGAAGTTTTCCCACGACGAAATTAATCGATATCTAGGTGGGGAGAAAATAACGCCTCGTCTGGTGTGGGAAAACGTTAGCTCTCAGGTGATCCAGACTTCCACGGGATATCTGTTGTTTGACGACACAGTGCTCGACAAGCGCCACTCCTTTGCAATTGACCTAGTCCGACGGCAGTACAGTGGCAATGCTCATGGAGTCCTTAAAGGGATTGGAGTGGTCACTTGCGTGTACGGCAATCCAGAGTTGGATCAATTCTGGGTCATTGACTACCGGATTTACGACCTAGTGGGAGACGGCAAACGTAAGCTCGATCCTGTCAGCGAGATGTTGAGCCATACGGTCTATCACAAACAACTGCCGTTTCAAGCCGTGCTGATGGACACTTGGTATGCCACCAAAGACCTAATGCTGTTGATTGAGTCCCTCCAAAAGGTTACTACTGCCCGCTCAGAGACAATCGCCATGTTGATGAATCAGGAGGGCAACAGTCCTACCAACGAGTGGATTCCCTCAACTGGAGTCAGAGTGAACTGAGGCAGGGTAAGCGCATTACAATCAAAGGCTTTCCTAAAGACCACAAAGTGCAGTGTTTCCGGGTTGAGGTGTCCACCCACCGCACGGACTTCGTTGTGACCAACGATTTGGCTCAAGATTCTACAGAAGCCGCACAACAGGCCTGTGGCTTGCGTTGGAAGATTGAGCAACTGCATCGTGAGACTAAGCAGGTCACTGGCTTAGAGGCTTGCCCGTGCCGCAAAGCCCGGATTCAGCGCAGCCACATTGGCTGTGCCTTTCTGGTTTGGGTGCGGCTTAACGCTTTGGCAAAGCAGGCAGGGCAGACTATCTATCAACTTAAACATGGCTTGCTCGAAGAGCTGAAGCACGAAGCATTTCAAGAGCAATTAAAGAGCAAGTCAGCCGCTCAGGTTGTCTATGTGGATGAAGCAGGCATTGATAACCGAGAGGAGCATCCCTATGGCTACTGCGAGATTGGGCAACGCTTTAGTGCAACTCAATCAGGCAAACGCACCGAACGAGTCAGTTGGCTTGCCGCGCTCAAGTAAGGGGAGATCTTTGCCCCGATGACCTTTACAGGAACCTATAATCGAGATTTATTTGAGTTGTGGTTAAAGGACTGCCTGCTGCCAAAATTGCAAAGTGGAGATGCGATCGTCATTGACAATGCGAGTTTCCATCACTCTGCCTATATTGAGCAGATCGTGGCAGCCGCCGGATGTGAACTCTGGTATCTGCCTCCCTATTGCCCAGATTTGAACGATATCGAGCATTGGTGGAGTGTACTGAAAAACTGGATGAGACAACGATGGGATGAATTTGATAGCTTCCGAGATTGCGTGGATGCTGCTTTTAACGAGCGTCCTAACGTTTACCCGTAGTGCTATAGAACAAATCTCTGGCTATAGTTTCAGTCTTCTTGCAGGGAAGTGCTGATGAAAGTCCTTGAGTCGAACCCAACCGCAACCGCGGAACAAGTGGCGTTTCAGTCCCCTTGCAGGGAAGTGGTGATGAAAACTTAACATTTCAAGAGTTGTTGATTCTATTTAATACAAGCGTTTCAGTCCCCTTGCGGGGCATTAGCCAGAACAAGCTGGCAGTCGCACTTGGAATCGATCGCTCTGCGGTATTCAAGTGGGTTCATGATCAGCGAGAGCCGACTTCTGAAACGATCGTGGAAATCGTCAAAGTTTTGAAGCAACTTGATCCCGATGCAGCACAAGAATTTGTTCAGCTTTATTTAGGCAACCTGCTATGGCAACCGCCAAGGCGGTTAGGACGGGGACATTTAGGGTGGGGCGCGAAGCAGCCCACCCTAAATGTCCTAAGCAAACTGGCAACAGCTATAGAAGCCTCAGAGAAACTAGAGAATGAATAGGGCAGACGCTTTGACGCGATCGCCGAACCCTATTGCTCACAAGCCCATGCTCACAGGTCATCCTGGCTTAGGCAACAGACCATAGACTCCCCAAATTGCCATTGCCCGCAGATAGTGGCTCGCGCGGAAGGTTTGAGCCGCGGTGATTGCCTCCGGCGTACGAAACTGTAGCCCATGCTCATACACTTGCTGCACTACGGCTTCTGTGATCTGCATCGCCTCATCGCGCATTCCCATCTGCACCAAGAAAGCTGCCAAACCAAAGTTGATGCCTGTCCAAACTTCTAGCGGGTGCGTATCTTTGGGATTGACAGGCGACCCATCCAGCTTCACTCCATTAGCGGCTCCTAGCTTACCGTCGTGAAACTTGAGAAAGCAGGAGTCGTAAATGGTTGCTAGCGCTGACTGGGCACAGGCGATCGGCACCACGTCGGGCAAGCCCAGCAGTCGCGCATAGAACTGACCGCAAAGCTGATCAGCCATCACCACATCGGAACCGCTGTCGCTATCCAGTCGGTAGTATTCTCCATTCCAGAGTTTTTCCTGGTAGATGGGACGAGATTGATCCAGCCAGGTTTGGTAGATCGCGATCGTCTCCTCCAAAGATGCGATCGCGATCTCTGCCACCGGATGCTTGATTAGGACTTGAGCAATGGCGATCGCGGCTTCCAAAGCCGCAATCCACAGACCGCCGCAATAGGCGCTCACGCCTTGCAATCGCCAGTCATCGAAAGTTTGGTCAGGTGCGCCTGAGTTTTCGGGAATGCCGTCGTTGTCTAGGTCAAAAGTTTTGAGGTAGGCGATCGCCGCCGTCACGGCTGACCAACACTCTGCCAAGAACGCATAGTCTGTGCTGCCCGTTAGCACAAAGTCGCGGTAGACCTGAAGCACAAAATCGCTGCCCAAATCCTTCCAGAGATTGCAGTCCTGGTAGCTGGTGTAGTTGGTCTTTTCCCAGACATGCTCGTTGGGTGCGCCCAGATCGTGGGGAGTGGCGTTTTTAGCTTTGCGCAGGGCTTCGGGACTAGGCTTGCCGATCGTATAGTAGTAGCCAATTGTGCGAGTGCGATTGTCCTCGGTCGGAATAGCGCGGGCAAAGGCGCGCAGAATCGCTTTGTCTAGGTCAGGGAACAGCATGAGCAGGGCAAAAGAGCCGTAGAGCCTCACATCTAGGCTTTCGTACCAGCGATAGTCCAGGCATTCCAGCACGGCAAATTGCCCGACCGGATCGCGATCGCTTGCCGCGCTCCACAGCGTCCCGCCGCTGGTCAGGTCGTATAGCTCGTTAAACAGCGCCATTTTGAACCAGTCCGGCAGGTCAGCCCGATCGAGAATCGGCTGCTGCCACTGTTGAATCTGCTGCTGCCAGGAGAGATGATTTTGCAGCGCAGTCTGAGCGATCGCCCAGGCATTTCGTCCATTGCGCCCAAAGAAATCGGTGTAGCGACGGTAATAAATCACCCCTTCGGCAAACTCTGTCACCGGAAAATCCCACGCCACCGCGAAGGGAATCTGTCGGGTTTCGCCAGGGGCTAGGGTGAAGCGCAGGGCGATCGCCCCAGCAACCCGTTCGCCTTGAGCTGCGGGCGTTGCGTCAGCAACATTGGGTAAGGAGCCGTCTTGAGAAAACGATTGCCAGACTTCGGCTCCGTCTCCTGCTGGATTCCAGCGCATATGGTGAAAGACTTCGACGTTAGCAGCTTCCGCCAGAATTGCCCACTGCCCTTCGCCTTCGGCAGGACTCTCAGATAGATTGCCACCCATGAGGCATCCTACATAGTCCGCTTCAGCACGCCACTGATTAACATTGCCTTGGCTTTCGCCTAGACGCGGCTGATACTCATAGACCGGACTGCCATCATCTCGCACCTTCACCTCTGGAGACTTCTGGCTATTGGTAAACCAGCCCACCATGTTTTCCCAGGTCAGCATGATGCTAAGCGTGAGGGGGCGATCGCTAGGATTATGCGCCGTCCACTGAAACAGCGCCACCGGATAGCTGGTTTCCTGGTAATTCTCTGCCCAAATCGGGGAAAATTGCTCACAGGTCAGCTCCGCCTGAAGCACATTTCGGTAGACAAACCAGCTTCGCGGATACAGCGCCGAATACTCGCCTGTGGAGCGATCGGGCAACCCTTCACCTGCCGCCTGACTCGCCGGATAAGGAGTCCAGGACGGTAGCTCTGTTTCAGGAATCTCCGTTGAGAGGGCATAAGCCTGAGTTTGCTCATCTGCTTGCTCAAAAATGCTGAACTGACAGGCAGACATATTGCGAAACAGATGTTCGCCACCGTCAATATGCCAGAGATTAAAATCACCGCGAGACGATCGCCCCACACAGCCTGCCCCAAAACCGCCCAAGGGCATCCCATGCCATGCGCCGTCATCAATATTGCTGGAATAGCGCACGGTGTAGGGATTCGTCCAGCCTAGCCCGATCGCCCGACTCCAGGCACAGCTTGGAATATTGGGATTTGCAGATGTCGTAGAGGAGTAGGATTCAGTCATTTCATAATTTTGCTGAGTCTTATGATTTTACTGAGTCGTGGCTCTCAGAAGCGGAAAGATGCTGATTATCGATCTTCACCAGCGGATTCCAAAAATCTACGGTATTCTTATCGGAATACGTTACATTGCTGAACTGTAACGGTTAAAATCTGGGTATGGCTGTCGCCAGTTTGCTTAAGACATTTTGGGTGGGGCGTAAAGCACCCCACTCAAAATGTATCCTTTGTAACCGCCTTGGTGGTTGCTATACATTGATAGACTTCTGGGATAAAATTCTGGTCAGAAAATTACGCCTTCTATCGCTGAGAACTCTAGCCCCTTGTGGACTCTACCGATAAAACCATGCAGATTATTTCGTCGCATTGCCCTGAGACAGGAACCATGCAGCCCTCAGCCAAGGGATCACAACTGGCAGCCCATTCGCCAGAGCCAATGTTCTACTATTTTGCCTATGGCTCCTGCATGTGCCCAGTTGATTTGAAGCGATCGCTCGACGAAAACACCCATGATTACGTAGTAGGTACAGCGACGTTGAGGGGCTACCGACTGGGTTTTTTCCGGCGATCGCAGCGGCGCAACTGTGGCGTACTAGATATTGTCAGAGATAGCGGCTCCGTAGTAGAAGGCGTGCTATATCGGCTGCCCATGCGACTAAGCGATCGTCTGGATGAGCGAGAAGAAGGCTACAGCCATGAGGCGATCGAGGTTCATAGCCAGGGACAGCGATTCGTCAATGTCAGAACCTACACGGTGATTGAGAAGCTTTCTGAAGAACATGCGCCCAATGACTGGTACTTCAGCGTGGTGTTGCGCGGCGCAGTTACCTGTGGCTTGCCAGAGCAATATTGCTGGAATTTGTTCCATCATATGCATCAGCTTCAGCAGCGAGACTCTAGTCCACCTCAGATGCTGCAAGTAGTGTAGCCCTAACTCTCAGGCTCTATGTTGCGGTTCTCAATGATTCCTGAGATGCGTCATGAGCCGCGTTAGGATATTTACGTTGATCTATCGATTTAACAGTGCAGCCTTTTGAAACTCCGAAAGCTGCCTCCAGAAATCTGAAACAAGCTACTATCAGCACTGATCTTTAGAAAACCTACAGCACATCGGATTTACCGATCGAGCTTAAAGTTGCCCCTCTGCTGCTCCCTCACATTCGAGCATTCAAGTTATTTGGAAGCGCTGCA
Source organism: Drouetiella sp. (assembly GCF_059504425.1). NCBI lineage: Bacteria > Bacillati > Cyanobacteriota > Cyanophyceae > Oculatellales > Oculatellaceae > Drouetiella > Drouetiella sp. Next base: position 263,074 of record NZ_JCACIN010000040.1, read on the forward strand.
TCAGTGAAGCTGAATTTATTTCAGTAGAAATTTGATACAAATGCTACTTCAAGTTCAGTAGAGCTACTGAAAAAATATTTCTCTTAAACTCTCCAAACCCCTAGAAACCCTGAACTTTACTCTATCTACACGATCGGTGGTGATCACCTGAAGAGTCAGGGAATGATGAATACATTGAACCACCATCGGAACTATACCGAATCGGTGGCTAGTATCGCAAATGCAAGGATGGGGGTGTCATGTTAAACCCTGATATGAAGTTGTCTTGTCGGTTAGATCATGAACCCACATCTGAATGGGAGCAACAGCGGCTGAAAATACTAGAAAAAATGGGGTTGCTAGAGCTGGAAAGCGTTCCAGTTTTTGAAGAAGCAACCCAAACGGCTGCCCATTTTCTAGATATGCCCATCTGCATTTTGGGCGTATTGGATAGCGATCGCCATCTATTCAAATCTGCTGTGGGTTTGTCTCGGATTGGGCTAATGAACAGCATGGCTAGCTCTCGTCAGTTGCCACGCGCAGAATCTTTCTGTACCTATGTTGTGGACAGTCAGCAAGTTTTAGCTATTTCCGATACCACCGCCAACCCCGTTTTTGCCAATAGTTTGCTGACGCAGCGCTATGGCATTTACTCTTACTTGGGCGTGCCTTTGATGACCTCAGAAGGGCATTGCATCGGGACTTTGGCGGTCATGGGGCTAAGCCCTCGCGGCTTCACCCACAAAGAAATTGAGCTATTGCAGCTCACGGCCCGCTGGAGCATGAGCGAATTTGAGCGCGATCGCCTCCTCAAGCTGTCTCAGGGGGCGCACCTGCCAGCCGTCCTATCTAATCTCAATCCCAGTCCCAAAAATTTAGAAATTCCATCTTCTGCCCTACAGACTTCTGCCAAGACCGATCTGATTTCACAAATGACTCAGGAACTCTGTACGCCTCTCACCTCAATCTTGGGGATGGCGCGTGTTTTGAGTCAGGGCATCTATGGTTCGCTCTCTAGTAAGCAAAAAGAATATATTGAAATCATTCACAATAGCGGGCAGTATTTACTTTCTTTAGTCAATGAAATTATAGAATTAGGCGCACTAGACGACAGTACGCGATCGCTTAACCTCAGTCCAGTCGATATCGAAATGCTGTGTCAACAGGCGATCGCCGCTCTTAACCAGGCGGTTCAACGCCGAGAACAGCAGATTCAGCTAACGATAGAACCCGGCAACCGCGTTTGGCTACTGGACAAAGACAGGGTGCGCCAAATGCTCTATCATCTGGTCTTCAGCGTTGTTCAGTCCTCCAGTGCCGATAGCGTCATTCGGATTCATGTTTCTCGTCGTCACAGTTCTCTCAACCTGACTATATGGACTTCTCACCCCTGGCTGGGGGATGGCTTACCTCAAGCAGAGCTTGTGGCGCTACATTCGTCCTCAGCTCCTCCCAGCAGCCTCACGCGAGGTCATGTTTTGGAGCGATCGATTGAAGATGAGCTAAGAGAACCCTCTTTCAGCGGACAATCGGTTCAAGAATCTACCGTGCAGGAGTTAACGGAGCTATTGAAGTTAGATGGCTCACGTCAGAGCCTGGGGCTGAGTCTAAGCCGTCAGCTGGCAGAGATGCATGGAGGGTCAATATCCATTCGCGGTTCCGCAGAAGATGGCTACCGCTATGTGATTAAGCTGCCCCAGATGCAGGCTGAAAAAGAAGATTAAGGGGAGAGGCGTTCGATCGAGCCTCGGTAGTCCTAAACAAGTAAGGATAAGTTGTAGTGGTGAACAAAGTACCAGATTGCACCGATGTGATTCTCTGTTTTTTTGGAAAATGATAGGGTCTTGCGAACCAGCCTTGAAACTCGTTGCCGTAAGGTACAGTTAGACCGTTCAATGTAGCTGGTTTTGCCACTCTTTTCGCCGACACTTTGATGCCGCTTGCTGGGGAATACCTCATCACAAGCTGACCAGAAATCGGTATAGGAGCACACTGACGAATACAGGCTCGGTAAGGCATTCCACAAGCCTTGTGCTCTCTCACGACTACGCGAGCCAACATATACCCCTACAATTTCTCGTGTTGCCACATCCAAAGCAAGTCAAATCCATTGTTTGTTCCCTTTGTTGCCGACAAATGGCCACATCTCGTCACACTGAATCGTCGAACGCCCTTTTTTTACCGACACCTCGACCTGTTGAGGCACTGCCTCATATTTGGCATTGACATCGCTTATCTCAGAAAGAGACTTTGGTAAGTCCTTGGCTGCATTCGAGAGCGGCCAGAGATCGAAAAAGTTGATGTTGACCCAGATGAAGTTTTTAGAGATGTGTGCGATCGCTCTCTAGAGCGTGAGGTCGTTCTGTGACTGAAGTAATGCCTACATTTGCATAATGTATTAACAGCCGATGAATTAGGAGATTACTGCCTTTTAAGCATTGTCCTTTAGATACTGAGCAATATCATCTGTCATTCGCGTCAGCGCCACTTCGGTACTGAGACGAATCCGATCGTCTCGCAGCGTAATCAAAACCTTGGCAGCGAAAGGGCTTGACCAGATATTCGGGTTGCAGAATACCTCTAAGAAAACCTCGCCCGTATGTCGATACTCCATGGGTTTCTGCGGCTTGGGCTTGTTGCCGCTTCCTGCACCCTGCGCCGTGACCTTGAGGCTATCCATGAGGGAGGCGATCGCTCCTTGCAAATCCCGCGCCGATTCAGGTGTAAAGCTAAAGGAGACGGTTCCTTCTGGAAGGTTCAGGCGAAATTGAGAGGATGACATACTCATTGATTTCAGCGAATTGACTCGTTTATGGCAATCGTCAAGGCGGTTAGGACAGGGACATTTTGGTGGTGCTTCGCGTCCCACTAAGATGTCCTAAGCAAACTGGCGACAGCTATACCCATATTAAAGGGCTGAGGGGCAGTTCTAGGATTGATGTTAATTTATTGGCGATTGGTGGCGATTGGGGTCTAGCTTATCCCGCAGTTCGTCCTTGATACGATTCAAAATGGATGCCTCATCCAGGGAGGACAGAATCCGGCTAACGAGCGCTTTTGGAGTCTCATCGCCCCAAGATGCGCCGTTCGCCAGATAGGTTTTCGCCACTTGTCCAATGATGTGGGTAGAAACCCCCGCCACCCCCGCCTGCGTAATCGCTATGGAGAGATAGGGCGCAAGAGAAAGTCCGCCTGTCGCAGGAGCTGATAACCCCAGTAAACTCTTGAGAGAACCTAGCCCTAGGGTAGCGATCAGTTCGCTCACCGTAATGCCACCCATGCTAAGAGCAATTTTTTGGAGTAACCCGACGGCTCCTTGCTGCGTCAAGGGAAAGCCATAGAGCCGAGATAGCGTCAGGATAAGGGCAATATCAACGATCGTAGCGCTGAGCAGATCAAGAACGGTGACAGGATTGAGGGCGATTGCCACAGCTTTGGTCATCACGGCATTCCAGATGACTTGATTGGCGGTGCGATCGCGGATCTCTAGCTTACGCTGCACCAACTGTTCGTTCACGTCATCGGTGTAGAGCATGGTGTTGAGCGCCACCAAGGCTTTACCCTCCCGCTGCAAGATTTCCAGGATTTTGAGCTTCACGCCTTGCACATCCGGAACACCGCGACCCATGCGGGCGATTAGCGTCCCATCTTCTCGTCTGACTGCTCTGGCCATTAACGGTGAGGCAGCCGCCATCACGATCTCATCGGGCGAAAGAAGTTCCTTAACGCGATCGTCCCGGATTTTCTCATAAATCACTCGGCGATCGGCTTCCGGGTACTGATCCATTTTGTTGAGCACCAGTAAAATGGGCTTGCTGGCTTTGCGGAGTTCCGACAGTGCCTCAAACTCAATGCGAGTCATGTCTCCGGCAATGACAAACAAAATTAGGTCAGCGTGCTTTGCCAACTGCCGTGCCATAACCTCGCGGGTTTCGCCATCTACTTCGTCAATACCTGGCGTATCGATTAGCTCAACCTGTGAGTTGCCCAACCCAGGCAGAGAAACCCGCCAGAATTCACCTTCAGGCTTAGCGCTCCATTGAGCCGTTTGAACCTGCTGCGTTACCCCATGCACTGCGCCTGTTTCAAAGACTTCTTGCCCCAACAGCGCGTTGAGCAACGAAGATTTGCCCCGTCCCACCATACCAAATACGGCAATATGGACCACCTGGCGATCGAGCTTATCTAGCATAGTTTCCAAACTATGAATCTCTGTTTCTAAGCCTGACTGTTCTCTGGCGCTGAGATCCAGATTGCCGATCAACTCCCGCAACACCTCTTGCGCCTGTCGGTAATTCAGCTCTGCCTGAAGATCGCTAAAGTCTTGAATCGTATCGTCTAACTCTCGATCGAGTTCGCTATCGGGCATGGCGATCGTCAATTTGAGACAGGTATCCACGTCAATCATACCAATTTCGTTGGTTGCGATAGTCTGGCGGGTTCATCACATGGATCTATCGCATGGGTCTATCGCAATCCTTCTCACAAATAATTTAGGATCGCTTTAGGGCTGACATAAAAAATGACTGAATGCGTTACTGCATCCAGCCATCTCTTATAGCTCAAGTTGAGATGATGAGAGCTGACCTAAGGCGATCGCCCTCCATTATCTACAGCTATCTACAGCGCTAATAGAACCTACCACAAACCTCGAACGGGAGCAGCGCTGCTTCCACTCGTGCCGTACTGTCCTGAAGAAGATCCGCTTGTGCCTGTCGAGCGATTGTAAGTGCCTGATCCTGTCGAGCCACCATAAGTGCCTGACGTTCCCCCTGTCGAAGGAGTAGTATCAGCGGCGGGGTTGGTGTCAGGATTCGTTTCGCTGGGTGTAGGTGAAGCAGCCCTAGGAACAGTCGTATCGGCTCCTGTACCGCTGGTACCGTTGCCCATTGAGCCACCTGAACCTGAGGTACCACTTGAACCTGACGTTCCCCCTGTCGAAGGAGTAGTATCAGCGGCGGGGTTGGTGTCAGGATTCGTTTCGCTGGGTGTAGGTGAAGCAGTCCTCGGAACAGTCGTATCGACTCCTGTACCGCTGGTACCGTTGCCCATCGAGCCACCTGAACCTGGTGTTTCATTCATGTTGCCCATGCTGCCGCCGCTGGGCTGGGGAGTACCCATGTTGCCAGTGCCCGGTGTGCCAGTACCATCAGGAGTGGTATTGCTATCTCCTGCGGAACCGCCTGAGTTGCCCGCACTGCCTGCGCCATCACCTGCGCCGTCTGAGCCGCTACTTTGAGCTAGAAGCTGCCCCATATTGGATGAACTTTGACCCAAGGCTGAGTAAGTCTGGGTATTAGCCAATGCTAGAGCAGGAAGGCTAATCAGAGCGCTAATGCTCGCAAACCCGATAGCGCCCGCAAATTTCTTGATCATGGATTGGCTGTTTGTTGAACTCATGGGTATCTTCCTTTGAATTTATGATGTGAATCTCAAGCTGCACCTGCATACTGGCTGAAAACTGCACAGCTAAGCAGTCGCAGAATGCGAACTTAAGCTGCAACTGATTTCTAGAATGCTCTACGGTAGGCGATCGTCTCTATGCGACCGCCTTAATGCAACTCTCAGATGCGATCGCAGCAAGTGCGTCACTGCGATTTTGTTGCAGTGATTGCACTATAACGAAGCGAATGGGCTTTAATAATCCTTCTAAAGAGATAAGTCGCTCTATGCCCTTAAGCTAGGCTTAGCATCATGCCATTCCCTGCCGTTTTCCCACCAATCGATCGCGCAAATGTTTGATCCGATCGCGCATTTTCGCCGCCTCTTCAAACTCCATCTTCTTCGCCGCTTCTTTCATTTCGGCTTCTAGTTTGACAATTAAGTCAGGAATATTTTCCAGCGGCAAATCATAGGAATGCTCATAGGCTTCGTCTAGCTCTTGAGCCGTCAGCTTGCGAGAGACTTCAAGATACTTCAGGATAGAGTTGCTCGATCGCTTGATGATGGACTTGGGCGTAATATTGTGTTTTTCGTTGTACTCTATCTGAATTGCGCGACGGCGATCGGTTTCGCTAATGGCTTTTGCCATGCTTTTCGTCAGGTTATCTCCGTAGAGAATGGCTTTCCCTTCCGTATGTCGAGCTGCGCGTCCGATAGTTTGAATCAGCGATCGCTCTGCTCGCAGGAATCCTTCTTTGTCAGCATCTAGAATTGCAACTAAGGAAACCTCTGGCAAGTCCAAACCTTCCCTCAGAAGGTTCACGCCAATCAGCACATCAAAATCTCCGTTGCGGAGATCCTGCAAGATCTCAATGCGCTCGATCGAGTTAATTTCTGAGTGCAGGTATCGAACTCGAACCGCTCTCTCTTGCAGGTACTCCGTCAAGTCTTCTGCCATGCGCTTAGTCAATGTCGTGACTAAGACACGCTCATTTTTAACCGTGCGCTCCTGAATTTCTCCAAACAGGTCGTCAATTTGTCCCTCAGTTGGCCGCACAAAGATTTCTGGGTCAATTACGCCTGTTGGACGAATCACCTGCTCTACAACTTTTCCAGTGCCAGAAATATATTTTTTGACTTCATCCTTACCTTCGCCCTCAATATCAAACTTGCCGCCTGAGATCTCCAGCTCCCAGTTTCCTGGCGTAGCAGACACAAAGATACACTGATTTACCTTCTCCCAAAATTCCTCAGACTTAAGAGGTCGGTTGTCAGCAGCGCTAGGCAGCCGGAATCCATGATCAATCAGCGTCATTTTGCGGGAGCGATCGCCGTTGTACATGCCCCGGATCTGCGGAATCGTCACATGCGACTCGTCAATTACCAGCAGCCAGTCGTCTGGGAAGTAGTCCAGCAAACACTCTGGCGGGGTTCCGGCGACTCGTCCTGTCAGATGTCGCGCATAGTTTTCTACGCCGTTGCAGTAGCCAACTTCCCGCAGCATCTCCAGATCGTACCGAGTCCGCTGCTCTAACCGCTGTGCCTCCAGCAGCTTGTTCTCTTTCTCCAGAAAAACGAGCTGGTCTTTTAGCTCCTGCTCAATGTCGTTACAGGCTTCCTCTAGCCGATCTTCTGGCGTCACGAAGTGGCGCGCCGGATAGACATTCAGCGCATCCATGCTTTGTATTGTTTCGCCCGTAATCGGGTCAATGTAGCGAATCGCCTCAATTTCGTCCCCGAAAAACTCAATGCGGATTAGCCGATCTTCGTATGCTGGCCCAATCTCCAGCACATCTCCCTTCACCCGAAACCGACCGCGCCCCACGTCCAAATCGTTCCGCTCGTACTGCACCGACGACAGATCGCGCAACACCTGTCGCTGATCTAGCTCCATGCCCACCCGAAAAGGGATAGCGGCTTTTAAATATTCGGATGGCGTACCCAAGCCGTAGATGCAGCTAATCGAGGCAACTACAATCACATCTTTGCGCTCAAACAGCGATCGCGTTGCCGAGTGCCGCAGCATATCGATTTCGTCGTTGATCGAAGCCGTCTTGGCAATGTAGGTATCCGTCACCGGGATATAGGCTTCCGGCTGATAGTAGTCGTAGTAACTGATGAAATACTCGACGGCGTTATCCGGGAAAAACTCTCGTAGCTCGTTGCAGAGCTGCGCGGCAAGCGTCTTGTTGTGTGCCAGAATCAGCGTCGATTTACCCACATTCTGAATCACGCGGGCGGCAGTATGGGTTTTGCCCGTACCCGTCGCCCCCAGCAGGGTTTGATACCGCTCTCCTGCATTCAAGCCTTTCGTTAGATAGGCGATCGCTTTAGGCTGATCGCCCATCGGTTCAAACGGAGCCTGGATATGGAACTCTGTCATTGTTGCGCCGCCTCAAGAGTCATCAAGCTACAGTCTTGCTGTCTATATGCTTACTATGATGACGGATTTCTCTAAACTTGTAGGATGAACGGGCTATGGTTACAGAACCACAAAGTAAATGGGCTTGTAGGCTCGAATAAATTTTGTCATCTTATCCCGTTCATCTTTCGTGGGAGTCGCAAAGCAGCCCGATGTCCCAGTATTGGCATCTTGGCTGAATGCAGATGGATCATAATGAATGCCGATGCCCGATCGCTCAGTCTTGAAGGTCGGAGTCACAGCAGACCAGGCACCGCCAAACTCACCCGGAGCGCTTTCGTCCACACTTCCAGGCAAATCGAAAGTATAGATGCCAAAGGGAAGCGGCGTTGCTGAACCCGCCACATGAGAGGGCGTTTGCTTACCCACCCGTCCCGAAATGCCGCGCACCGTTTGAATAATTTGATCGCTGCCATTCAGTAGTTCTGTTCTGTAGACTCTCAAACCGCCCCCAATCGTATCCGGAGTGCGGGTTGCAATCACCTTAGCCTTCCCCACCGAGGCAGCGTGGGGGACGAGAAAACTGGTAGCAACCCAGCGGTTAAGCCCAATTTGTGCCCAGGTTATTCCTCCCGCCGTCACAGGGTTACCCGTCACGTAAACCAGAGTGCCATTGGGTAAAAGATCGATTGGCTGACCATTGGGCAAGGAGCGTACCCGCAGCGGATCACCTTGGGTTTTAACAACAGCAATATAGTTCGGCATGTTCTTTTCCTAATGAGATTTTCTGCTTGGCAAAATCGTTGACTTAATGAGGACTTACACATTTTTGTTGTGTGGTGGGCTGCGCCCACCACACAACAAAAATGCACTACAGCTAGAGGGCTTGCGTAAGTCCTATTAATTTTTGGCAAACGGGCGACAGCCATATCAGAAACATCAATCTAAAAATTTAGTTTTCCGAATGGATTGAGGTACCCACTGGGGTACTTTGCTCTCATAGGAAATTATTGAAGCTAGGAATTGAAGCCAGTTGTTTTACTGTTGTCAGTTGCAGTTTCTAACCGGATGTCTCCGAATGTGTTATGAGCTAGGTTTCGTAGGATATGCGATAGTTAGGGCGATCGCTCCACTCTCTAATTCACCTCTGTGACTCTACTTTCTGGCTCATATTTTTGGCTCACATTTTTGGCTCAACCATGCAAATTCTCCTAGTTGACGATGAAGTGGCGCTAACCGAACCCCTCAGCCGGATTCTGCGAAAACAGGGCTATGGGGTAGATGTTGTGCATGATGGGTTAGAGGGCAGTCGGCTGGCGGCACAGGGACAATATGACCTGCTGATCTTGGACTGGATGCTGCCTCAAAAAACCGGGCTTGAGATCTGTCAAGAACTGCGATCGCAGGGTGACATTACCCCCGTTCTGTTTCTCACAGCAAAAGATACGCTGGACGATCGCGTTTCAGGGCTGGATGCCGGGGCTGATGATTATCTAATCAAGCCTTTTGAGTTACGGGAGCTATTGGCGCGGGTGCGGGCACTGCTTCGTCGTCCGCCCACGTTGGAGGCAGCCCCGCAGCAGCCACGAGTCAAAGATTTGGAGCTGAATCTGGAAAACCAGCTTGCAACTCGCCAAGGACGAGCGATCGACCTATCTGAAAAAGAGGCAATGCTGCTTGCCTACTTCATGCAGCATCCTAATCAGCTCCTTACCCATGAGCAAATCTACGCTCAGGTCTGGGGCGAGGGAGAAAGGCCGGGTAGCAATGTGCTAGCGGCGCAGGTTCGGCTGCTGCGGCGCAAGATTGAAACTGAAGGCGAAGCGCCGCTGATTCATACGGTTTACGGCAAAGGCTATCGTTTTGGCGCACTAGGTGAGCTAGATTCGCCAGTGTGAGCTAGATTTCTTCGCGAAAGACCGACCCACAAACCAGATCGACCAAGTCTCAGCAGATCGCCAATGCTCGATCACTAATCTAGAAAGTTAATTTTCAAAGGTGCTTTGCGCCTTTGAAAATTAACTTTTAGGGTTTTGGGCTGCGCTACGCACAGCCCAAAACCCTATTTGCGATCTACTGAGACTGCAAAATAAATGTTGCAAGGAGGATTGAAGTTAAGGTAGAGCCGTTAACCTTAATTAGATTCAAGCCTTATAGCTGTCGCCAGTTTGCTTAGGACAATTTTGGTGGGGCGCTTCGCGCCCCACCAAAATTGTCCCCGTCCTAACCGCCTTGGCGGTTGCCATAACTCATTTCAAGCCTTAGCTTATTTCACGTTAGAGGAGACTAATAAGAATGCCCAATCGGAGATCTGGATGGCTCGGCTTACCGTTGAAGGGTTCTCACAGCAAATTTCACGTCTGCCCCATTTGCTGTATTGTGCCGCCCCACATGGTGGATTCAGTCATTAAAAACGGCAGCGATCGCCAGCGAGATTGGGCGCTGCAAACCTTGCGTAAATCAGAGCAGTTTCGGGGACGGCGGGAAGTCGTGGGTGGGCTGGCATTTATGGCAGCAGCAGGGGTGAAACGCCGCACCATCTACGATGCTCAGCGCAGTACAGTGTTGCCTGGAGTTTTAGTGCGCAGTGAAGGCGATCCGGTTTCGCCTGATCCGGTTGTTAACGAAGCCTACGATGGATCGGGCGCTACCTATGATCTCTATGCCGAAGTCTTTGGACGAAATTCTATTGACGATCGCGGCTTACGGCTCGACTCAACCATTCACTACGGCGTTAACTACGAGAATGCCTTTTGGAATGGGAATCAAATGGTGTACGGCGATGGCGATGGCGAATTATTTCAGCGATTCACTAAAGCGATCGATGTCATTGGGCATGAGCTAACCCATGGCGTAACGCAGTATGAGGCGGGTCTTGAGTACTATGGCGAAACTGGAGCGCTGAATGAATCCTTTTCAGACGTGTTTGGCACGCTGGTGAAGCAGCGATCGCTCAATCAGACGGTAGCCCAAGCAGACTGGATCATTGGCGCGGGGCTATTTACGCCCAAAGTTCAAGGAGTTGGCATTCGCTCGATGAAAGCCCCTGGCACAGCATATGACGATGACGTTTTGGGCAAAGATCCGCAGCCAGCCCATGTCAAAGACTTTTACCGAGGCAGTGCTGATAACGGTGGCGTTCACATCAACTCAGGTATTCCCAACTACGCTTTTTACCTGGCAGCAACCGAAATTGGCGGCTACGCCTGGGAGAAAGCAGGCAAAATCTGGTATTTGACTTTGCGCGATCGCCTTCGCTCTAATGCCACCTTCCGCCAAACCGCCAATGCCATGGTCGCTATAGCAGGAGCGCTATACGGCGTTGAAAGCCCTGAACAAAAAGCTGTTCGCAACGCATGGCAGAAGGTGGGCGTGCTTCAAGTCACCCCGGTTAAACCCGGCAGGCGCTGATGCCTAATATTTCCAGGGCAGAGGCGCTCGATAGGGATTCTCGTTAGCATCTATGACCTCCCAAGTTGCAGGATTGACAACTCCTGTAACAGGAAGATTGTATCGCTGCTGCAAATCCTTAATCGCACTCTCTGTCACTGAGCCAAAAACGCCATCCACAGTGCCGTAGCCTCGATTGCCTAACCGCACGTCGGCAGCTCCCAGAAACCCGTTACTCTGCAAGATGCCCTGAAGCTTGGCAACAGATTCACCGCGATCGCCTTTCCGCAGCGTGGGCAGAGTTTGATCGGTGTAAGCCGTTGCCAGCAACAGGGGGGCAGGGGAAAGAGGAAGGGCGTTGACTGCACTGCCAACGAGCTGAGGCATAGAGGGAATGATTGAGGGAACTACTGACAGACCCACTACTAGAAAGATGGAGGAGACAGACTTCAGGTGCATGACTTTAAAAATCAACAGTAAATTTAGAACACCACCTTACCTAAAGAATATGTAGGAAAAATATAGGCAAGGATGCGATCGCTTGCCCTGACGAAATCATTTGGGCAGATCGGGGCAGACGAACTCTTCTTCTACGGCGGTTAGCGTAACTTCCTGAGTTTCGTTAGAGAGAATCAGCTTTTGTTTCAAGCGCAAGGTAGTGTCAGTTAGCTCCAGAATTTCTGCGGTGTAGGCAGGTCTGCCGTTTTCGCTAACGTTCAAGACCTTGGGCGCGGCTTTGTCGATCGTCCAAGGAAAAATGGCATAGGTTTCTACGCAGGAGGTTTGCATCAGAGTGCCGTTGGGCAAAAAGATGTAGAGGCTGTTGGGTGCCGAACCTGAAGGGGCTGTCACCCGCCAAATTCTGCTGAACATCTGGGTTAAATCAGAGCTGGCTGGCGTGCTAGGAGTCGAGCTAGGCGTGACGCGAACCGGGCTAGGCGTGATGGTTTGAGCAACGATACTAGCAGAAGTATTGCTGGCGTTAGAACTGGATAAATCACCAGACTGAGAACAGCTAATCAGTCCAGCGACTAGCAAGCTGACGAATGGCAAAAGTAGATGCTGGCGTTTGATCATGTTGAATTTCCTGAGAAGATAAGCTGCGGCGCACCAATTGAGACGGAATTGCTCTGGATGCAAAATTGCTCTAGATGCAAAATTGCTCTAGATGCAAATATGTACACCATACAGTCTTGTCGATCGCCCTTCTCTTTAGTTCCCCATTCAACTCATATCAATTTGAATTGGAACCGCGACAGATCCCGGTACGGGCTTGGCAATGCCCAGCCCCTTCTGAGGTTCGATGTGCCCACAAATTTGTTGAAATCGGTATCAGTTTCTCAAGTGGGTAGTCCTCGAAATGTAATGAATAGCATCACTCCCAAGTGAGTCTTTCATGAGCTGAATAAGACGCTGTTGGTGCTGAGGCATGGCACAATCAACAGAGAATCATAAAACAGAGCATCGACGCACCGCATTGAGATATGGCTGAAGCTAAAACCGCCGACACAGAATGGATCAAAGAACCTGGAGTTGAAGATCCACCGCCGCGATCGCCTGCCTCCAAGCAAACCCTTCAGGGCGAAATTCAGCAGGGCTGGGGCTATGTCCTGTTCATCTGGAACCTATCCAAACGCATCCGCAGCTGGCGAAATCGCGCCCGATTTGTTTTGGGACTGATTCTGTGGAAGCCAATCCTTCCGGACGACCAGTAGCCTGACTCTTTCCTCCCTCCTCCTGACTCCCCATTTCGATCGAAGCAATAATGGTCTACTACGATGCCCAGCAATTTGAGTTTGTCGCCAATCTGGAAGCCAATTGGCAGGCAATGCAGCAGGAGCTAAGCCGATTGCAGCCCCAAGACTTCGTGGCTTATCCAGAGCGATATCTGCTCGATCAAAACACGGGTTGGGATGTGTTTGGTTTGTATTTTGTCGGAGTTAAGATTGACATCAACTGCGATCTTTGCCCTATCTCGGCGCGATCGGTCAAGTCTATTCCTGGCATGATTACAGCCGGATTCTCTAGCTTGGCTCCAGGAGCGCATATCGTGCCCCATTCGGGCAGACCCAGCGGCGTATTGCGCTGTCACATGGGCTTGGTGGTGCCCGATCGCTGTGCCATGCGCGTTGGCAAAGAAATTAAAACCTGGAAGGAAGGTAAATGCCTAGTGTTTGACGATACTTCAGAGCATGAAGCCTGGAACTTGAGCGATCGCCCCCGCACCGTTTTACTGCTCGACTTTAAAGCACCCAAAGGCTTTCTTTCCCCATGACTGTCACTCGAACTATCTGCTTAGGATTCATGGCGGTCATTGCGATCGGCGCAATTTTGCTAATGCTGCCCTTCTCGATCGCTGCTGGCACCTGGGGGGATTTTACTACCGCCCTGTTCACCTCAACTTCAGCCGTCTGCGTCACGGGATTAGTCGTGGTCGATACGGGCACCTACTTTTCTTTCGTAGGACAAGTGTTCATCACGCTGCTGGTTCAAATTGGGGGATTGGGCTACATGACGGCGACCACTTTTCTGCTGCTGATTTTGGGTCGCAGATTTGGTCTACGAGAAAAAATGGCGATTCAGCAATCCCTTGATCGTCGGGGTATGTCGGGAGTCGTGTCACTCGTCCAGTCGATCATTGCCGTGACGCTGATTTTTGAGCTAGCGGGCGCAATCCTGATGATTCCGGTGTTTGCACCTCAGTATGGCATCAGCCGTGCCCTATGGCTGAGCGTCTTTCATAGCGTTAGTGCCTTCAATAACGCGGGGTTTGGTCTGTTTCCAGACAATTTCATTAGCTATGCCACTTCCATCCCGATCAATCTGATTATTCCTCTGCTAATTATTTTTGGGGGGATTGGCTACCAGGTGATTATGGAAATGTACCTGTGGCTCCGCGATCGCTTCATGCGCAGCCAAGAACGGGTGGTTCTTAGCCTCAATTTCAAAATTGCGATTCGCACTACCCTCTTTTTGCTAATTGCCGGGACGATCGCGTTGCTGTGGGTGGAATATGCAAATCCTGAGACATTGGGGACTTTTACGTTAGGAGAGAAAATCCTGCTAGCCTGGTTTCAGGCGGTTGTGCCCCGCACCGCTGGATTCAACTCGCTCGATTACGGCAAAATGAGCGATGCCGGACTGTTTTTGACGATCGTGCTGATGTTTATCGGAGCCAGTCCGGGCGGTACGGGGGGCGGTATTAAAACCACGACCTTGCGGGTGCTGTCTAGCTCTACTGCAACGGTTTTACAGGGCAAAGAAGAGGTGATTTGCTATCAGCGGCAGATTCCTATGTCGCTGGTGATTAAAGCGATCGCTGTGGTGTTTGGCTCAATCATTACGGTGGCAATCTCCACAACTCTGATCGCTATTAGCGACCCGGATGTAGGGTTCATTCGGATTTTGTTTGAATCGGTTTCTGCTTTTGCCACCGTGGGGCTTTCCACGGGCATTACGGCAGGTCTTTCTACTTTTTCCAAACTGGTCTTGATTTTGACAATGTACGTCGGACGAGTGGGTGTTCTTCTTCTCATGTCTGCGTTGCTTGGTGATCCTAAACCTACTAAAATCAACTATCCAGAAGAAAATTTGCTGGTGGGCTAAGGATTTCTGCTAACTTTAAGGGACTTCTCATAAGCCAGTCGAAGGCTGAAGTAAAAATACTGTACTTTTAGGTCGCTGCATCGTGACTCTCTCCTCTCCTCTCTCCTCTTTAAGTTTTTTCAAGGGACTGCGTGCCCATAGTCGTCAATTTGCTGTGGTCGGGCTGGGGCGGTTTGGTCGAGCCGTTTGCTCAACACTGCATGGTCTGGGATACGAGGTCTTAGGCATTGACTCAGATGAGAAGCTTGTGGCTCAGGTTTTGACCGATCAGATTGTTTCCCATGCGCTTCAGCTAGACTCGACTGAGCCTTCGGCTCTGCGAGAGGCCGGGTTGTTTGAGTTTGATACAGTGATTGTGGCAATCGGCAACTATGTTCAGGAGAGCATTATCACGACGCTAAATCTCAAGGAGGGCGGCGTGCGCTATGTGGTAGCCAAAGCTTCCTCAGAAGTGCATGGCAAGCTGCTCGATCGCGTGGGAGCGAATCAGGTGGTGTTTCCAGAACGGGAGATGGGCTGTTCTTTGGCGCGATCGCTAACCAAGCCAGGAGTGCTGGAGCGGTTTGAGCTAGATCCTGACCACAGCATTGTCGAGGTGATTGTTCCAGCCGCGTTTGACGGCAAGACGATCGCTGAGCTTGACTTGCGCAAGCGCTACGGGCTAAATCTTCTGGCGGTTGGCATTGCCGAAAAATTTGAGATCAACCCCTCACCCATCATGCGACTCCAGAAAGACTGGCTTATGGTGGTGATTGGGACTAACAGAGGCATTGATCAACTGCCTGAATAACGGACCTCTCTTGCAAATATAGGTTTAGTGGGGGCGCGGCCCCCACTAAACCTAATCCCAAAGCTGTAATCTGCAAGAGGTCTAATGGAGCCAATGAAGCAATATGTGGTGGGTTTAATCAGCGGCACGTCTGTTGATGGTATTGATGCAGCGCTGGTGGAGATCGCTGGCTCTCACCTCGATCTCAAGGTCGATCTGTTGGCGGGAGAAACTTACCCGTATCCAGAGTCACTTCGATCGCAAATCCATTCAGTCTGTGGCGGCGCAGCCCTGACGATGGCAGATTTTGCTCAGCTAGATGAGATGATCGCTCAAGAGTTTGCTAGAGCAGCGATCGCCATTCAGCAAAACCATCCCGCCGCAGAACTGATCGGATCTCATGGTCAAACCGTCTTTCATCGACCGCCCAGCCATCGATCGCTTAGCCAGCGATCGCCCAGCCATCGATCGCCCAGAGAAGGCAATGATCCTGGTCTAGGCTGCTCACCCTCTCTGGGCTATAGTCTACAGCTCGGTCGAGGTGCTCTAATTGCTCATCTCACAGGCATTACCACCATCAGCAATTTTCGGGCGGCTGATATTGCGGCGGGGGGGCAGGGTGCGCCTTTAGTATCCCCTGTGGATGTCTGTCTTCTCAGCCATCCGGCTTACCACCGCTGTGTGCAAAATATTGGCGGCATCGGCAACGTAACGTTTTTACCCGCGATCGCCCCCAACCGCAATCAGATCCAGCCCATTCTCGGCTGGGATACAGGTCCTGGCAATGCCCTGCTCGATCTGGCGGTTCAGCGGCTCTCTCAGGGCAGACTGACCTTCGACCAGAACGGCAATTGGGCGGCACAGGGCACACCCTGTCAGGCATTAGTTCAGCAGTGGCTTCAGCAAGATTTTTTTGGGCAGCATCCGCCTAAGTCCACCGGACGAGAGCTATTTGGGGAAGCCTATCTGGCGAGCTGCCTGGCAGATGCCGCTCCTCATCACCTCGCCCCGCAAGACATTCTGGCAACGCTAACAGAACTCACCGCTGCGTCGATCGCCCATAGCTACCAGACCTTTTTGCCCCAGATGCCCGACCAGGTGCTGTTGTGTGGAGGAGGTAGCCACAATCTTTACCTCAAGCAGCGCATTCAGGCTAATCTGGAACAAACGGTGGTTCTGACCACTAATGAGGCAGGGCTGAACTCAGATTTCAAAGAAGCGATCGCCTTTGCTGTGCTGGCGTACTGGCGAAATCGCGGCATTCCCGGTAATCTCCCTGAAGTCACAGGCGCACAGCAATCCGTACTTCTAGGGGATATTCACCTGGTTAGCTAGATTCACGCAAGACTAAGATGCAGTAGCCCATGAATTCGGCAGGGTTACTGCTTGAGGCGGAATGATAAGGACAAGCGTTGTGTCTCACACTTTTTTATTAGAGTCAGGGCGGTGGACGCTGCAAGGAAATTGGCTCGATCGCGATGCGATGCCGATTTCAGTCAAGGGAAAAATCCTGGTGGTCTGGAGTCGAGACGACTGGTTCACCATGGTGACAAAGCTAATTTTTCCGGGCGGCAGTCGAGACGAAATTTCTTTCCAGTATCGCGGACGCTTCAACGCCGGGGAGCGCCAATATACTTTTGTGCTCTTGCATAGCAGCCTAGGACGCGTAGAAGGCGAAGGCTGGGTAGCGCCAGAATCAATTGTGCAGCGCTACTGGGTCTTGGGCGATCGCCAACGCCGCACCGGATTTGAAACCCTGCATCAGCTTAGTCCCGAAAAATATTGCCTCTCTAGCAGCATCATGGCAGGGCATTATTTGCACAGCACCATGGAAGCGATCGTCGAGCGACAGCCAGAATAGGCAATTTTGGATGTTATAGCCATAATCATCGGGCTTAGGGCATTTTTGAGGGCGCGCTCCGCGCGCCCTCAAAAATGCCCTAAGCCCTAACCGCTGTGAATGCTCTAGACAGCGAGTGCCAAGAGTTATTCATTCACTAGCCGTTGCCAGTGGGGCTGCGATCGCTAGTCTGCTCAACCAGACTGAGTTCCATTTGAATATTGCAGCGTTCATAGGGTGAAGCATGTCCAACTACTCGCCGAAACCCTAGCTTTTGATAAAGATTAATCGCAGGTTCTAGAACAGTATTGCTTTCCAAACAAATCACTTTTGCCCCTAAATCACGAGCTTTGCTGATAGCAGCTTGACCTAGCAACCAGCCAATACCTTTGCCTCTTACTCTCTCTGCGACCACCATTTTAGCTAATTCATAGGTATCATTATCTATCTTAATCAAGGCGCAAGTTCCAACAACTTCGCTGCTCATTTCGCTGTTGTCAACAGCCATATAGATATGTCCACCCGGTTGCAGAATCCTTTCGTCTGGATGGTCGAGAGATTGGTAGTCAAATTCTTCTAACTTGAAGTATTTCTCAATCCACTCATAGTTCAAGCGTTTGAAATCATCGTGAAATTCAGGTGAGTAATCAATAATCTCAATATGCTGACGTTCACGAGCTTTTCGCACAGCTTGAACCCGATCGAAAAAGCTTTGATTAGTCAGAAGAAACTCGATCGCTTCAATGGCTTTCCACAGATCATGCTGCGTTTCTGAGAGCAGTTCTTCAACCGCTTGAGCAACATCGACATATTGTTTTTCAAGTTGAGGAACGAGCTGTTTTCCTCGATCAGAAAGCCTCACGGCATTAATTCTGGCATCCTCAACCGTTTTGTCTGTTAGAGTCAGCCCCTCTTTACTCATTTCTTTCACAATTTGGCTGACAGACGGATGAGAGTGACCAATGATTTGGGCGATTTCAGTAATGGATGCTTTCTCTTGATGAGAAAGCACAAAAAAGACGGGGAACCATTTAGGGTCTAGCGCTACCCCATAGAGCGCATATATTTTTGCCGCATCTTCCGCTAGTTTTTCACTCAATCGGCGTAGGCGACTCCCTAGCGCTAGTTTTCCGGTTTGTGAATAGAAATCCATAATATGTAAGTGCTTACGTAAGTGCTTACATATTACCGAGCTTTAGAAAAATTCGATAGCGATCGCCCGAATTATGGGTGGAGCTTAGCTAGTGATGTGCTTTAACCACTGGTATAAATGCCCCGCTGACGCAGCATTTGCACAAAAAATTCTTCTAGCGAGGGACGCGCCAAATTCATGCCGATTAAAGTTGCGCCCATCAAATTGAGCGTCGAGAGCAGGTCTTGCGGATCGCCCTTGAGATGCCCCTGCCAGAGGTTGTCTTGAAACTCCAGGTCAGGAATCCACTGCCGCAGCACTTCGGGGTTGCCCCCCTGAATTTTTACCTGATACAGATCGGCGGTTCCCAATAGCTCCTGCATGGAGCCAGAGCAGAGCAATTCGCCTCGCGCCAAGATAGCCACGCGATCGCAAATCTTTTCCACATCCGACAGCACATGGCTATTGAAGAAAATTGTTTTGCCTTGCGCCTTGAGCGACAGAATAATCTCTCGAATTTGGTAGCGTCCTAGCGGATCAAGTCCCGACATCGGCTCATCCAAAAACACGATTTCCGGGTCGTTGATTAGCGCCTGCGCCATGCCAATCCGCTGCACCATGCCTTTGGAGTATTGGCGGAGCTGCTTCTTACGTGCCGCTGACTGCGCCATCCCCACTAGCTCCAACAGCTCAGGAATGCGGCGGCGTTGAACCTCTGCCGGAATTTGGAACAGTCCGGCGGCATATTGCAAGACCTCCCAGCCCGTCAGGTAGTCATAAAAATAGGGGCTTTCGGGCAGATAGCCGACTCGCTGCTTGATGGCGCGATCGCCCAGCGGTTTACCCAGCAGCAGACCCCGCCCAGAAGTAGGGCGAATGATGCCCAGCAGGGTTTTCAGCAGCGTTGTTTTACCCGCTCCGTTAGGCCCTAATAAACCGAAGGTTTCGCCCTGAAATACCTGGAGAGAGAAGTTTTGCAGGGTGGTTATCTTTTGATTTAGCCAAAATCCGGTGCGATAGACCTTTTTTAGCTCAAACGTCTGCACCGCCATTGGGTTCTGCATCGTTTCCGCTAAAGTCAATTCACTACGGCTCAGCATAGAGGTTTCCTGTGTCAAGCTAATACGATTTGTGTCAGGCTAGAGTAAGAGTACCCAAGGCTCAACAGTCAATCATTACCAACGACCTCATTATCAACGGAAATGCCAGCTATGGATCGACAGAAATTTGTGGCGATTGTGACGGGAGCGATCGCCGTTCTCATCAGCATTGCCTACCTGCTGATTGTGCAGATCCTCGACTTTCGGGGCGAAATGCTGCCCGCGCCGATGGATTTGTCTAGCTTTTTCGTGAACGCGATCGCCCTATTATCTCCCAGCCTCTCTATTCCTGCCGTCGGTTAAGCTCTGCCTGCTGCATCTCATCGACCATTTGCCGACTGCGCCGCAGATAGGTGACAAACAGCAGGATGGTAAAAGCAATAATAAATAGACCCGCAACGCTGCCCGCAAAAGTATTGTAAAAACCATGTAAGACGACCGCGATCGCTAGACCAATGAGGACGATCGCCCCTTGGCGCGAAGGATTAACCGCCGCCAATCCCATAAAATAGCCCACCATCCCGGCAAGAATGGCGTGAAACAGCGGCAGAGAGACAAACCGAATCGTGTTTGCCGCCACAAATGAACCTAGCCCCAACTGCCCCTGACTGAAGCCAAAGGCATAGCGCAGCGAGTATGCGGCTCCTTCAGCAATGGCAAACCCTAGCCCCGACATGGCTCCATAAAACGCCGACGTGTGGGGATCGTTAAGCTTGCCCTGGCGCAGCAGCAGGTAAATGGGTAGAGCTTTGCAGGTTTCCTCTAGCACCCCAACCCCAAAAACAAAGCCAAACAGCCTTCCCCACATGCCGCCCTGATTGATGGCTTCATAGAGCGTGCTAAAGGGAGGCACTTTCTGAAACAGCAGCAGCAGCGGGATGCCGATAAAAGCTGTGAACAGGACAGACTGGATCGCGTCCCTCCAAGAAAATTGGGTGGGCTTGATCAGGTCATGCAGCACGACTGCCCAAATGCAGGCGTAGTAAATGCCGAGCAGCCAAGCCGTCTGCGCCACGCTGACCTGCTCAGCGACCAGGTTGACAATCAGCGGAAACAGCCCCAGAAACAGCAGCAGCCGTACGGCATAGTGGCGATATAGCTCAAGGCTCAGCAGATCGGGGTAAGGAAAAATTGACTTGAGATTGAACGATCGCAGAGTCGCCAAAAAGTCATGGGTTTCTGCATTCACCTTGACGATCGCGCTGGTGACTTTAACAATTGCTCCGCCCGGTTCTCCGACCTCTGCGCTGGTGGACTTGCTAGGGGACAGTGAAAAGTCTTGTGTCCAAGTCGGAATGCCCTCACCAATCTGCTGGCTATAGACTTTTACAAGGGTAATAGTGCTGATGTCCCAATCGCTGATCTCCTTCTGCAAAAACTGCATGAAAGCCTGTTGCTCTAACGGTCGTGCCGAAGACAGCAAAATTTTGAGGCAGTTCTCTCGAATCAGAATTTTGGCAGAAACTCCGCGAGGTTGCAGACTGCGGTTCAGCAGACGGGCGATCGTCTCTGGATCACCTAATTGAGCAAGTTTAAGCAAATTAGACTGAATCATGAACGACGCTGTCATTAAACACGCTGTCATTAAGCCTAGGGCGGTTCAGAATAGACCTCTTGCAAATTAGGTTTAGTGGGGACTGCGCCTCCACTAAACCTGATCCTAAAACTTTAATCTGCAAGAGGTCGAATAGGGGTCGTGTTGCAGTAGTGGTATCCAGGTAATGATTTTTGAGGACTACCCATGTTTCAAAAGGGCTAGTTAAAGCCTGAAGCATGACTAACACTAAATTCAGAATACTGGCAATTTACCCAGTCTGGCTCAGGGGAAAGCGATCGGCATTAGCGAAGTTCTCGCAATGCGCCTTTTGTCATATTGGCGATCGCTTGGTCGGTTGCCTTGGGTAGATGATAGTATTTGCCCCCTGCCTGTTTCGCCAGCTCTTTGGCAAATCCGGTCGAGACAAACTTATTTTCGGTGTCGATGACCAAAAGCTGGATGCCCAGGGCACGGATTTTTCCTGCAATGCTCAGCAGCTCGGCTTTAATGTCCGGCTTTTCGCCCTCCTCCATCGGCTCACCCAGCGATCGCGCTAGGGGAATGTTGCCCCGTCCGTCGGTAATTGCCACAATCACCACCTGTCCGATATCACCAGACTGCTGGGCATTGGTGCCGACGCGCACTGCCTGAGTTAGACCATGCGCCAGGGGAGAGCCACCGCCACAGGGCATTCGCTCTAGCCGCCGCTTTGCTGCCGTGATCGATCGCGTGGGGGGCAGCAGCACTTCGGCTTGCTCACCCCGGAAGGGAATCAGCGCCACCTGATCGCGGTTTTCGTAAGCTTCGGTTAATAATCTCAGCACTGCGCCTTTTGCCGAATTCATGCGGTTGAGCGCCATGGAGCCAGAGGCATCTACCACAAACACAATCAGCGATCCGGCTTTGCGGGCAAGGCGCTTGGCGCGAATATCTGACTGTTCGACAAACACTTTTTTGGAGGGCGCTGAATTTTCAGTCTGCCGCAAACGACGGGCTTTTTGGTAGGGAGCCGCCGTGCGCAGGGTGGCATCTACGGCGATGCGTCGAGCTTTGCCCTTGGGCAGCATGGGCTTAACGTAACGTCCGCGATCGTCGGAAAAAATGATGTTCCGCGCCCCAGATTTGCCCTGACGGGTTGCCATTTGTGCAAAGTACAGCACCGACGGGTCAAGAATTACCCCTTCTGGGTCAAAGACAAATTCTTCCGGGACGCTGGGCGGCTCCTGCTGCTTGTCGTCTTCCTCCTCCTGTTCTTCCTGATCTTCTTCCGAGTCGTCTTGCTCTTGCTCAGAATCTTGCGGGTCTTGTGGCGGCGGAGGCGGAGGCGGAGGCGGCTCTTGCTCAGGCTGCTGCTGCACGATCGTCGATCGCGGCACGATCACCAGCTCTACCGCCTTGCGCAGGTCTTCGGCACTCACCTCCGTGCGACCTTCCAGCGCCGCGTGAGCTTTGGCGACTCGTAGGGCATACAGTTCTGCCCGGTGTCCCTGCACGCCGCCCCGAATTGCCTCGTTCACCAGATAGGCAATTTGCTCCGTCTTAATTTGAACATCCTTCAGCCATTCCCGCGCCAGGATGATTTGTGTTCGCAGGCTGTCCAAATCTTCGGCGTACTGCTGAAGAAAAACTTGGGGAGACTCTGCGTAGGAAGTCGCCTGATTGACTGCCTCGACGCGATCGTCCAATCCCAAAACGGAATCTGCTGAAAGGGCGATCGCAATTCTATCCAGCAAGTGCTCGCGCAGGTCGCCTTCTTCGGGATTGTAGGTGGCGATCAGCAGCGGTCTACAGGGATGCTGAAAGCTGATGCCCTCTCGCTCAATCTGGTTACGCCCTTCCGTCAGCACCGACAGCAGCAGATTTGCCACCTGATCATCCAGCAGATTTACCTCGTCCACATACAGCACGCCCCGGTGCGCTTCGGCCAGAAGACCGGGCTGAAACACCGTCTCGCCCTGCTTAATCGACAGCGCCACGTCAACCGAACCCAGCAGCCGATCTTCGGTGACACCCAGAGGAATTTGAATGAAGGGGGTAGGAATCACGCGAGTCGGCAGAGCATCTTGCGAGAGAGAAGCATTCAGTTTTTCAAACGCCTCATCGTCCCACTCGTCAGGTCGGTCGGGATCGCAGTTGCAGAAAGAGCCTTCAATCACCTCGATCGGCGGCAGTAAGGCATGCAGCGCCCGTGCCATCACTGACTTAGCGGTGCCCCTCCGTCCGGCAATCACCACGCCGCCCAAACTGGGATCGATCGCCGCCAGCAATAGCGCCAGTTTGATGGCTTCCTGTCCGACAACGGCGGCAAGCGGAAAAGCAAGCGGGGCTTCAACAAGTGCAGACATGAATTTTGCTGATAAAGGAGTTCACGGAGTAAGCTATCCGATCTACCAGGATATCAAGCTTTCGAGACATCGTTCTGGGTCAACGATCGCCATGTCTTGGCTACACCACAGGCAGTTGTGCCGTAGCTCGTCATCTTAAATTGCTCTGAGAAACTGATCAATACTTCGCTGCCAGAGTTCTTTATCGATCGTGACCAGTAAGCTATGACCCGTGTTGGGGAAAATTACTAGCTGCTTAAAACTCGGCAAGTTCTGAAAGATTTGATCGATCTCTGCTAGATTAGTCCAGGGGTCAAGCTTGCCATGAAATAGCAGAGTTGGGCATCTGACTTGGCTTGCATACGCGACTGGATTGTGAGCAAAACCATCAAATCCATGTTGAACGCTCCCCCAAAACACAAGCATTTCAGCTATCGGAAATGTTGGCACTCTGATGGCTCTTAATCGACTTCTTACAGTATCTAGAAGACGTGCAAAGGGAAGCTCTAGAATTACAGCGTCAGGATTGACTTTTTCATGAGCAATTGCTTTCAAGATTGCGGCGCTCCCCATCGACACACCATAAAGAACGAAGGGGCGGTTGAAGTTTGAGCGTTGAGCATAACTCACTGCCAGAGCCACATCTTTAGATTCTCGTACGCCCAGCGTTGTTGTGTCACCACTAGAACCTCCTACCCCTCGAAAATCAACCAGTAAGGTATCGTAGCCCAAGCTATGAAAGACCTGGGCTGGCGCTAGAAGCTGTTTGGCTTTGCTACCACCGTTCCCTGGAAAGAGTAAAACTGTTCCCCTAGGGGTAGCATTTTGAGCTGGGATGAACCAGGTTTCTAACCACTCAGTCTGATTGATTGAAATCCGCTGCGTCGTATATTCGAGTCCAATGCTAGTAGGAAGTTTAGAGCTATTAGGTCTGGAAAGCCCGATCGCCCAATGGGTTGGAGAGCTAAAGTGTGTCAGAACATAAACACCAACGTAAGACAAAACATTGAGAACCAGAAAAGTAACTAGCGCAAATTCGTAAAGACGCTTTTTAATTTTCGTTCTCCGGCTGATGTTTTTTAATGACTGCATTGAGTTCATTCTCAAAACCTTATTCAGAAGTGTTGCTGCACTCTACTCAGACACCACTGGCTGATAAACAACCTTGCATTTCAGCGTAATAAAAAGTCCTGTGGAACAAGTAGATAAGCTAGACTTCACCATCTTGTACAGAGCGATCGCCTTATTCACCTTTCCCCGATTCAACTACAGGTTTGACGGTAGAGACAGGCTGAGTCTGAGAAATAAAGTCAGGCAACTGTACTGAAGGCTTAGACGCAACTGGATTGGGTACAACTGGCTCAGGCATGGCTTGAGCAAAGACTTGGGGCGGATTGGCGCTCCAAGGCGGCACTGACAGACTGCGAAGATTAGAAGCGATCGCCAGCGCCACCCCAGCCACAATCAGCATCGGCAGAGGTAACGTCATTCCTTGTATCCACTGGTATAGCTCAGAGGCAACAAAAAACAGCACAAGGCAAACCAGCAAAACTTGCATCGTCACTTTCTCAAAATCGCTTTTCTAAGGATAATTCACCTTAAGAATAATTGTACTAATTGGCGATCGGCAGACTGGGAGAGAAAATCCCGTGGGTACCCGACCATACCGTCGCAACCGCTCCGTACGCCTGTTTGAGAGTGTTACCATTTGAATGATATGTACTAGACAGGTACTGAGCAATGACCGTGGTAGAGCCACAGATTAATTCCAAACGTAAAGTGCTGCTATATCCCGGCGAAGACGGCTATTTTGTTGTAGAAGTGCCAAGTTTACCAGGTTGTATCAGTCAAGGCAGAACCCGTGATGAAGCTCTGGAAAATATAGAAGAGGCAATTACTCTCTACGTCGAAGTTCTGCAAAACCGGGGCGAGTCTGTTCCAGATGATCAGGTTGAGGTCGTACTGGTATGAGCAAATTGCCTGTTGTCTCAGGTGCGGAGTGTGTTAGAGCGCTTGAGCAAATAGGCTTTGTTGTGGATAGACAGCGTGGAAGCCACATCATTCTGGTTCGTGAAAAACCTAGAGCGACTGTCTCGGTACCGGATCATAAGGAGCTAGACCGAGGTACGTTGCGTGCGATTATTCGACAAGTGGGCTTGAGCGTAGACGAGTTCGTTGACTTGCTCTGACATCGCCGCTTTAAAGGGCTGCACCTAATAGATAAAATTGGGCAACTGCACTGAAAACTCAGTCATACCTAGTTTAAGCGTGACTGGCTCAGACACGTTAGGCAATACCGGACTGGGCAAGGTTGCACTGACTTGAAATAGCTGGACACTCCAAGACGGCACTGAGAGACTGCGAAGATTAGAAGCGATCGCCAGCGCCACACCAGCCACGATCAGCATCGGCAGAGGTAACGTCATTCCTTGTATCCACTGATATAGCTCAGAGGCAACAAAAAACAGCACAAGACAGACCAGCAAAACTTGCATCGTCACTTTCTCAAAATCGCTTTTCTAAGGATAATTCACCTTAAGAATAATTGTACTAATTGGCGATCGGCAGGTTCGCCCGCTAAAACACATTCACCCGCTAAAACAGGTTCACCCGCTAAAATTTGTGAAATGCGGATTATCTTTAAACCCAATGGAAGAACTCCTGGAACTGCGGCAGCTTCTCCTAGAAGGAAACGTGAGCAGCGCCCTGCTGCTGGTCGATGAGCTTGAAGAGATGAGCCTGAGCGATAAAATCAACAAAATTGATAGCTCTGGCGTGATTTTGCTGATTTATCTGATTAAGCAGCGTGCCGAGCAGCGATCGATGCGATCGTGGGAAATGTCCATTGAGAATGCTGTTCGTGAAATTCATAAAATAAACAGGCGGCGCAAATCTAAAGGCTACTTCTTAGATGCAACAGAGCTGCGCGAGATTCTAGAAGAAGGTTACGATGTCGCTCTCAAGAAGGCAGCGATAGAAGCCTTTGAAGGACGCTACGAAACTTCAGCACTGGGTGAAAGGGTCGATCGAGAAGCCATTCTCACAGCAGCCCTGAAACTCCTGATTCCTGACTCCTGACTCCTGACTCCTGACTCCTGACTCCTAAAAAACACCCGTCTCCACTCCAATCCCTGTCTCCAACGTATCGCTAACCTCCTCACCGTTGTGACACGCCGAAATCAGCACCTCACTGGTTTTACCCCAGGCAATCACTCCATCAACACCAATGCCGATCGCCCCAAAATCTCGCTTATTTCGGGCGGCTTCCTCAAACGATTTGGCAAAGGCATCTTGAATTGCCATTCCGTCTGTCACCCGCACGACCACTCGTGCCGCAAAACATTCGTCTAGGATGTCTTCCCCAATGCCTGTGCAGCTCACCGCCGCATCCAGTGCCGCATAGTTGCCCGCAGGCGTGGCAGAATCGCTGACCCGACCGACCCGCTCAAAGCCTTTGCCGCCTGTGGAAGTGCCCACCGCTAAGCGCCCCTGGCTATCTAGCGCCACAACGCCGATCGTGCCCCGTCCGGCTTCCGGATCAGCCATGACATCCGCCATAGCTCGGCTGAAGTTATGTTCGCGTTCTTCCATCCATTCTTTGATCCGAGACTTGATCAACGGATCGAAAGAAGGGATATTTAGCTCTCTCGCCAGTTCCGTGGCACCAAAATCTGAAAGGACGCGATCGTCTGAGGTTTGCAGATATTTGGCTAACTCGATCGGATTTTTGACCCGCGAGACGTTGATCACGCCGCTAAACCGCTGCGCCGTACCGCTCATCAGCGAGGCACTCATGCGAATCTGCCCATCCGATTGCAGCACCGAACCCGTGCCAGAATTGAAGCGAGGATTGTCCTCCAAGAGCTGACAGCCGCGCACCACGGCAGCTTCGGCTTCAGCCCCCAATATCAGCATTGGGTAGACCTCATCAATGACGGCATAAAGCGATCGCCGCACCTCTTCTAGATTTCCCTTGCCGTGCAGACCTGCTCCACCGTGAATAATTAACTTAGGCTGCATTGCTGTTACTCATTGATCGTTAAATTTCTGAACTTTCTAAGCTGCTGAACTTTCTGAGCTTCTGGGTTTTCTAAGCTTCTGGGCTATCTTGCGCCGCCGATCGATGCCGCCGACATCGCTCTGAGCAATATTTCACCTCGTTCCAGCAATCTTCCCACTTTTTTCGCCAGGTAAAAGGGCGCTGACACACCACACAGATTTTAGTGGGCAGATCGGCTTTAGAGCGAACTCGCCCTAAAGACTCCTGTTTATCGCGTGAACGTCCCATGGTGGTTAGAGGTAGGGGGGTTAGAAGTGAGGGTGTTTAGAAGTAAGGTGAAGAAAATCAGGGCTGAGAAGTGCAAGTATTAAGTATTATTTACGTTCTACAGCCTAACATTCCCATAGCGCAACCTTTTGCCCCTTCTCTGCCATGCCCGAAACCGCATTAGCCCATGTCAAAATTATTCTGGTGGAGCCAGCAGGCGCTCTTAATGTCGGCTCGGTAGCAAGAGTGATGAAAAACATGGGCTTAAGTCAGCTTGTGCTGGTTAATCCGCAGTGCGATCGCACCAGCCCCGAAGCCCGCCAGATGGCAGTCCACGCTGCCGATATTCTTGAAGCTGCTCAAGAAATCCCCACCCTGCCTGAAGCCTTGCAGGGTTGCCAAAAAGCGATCGCCACCACAGGACGCGATCGCACTGCCTTCACTATTACTCTGGAGTCGCCTAGAGCTGCTCTACCCTGGTTAATGGAATCTGCGACAGAACCTGCGCCCGATCGCCCCTCCTGGCAGTCTGCCCTGATCTTTGGACGCGAAGATCGAGGGCTAACTAAGGAGGAGTTGAACTATGCGCAGCGATTCATCCGCATTCCCTCAACAGAGGTCTATCCCTCTCTCAATCTGGCGCAGGCAGTCGCTATCTGCTGCTATGAGCTGCATATGGCGATCGCCAATTTCGCCCCATCTCCTTCCCTGCCCACCTCCCCATCTGACCTAGCCCCTCTAGAAGTCTTAGAAGGCTACTATCAACAGCTCGAAACCCTATTGCTCAAGATTGGCTATCTATATCCCCACACGTCATCTAGTCGCATGGAAAAGTTTCGGCGATTGTTTAACCGAGCCTATCCATCAGAGGCAGAGGTGGCAATGATGCGAGGAATCTTGAGACAAATGGAATGGGCATTGCAGGTGGCGCGATCACAGGAAACTCTAGATAGATAGCGCAAAAAAAGGATGCAAGCCTGCATCCTTTTCAAAACATTATGCTCTCCGGCTCAAAAAACATAGAGCAAATGAAACTGAACGCTTACACAGCGCAACAAATTGTGTTAAACCATTCAAGAATAATTAATCTAGTAGCGACTTAGTAGCGACCGCGACCACCGCCACCACCGTAGCTGTTGCCGCCACCGCCGCTCCAGCCGCCGCCACCGCCGCCCGAAGACCGAGGACGCTCTTCACGGGGCTTAGCCTTGTTGACGCGCAGGTCGCGACCCATCCACTCAGCGCCATCTAGCGCCTCGATAGCAGCCGTTTCTTCAGCATCAGACGACATTTCGACAAAGCCAAAGCCGCGCATCCGACCTGTTTCCCGATCGACAGGTAGCTGAACACGCTTAACCGTACCGTATTCAGCAAAGATAGCTGTAATATCTTCTTCGGCAACTTGATAGGACAGGTTGCCCACGTAAATTGACATGGATGATCCTCCGGATCATGGAATGGATGGGTCGAGATTCGGAGAAACGCCCAGTCAATGCTAAAAAACCGCAGAGACAACACTGAATCAGCCGAAGTAAAACTCGCTTATTACTTTAGCATTCCCCAGCGTAATGCAACAAGTCTCTCCTAGTGGGGGGCATAAGGATTCTTTGCAGATTTTGGCGACCCGATTAGATGATCAATTCATGACAATGTTCGACCCGTATAAATGACTAAATTTACTACTGATCTACTGGAGCTACCGACCCACTAAAATTACCATAGCGCGATCGCCCACTAGAATACTCGATTGATGGTGTAAGACTGGCTCGTGACCAGGTTCCCAGATATCTTCGGGCGGCTGTCTGCGAGTGTCAACGAATACATGCCAGTTTTGACCAATCGGCAGCTGCGGTAGCTCAAAATCATAGGACTGCCAGTGGGTATTCATAGCCACGTAAATAAAATCGTCATGCACAGTGCCGCCCTTGGCGTGTTTGCCGGACAGCATGAATGCCAGAGTGCTGCAATAATCTGACCAGTCGGCGTTCCAGGCTTGGGTGCCATGCCAGCTAATATCGGCATAGCCGCTACCCATATAGTCCTGGTTGCGGAAGTATTCTCGGTTGCGCAGAATGGGGTGGGCATTGCGGAAGGCGATGCAAAGTTGGACGAAGCGAAAGAAATCGGCATGGGTATCCAGCAGCGTCCAGTCAAGCCAGTTGACTTCTGAGTCATGGCAGTAGGTATTGTTGTTTCCCCCTTGGCTCCGCGCCATTTCATCCCCCATCAGCAGCATGGGAATCCCTTGACTCACCATGAGAATGCCGATCGCATTGCGCATTTGCCGCCAGCGCAGCGCCTGAATCTCTGGGTCATCTGTTTCGCCCTCTACGCCGCAGTTCCAGCTATCGTTGTCGTTTGCGCCATCCTGATTGTCTTCGCCGTTGTCTTCGTTGTGCTTCTCGTTGTAGGACACCAGATCCCTCAGCGTAAAGCCGTCATGCGCCGTAATGAAATTGACTGAGCTATCGACCGTGCGGTTGCCTTTGGCATAGAGATCGGGAGAGCCTTGCAGCCGCTGCGCCAAGTCCGTCACAAGACCCTCGCCCTTGAGAAATTTTCGGATGGTGTCTCGGTATTTCCCGTTCCATTCGCCCCAGCGATCGTAGTCTGGGAACGATCCCACTTGATACAGACCGCCCGCATCCCAGGCTTCGGCAATTAGCTTGCACTTTGCCAAGATGGGATCAAACGCCAGAGTTTCAATCAAGGGCGGGTTTGCCATAGGGACACCCTTGGGATCGCGTCCCAAGATCGAGGCTAGATCAAACCGGAAGCCGTCAATATGATATTCCGCTGCCCAGTAGCGCAGACAGTCCAGCACGAATACCCGCACCACCGGATGATTGCAGTTGAGCGTGTTGCCACAACCGCTGAAGTTGTAGTAGTAGCCCTCTGGCGTGAGCATATAGTAGGTCTTGTTGTCTAACCCCCGGAAAGAAATGGTGGGGCCAAACTCATTGCCTTCCGCCGTATGGTTGAACACCACGTCAAGAATCACTTCAATGCCATTTTTATGCAGCTCTTTGACCAGCGTTTTAAGCTCGTTTTGCTGACTCCCCTGTTTGCCCGAAGCCGCATAGCCCGCTTTAGGAGCATAAAACCCAATCGTATTGTATCCCCAGTAATTAAACAGGCGATCGCCTGTCAACGGGTTGTTTCGAGGATTGTCCATCTCGTCAAATTCAAAGATGGGCATTAGCTCAACGCAGTTCACGCCCAGAGACTTGAGGTAGGGAATTTTTTCCTGTAGTCCTGCAAAGGTGCCCTGGTGTTCTGGCTTGACGCCCGATGAAGGGTGACGGGTAAAGCCCCGCACATGCATTTCGTAAATGATCAGATCTTCTTCGGGGATCTCTAGGGGGCGATCGCCATCCCAAACGAAGTCGCTGTCTCGAATCTGTGCCCGGTAGGGATAGATTTCGCTGTCGGGTAAGGGGGTGCCCCAGACCTTGCGTCCACCGATGCTTTTGGCGTAGGGATCGAGCAAGATTTTGCTGGGATCAAAGCGGTGCCCTTCT
This sequence comes from Drouetiella sp., assembly GCF_059504425.1. Lineage (NCBI taxonomy): Bacteria > Bacillati > Cyanobacteriota > Cyanophyceae > Oculatellales > Oculatellaceae > Drouetiella > Drouetiella sp. The sequence goes on from NZ_JCACIN010000040.1 coordinate 294,283, forward strand.
ACAATGCTGCGAGGTCCATCGACTCGGTAGCCGTACTCCAAATCTTCAGGGTCGAGATCCTGGACAATCATGCTGACCACATTGCCCAAGCGAAACTCTTGCAGGAAGGGGATTTCAGCAAAAGGCTCCAACGCCCCTCTTTTGAACAGCACCAGGTTTGCTGTGGTGGCGTGGTTGGAAAAGATTGAAAAGTTGACGCCCCCCAAGACAATCGTGGCACCAAATGGAAAGGGCATACCGCGACGGAGCTGAAATCCGCTGTAAATATGGGGGTTTTGGGGACTCATGGGGACGGGCTGAGCGTAGAGTTGTTCCACTGTTGAGGGGGTTCGAGAGGGTTGAAGGTCGGTGGCTGATGCCTAGCGACCTGATTGAATTAAACCCGATTAGATAAAGTGGTGTGGCAGCCTGCCTGTAGAGGACAACTTGAAAAAATTAATTGAAATTAAATAAAAATCTTAACAGTCCTTCTGAGAGTCTCTCATGAAATGATGCCAGGGACATCTCCAGCCTAAATTTGGCAGCAGTCATCATTATGTTTCATGCCGGGGAGTTCGCGCCCTGCGGGCGCGAACTCCCCCAACAAAGCCCGAAGAAGCCCGCCTGCGGCGGGCTTCTTCGGGCTTTGTTTCAAAATGGGAATTGCTGTAAATTTGGGCAGGGTCGGATTCTGGATTTTGTGTGGCGATCGTAGGCTATGATCTTTTAACTAAATTCTGAAGGGCATGACTCAAGAACAACGTGGGGTAACGGTCTGGTTTACAGGTCTAAGCGGCGCGGGTAAGACGACCATCCGGATGGAGGTCGAGCAGCAGCTTCGGGCACAAGGGCACAGAGTAGAGGTTTTGGATGGTGATATTGTGCGCCAGAACCTCACCAAAGGCTTGGGCTTTAGTAAGGAAGACCGAGATGAAAATATTCGCCGGATTGGGTTTGTGGCTCATCTGCTGAGCCGCAATGGGGTAATTGTGCTGGTTTCTGCCATTTCTCCCTATCGGCAAATCCGGGACGAAGTGCGCGAGAAGATTGGCGACTTTATTGAGGTCTACGTCAACGCGCCGCTGGCAGTCTGCGAACAGCGAGACGTAAAGGGGCTGTACAAAAAAGCTCGTGCTGGGGAAATCAAGCAGTTTACGGGCATCGACGACCCCTACGAACCACCGCTCAATGCAGAAGTAGAATGCAGAACCGATGAGGAGAGCCTCTCTGAGAGCGCTTTAAGGGTGATGAAAGCGCTCCATAACTTGGGGTATGTGGCTCAAGATAAGGCGATCCTGAATCTCTAATTCTTAACAGGCGATCGCCCAGCATCCGATGCTGCTGAAGCGGAGGCAGGTGAAAACTTGCCGCCTAGACTTTGGAAATAAATGCTGCCCACGGTCAGCAAAAAAGTGAGGTAGGCGATCGCCTGCACCCAGTAGAGCCGCTGGGTGTAGCCAAAGAACGACTTCAGCAGAATGCCGGGAAACTGGCGATCGGGCAAAACCTGGCTCAGATCCCAGACCTGCCCACCTAGGATGCAGGAGGCGCGTGTTTGAGGGCAAAGGGTGGCAAACTGTGGATCAACCTGTGCTAAAGCCGCCACCGCGCCGTTGAAGTGCCGCAGAGCGCCTACTACCAGCCCGGAGACAATCAGCAGTAGCAGAACTCCCATAAATTGAAAGAACTGCCGTAGGTTAATCTTTACGCCCAGGCGAAACAGCAAAAAGCCGATGCCCGTTGCGCCCAAGAGTCCGGCGATCGCTCCTGCCAAGGGCAGCCAGCCTTCCTGAAACTGAGCAGAGATGAACACAACGGTTTCAAAGCCTTCTCGCAGTACGGCAATTAGGATTAACCCAAAGATGCCCCAACCTGCGTCAGTTTTTTGGAGCGCCACAGACACCGCGCCCTCCAGTTCCCCCTTAAGCGATCGCGCTTGCTGCGTCATCCACACCAGCATCCAGGTGAGCAGGACGATCGCTCCTACGCCGAAGATGCCCTCCAGAAGCGGCTTGAGGACGGGTGCGTAAGGTTGATTAGACTGTTTGAGTGTCAGCAAGGCTCCGTTGAATACAATGCCAATCAGCACGCTTGCGGCGATGCCTGCGGCAATACCTGCATAGACCCAAGTATTCAGGCGGTCTTGCCCTGCCTTTTTGAGGTAAGCCAACACGATCCCTACGACTAAAGCCGCTTCTACGCCTTCTCGTAGGGTAATGACAAAGGTCGGTAAAGCTGGGGTAATATCCATCAGCGAAGGTTCTAGATTGAGTTCTCACCTTTAAGGTAACGCGCAAGGCAGCACGTTTCTCTCAAAAAATAACTCCTTGGATCTAAGCGCGTAGCGCTATATAGCCGCCACCAGTTTGCTTAGGGCATTTGGGGTGGAGCGCTACGCGCTCCACCCCAAATGCCCCCGTCCCAACCGCCAGGGCGGTTGTCGTGTTTTTGATTTTTACCTGTGCATATTTTTGCCTAGGCAGGCTGACTCAGTGCCCCTGATAAATAGTCAGCTGCGGCTTCCACCAGAGCGATCGCATTCTCGTACATCATGCGGGTAGGTCCCAGCATGCCCACGCTACCCACAGGCACCGTACCGCGCTGATAGGTCGCAGACACCAAGGCACAAGTTCGCATCGGCTCTAGAGGATTTTCGGCTCCGATGCGAATGGTGACGCGCTTGCCCAGTGCGCCAGGTTCAGTGGGTTCACACAGCATGGGTTCACAGATCAGCGACCAGAGCTGATCCTGCTCTGATTCCAAAAGCTGCATGATCGTCTGCACCTGCTGAAGCTCTGAGAACTCTGGCTGACGACGAAGGACTTCTGCCACGCCGCTAATCAAAATTTGCGTCGAGAGAGCCATGCCGCTACGGCGCTTTAGCTCTGTCAAAGAAGTATGGATTAGATCCACATAGCGATCGAACTCGCGCCCCAAATCGCTCCAGTTGAGGGTAGACAAATCGTTAATCGATCGCCCGCGAAGCTGGCTGTTGAGAAAATTGGAGAGAATTTGCAGCTCTCGATCGAGTTGTTCTGGATCGGGGTAGCTCTCCTCTTGCATCTGAGGCAGGCTCACCATAATCGACTGTGTAGCGTAAGAGTCCAGCACCACCACCAGCATTACCCGACGCGGATCAATCTGCACCAGCTGCAAGTGTCGCAGGTGAGCTGCGCTAGTTTGCGGCATGGTGACTAAGGCAATGTAGCCGCTGAGGGTAGACAAGATTTGGGCGGCTTCGCGAAGCAGCACCTCTAAGCCGTTTTCTTCCCAGTTCAGCTGTTCCGAGAGCAAATGGTCTGCCTGACGAGCGATCGCGTCTGAAGGAGTCACCAGGCGATCGACATAGATGCGATAGCCTGAATCAGAAGGTACCCGCCCAGCAGAGGTGTGGGGTTGGTAGAGCAAACCCGCTTTTTCCAAATAGCCCATGGCATTCCGAATCGTTGCTGGACTCACTCTAGGGTTAAAGTCTTCTACAAGTGCTTCAGAACCCACAGGTCGAGCTGTGGCGATATATTGGCGCACCGTTGCTCCAAGCACTAGCTGTTGGCGAGGACTAAGCTTCACTTGCATGGACGGTTCAGGGAAGGGGACAGGGAGATCAAAGTTGGACAGACCTGAGATGGGGGGTCAATAGCGCGGAACGGTCGAATCAACGATCGCCGCATAAGCTTCAATACCGCCTGATATATTTCTGACACGGGTGAAGCCCTGCTGGTGTAACCAACTGCACATTTGTGCCGATCGCATTCCGTGATGGCACAAGACCAAGGTTTCGACATCTGCTTCAAAGCGGCTGTGAATATTTTCTGCCCAGTCAGCAAATTGGCTGAGCGGCAAATTCACAAAGCCGTCGAGCTGGGCGATTTCCAACTCTTCTGGCTCTCGCACATCAATGAGCTGTAAGCTCGGCTCGGCAATCCGTCGAGCTAACTCCTCAACACTAATTTGGGGGTCTACAGAGGGAAGTTTAGGCATCGCTATTTCTGGCAGTTAGCTGTTTCTGGTAATTCTGTTTCTGGCAATTTTTAACAATTATGTCTGGCAATTATTATGAGAATTACCAGCTTTTTTCAGGTTAGACTTTTCAGATTTAAAGTATTTCTTCATATGTACCTCACGTTACCCGGATTATCCTCAAGATGGCAAGGAAAGCAAGGCGCGTTCAACTATACCTGCATAGATCCAACAATTTGTCAACTGCATTAGTATGCAAAAAACCTGCACTAAATGCTGTTTAAGTAAGCCCAATCGGGTGAAGTGCGGATGCAGTTTAAGCTCCCAGCATTGAAAGATGGTAGGAGTCAAAGCAGAGGCATTTGAAAATGTGGCAAAAACTTATTCAGGCGACTGCGATCACTTCTGCCCTCTATCTGGTTATGGGCATGAGTAAACCCCCAATGGGCGGCTCAACTGTCCAGTTTCAACTCTCGGAAAACCTTCAGCATTCTCTCAATACGTTCAACGCTAAACCCTAGCTTTGCGCAGCGCTATCCTTCGTAGAGGCTTAAAGCTTTAATCTCTTAAAACCCTAATCTAAAGACTCAGTGACGATCGCCCTGCCGCTACACCAACGATCATAGCTGTTTCCTGGGCAGTCTTTCAAAAAAGGGGTTCGTGATAAAAAACTAGAGACTCTGCCTTACCCGACGCTCCCGAAGGGTAGGGCAAAGCCTCCTACAGATTATGTTCATACTTAGCCCTATTGAACAAGTTAAGTATGGTTAAGCGCAAAGACGGCTCTTGAGCCAGATCTAGCTCAGCCGATTGAAAAGAATTCTGGAAAATGCGGCGATCGCTCAACCTCTCTGCTACCGTAAATAAATCATGGCTGAGAGCAGCGCCAAGCATGGCTAAGAGCGCAAAGACTCCAGGTTTTCAAAGGTTCAGGTTGGCGGCACTATGGCATTGATTGTCCAGAAATATGGCGGTACATCGGTTGGGTCGGTTGAGAGAATCCAGGCGGTTGCCCAGCGAGTGATTAAAGCGGTTAAAGCCGGACATTCTTTGGTAGTGGTGGTTTCGGCAATGGGAAAAACCACTGACGGACTCGTGAAGCTGGCACACGAGATTTCTCCTGTCCCCAACCGTCGCGAGATGGATATGCTGCTCTCGACCGGAGAACAGATCTCGATCGCTCTCCTCAGCATGGCGCTCCAGGAAATGGGACAACCCGCAATTTCCATGACAGGCGCACAGGTAGGCATTGTCACCGAAGCCGAACATACCCGTGCCCGTATTCTTAGCATTGAGACTGAGCGGATGCAGCGACATTTGCGCGAGGGGCGCGTGGTAGTGGTTGCCGGATTTCAGGGCGTTTCTAGCCATGACGATCTAGAGATTACGACCCTAGGACGGGGCGGATCTGACACCTCTGCTGTGGCATTAGCAGCGGCTCTGAAAGCCTATGCTTGCGAGATTTATACCGACGTTCCCGGCATCTTGACTACCGATCCGCGACTGGTGCCCGACGCTCAGCTCATGGCGGAAATCACCTCAGATGAGATGCTGGAACTGGCAAGTCTTGGGGCAAAAGTTCTGCATCCGCGAGCTGTGGAAATTGCCCGCAACTATGGCGTGATGCTGGTGGTGCGATCGAGCTGGTCAGACGATCCGGGAACAAGAGTGGTGTCTCCGCTGCCACAGCCGCGATCGCTTCAGGGGTTAGAAATTGCTCAACCTGTGGATGCGATTGAGTTTGATACCGATCAGGCAAAGGTGGCGATGCTACGCGTTCCCGATCGCCCTGGGATTGCAGCACGATTGTTTGGTGAAATTGCCCGTCAGAGTCTAGATGTCGATCTGATCATTCAGTCAATTCATGAGGGCAACACCAACGACATTGCCTTTACGGTCAGAAAAAACTCCCTCAATCGCGCCGAGGCGGTAGCCGCAGCGATCGCCCCTGCCCTGCGCAATGCTGACCCAGCGGTTGGAGAAGCCGAGGTTATGGTAGAGCGCCACATCGCCAAAGTCAGCATTGCCGGAGCCGGAATGATTGGACGACCAGGCGTAGCGGCACAAATGTTTTCTACTCTGGCGGCGGCGGGAATTAATATCCAAATGATCTCAACCTCAGAGGTAAAGATTAGCTGCGCGGTGGCGGCGGAAGACTGCGATCGCGCCATTGCTGCCCTCTGTGACGTGTTTCAAGTCAGCAGTTCTCCGGCGCGTGGACATCATCCTGAGGCGATCGCCTCAAATCTTTCCCCTGTCCGAGGAGCAGCGCTCGATCTCAAACAGGCTCAATTGGCGATACGTCATGTGCCCGATCGCCCTGGCATGGCAGCTCAGATTTTTACGCTTCTGGCAAACTGCAACATCAGTGTAGACATGATTATTCAGTCTCAGCGCTGCCGTCTAATTGATGGGATCGCTACGCGGGACATCGCCTTTACCGTGGCACAGCAGGATGCGGAAGAAGCGAGAGCGCTCTTGCAAAAAGCCGCAGACGAATGGGGTCATGGCGAAGTGACGGTCGATCCGGCGATCGCTAAGGTCAGCATTGTGGGCATAGGCATGGTGGGACGACCGGGCATTGCAGCGCGCATGTTTGAGGCGATCGCCCAACAGCAAATCAATATTCAGATGATTGCGACTTCTGAAATCAAAATTAGCTGCGTTGTGCCTGAATCAGACGGCGTACGGGCACTTCAAGTGATTCATACTGCGTTTGATCTATCGGGTAGCGAGGCGATCGTGATTCCTGCCTAAAGCGCGTTATTAATTGGCGGTAGTCCTAAAGATTTTTGAAAGCCCCGCTCCGCGAGGCTTTCAAAAATTAACTCGCCCTAACTCAATTACGTAATGCCATAGCTATTTGTCAAGTTTAAAACTTAGTGTCAATCGAAAAGATTGACCTAGAATACCCATCTGAAAAAGGCAATTGAAAATCTCTGTAAAAAGCACTGCTTCACATCAAAGCAAGACCTTGTGTACGAACGTACAACATCTATGGGCAGTGAGGGACTCGAACCCGCGACATCCTGCTTGTAAGGCAGGCGCTCTACCAACTGAGCTAACCGCCCGTGCTTAGAGATACGCCTCGGCGCATTCGTCACATCAGTACAGTTAAAGATGATAGCAGACTAATCACAGCTTGCTAAGATCTTCTCAGAAATAAAATTCTGGAACAATTCTCCATGCCTTCGGGTAAAACCCACGATCGCATCACCCTATGGTCTCTGCCTGTAGTAGCAGGACTGACTCTCGCGGCAACTCGGCATCTCGTCGGAACTCAGCAAGGCATGGCAACGCTGATGATTTGCGCTGGGTTCCTGTTTGGAGGACTCATGTTGGGACCTGATCTCGACATTCATTCTGTGCAATACAAGCGCTGGGGCTGGCTGCGCTGGATCTGGTTGCCCTACCGAGGCAGCATGAAGCATCGATCGCCCTGGTCTCATGCGCCCATTACTGGAACGACCGTACGGGTTATTTATCTGCTGGCATGGCTGGGATTTGCGGGTTTTGCTAGCTTGGCGCTAGCAAACGAACTCTGGCAGTTGGGCTGGACTTGGGAAGATATTGGCAGCGTCATTAGGCAATTGCTCTGGCAACATCGGGTCGAAGCGATCGCCTTTATAGTGGGTCTAGAACTCGGAGCCTTTAGCCACTACACGGCTGACTGGCTAGTATCGTCCCACAAACGCAGTAAGAACGGTAAAGCAAAGAAGAAGGTTAAAAGATGAGCTGAGAGAAAATCAGGAGTGGCTGATTCCTACAACGCTTTGGAACATGGATTTAAGGTTGTACAGGTTGTTTAGTCGACGATCCTTTGCACTTGGTTAAGTGTGATTTATGCAATTGAAAATTGCTGTAACTTGGACTGGAGGGCTGGCTTAGAATAAGGGCAAATCTTCACCTCCAACTCATCATGACCGCTCCGCATTCAGAAACTCGTCAGCAGAGCCTCGACGCACTCCAACGCTTGATGGAAGTGGTCGCAAAGCTGCGATCGCCAGACGGCTGCCCCTGGGATTTGGCACAGACCCCTGAAACCCTGATTCCCTATGTTCTGGAAGAAGCCTACGAGGTGGTGGATGCAATTCGGCAGGGTGAACCAGAGGCGATCGCCGATGAGTTGGGCGATTTGCTGCTGCAAGTCGTGTTACAGGCACAGATTGCCAGCGAAGCCGCACAGTTCGACCTTGCCACCGTGGCAGATCACATTTCGGAGAAGCTGATCCGGCGGCATCCCCATGTCTTTGGCGACGTAACCGTTGCTAGCGTTGATGAAGTCCATCAAAATTGGGAGCAAATCAAAGCGGCTGAGGAGGCAGCAAAGACTCAAGTGCAAACCCTTAGCCCTCGCCTCAGCCGCTACGGGCGATCGCTGCCCCCAATCACCGCCGCCCTGAAAATCTCACAAAAGGCGGCATCTGTGGGGTTTGAGTGGGAAGATGTAGAGGGCGTATGGGAGAAATTTCAGGAGGAGCTGGGTGAATTTCGGCTGGCGATCGAGGAAGAAACCCAGGCACGGCAGCAAGAGGAATTGGGCGACCTGCTGTTCACAATCGTCAATCTAGCCCGCTGGTACGGGTTAGACCCGGATGCAGCTTTGCGGGGCACTAACCAGCGCTTTGTCGAACGGTTTAGTCAGGTAGAAGCTTTGAGTGAAGGGCGATCGCTTACCGACTACAGCTCGGAAGAATTGGAGGCATTTTGGCGACGGGCAAAGGCAAAGCTGAAGAAATAGGGAAGCAAATTAGAGCGGCAATGAGATCGATCGGCGATCGTAGCGTCCCCCAAGCCAGTAAAATTTGAGGATGAAAGGTTTTAGGAAGTCTTGAGATGCTGAAGCGAATTGCGGTCGTGCTGCTGGTAGTGCTGAGTTTGACGATACAAAGCTGTGCCCCTACCGTAGCTGGAGCCGGACTCAAAGGCTACGTTGAGAGCTATAAAGGGTACGAGTTTCTTTATCCCAACGGCTGGGTTCCGGTGAAGGTCAGCGACGCAGACGTGGTGCTACACGACATTATTGAAGAGACTGAAAACGCCAGCGTCATCATTAGCGACGTGCCAGATGGCAAAACCTTAGAGGAATTGGGTACGCCGAGCGAAGTGGGTTACAGGCTGTCAAAGAATGCGATCGCCCCCCCCGGCTCTAACCGCACGGCAGAACTCGTAGATGCCCAAGCTCGTCAAGTGGGTGATGAAACTTACTACCTGTTGGAATATGCCGTTCAGTTGCCGACTCAGGCTCGTCACAATTTGGCTAGCGTTGTCGTGCGGCGCGGTCAGTTGTTTACCTACAATCTCTCCACTACTGAGAAGCGCTGGGAAAAGTCTCAGGAGAAATTTCGTCAATCCGTAAAATCCTTCTCGGTTTACTAATAGCTTCAGCAGATTGCAAACGGGGTTTTGGGTTGCGCGTAGCGCAACCCAAAACCCCAAAAAATTAACTTTTTGGAGAATCAACGAGCATTTATGCTCTACTGAGCTTAGCGAAATTATCCGCTAAAACCGATCGCCTTTCAGGGTCTGAGTAAACAGAGACGAAGCTAAAATACTTCCTTTATTGGGTCAGTACATTAACAGAGTCTGGATAGTGAAACATATGCTTTGGCTGATCTCTAAGCAAAGTTCTTGATTGCTTGGAAAGATTTTTTGTTTTTCTTTTCTTCTGTTTTTCTAACTCTTCAAAAGTGTAAGTAGAAGGTAAATTTAAGCGACGAATTCCTATTTTGATATAGTCTTCGTTAATCTCAATTCCAATAGATCTTCTTCCCAAGCGTTTGGCAACTGCACTGGTGGAGAAGCTACCAGAGAATGGGTCTAGTACAAGATCTCCAACATTTGAAGAGGCTAAAATAATTCGCTCCAGAAGAGCTTCTGGTTTTTGAGTGGGATGATTTTCATATTCTTCCATCTTGAACCGTACTCGCGAAAAATCCCAAACGTTACCCGGCACTTTATGCGTGTTGTACGGCTGAGGAGGTTCTTTGCGATAGTCAATCAATTGACGCTTTGCACCCGTCTTTGCCTCCACTTGGATATCGACAGCATTAAACGTATAGTTCTTTTCATGCTTCGTCAGCATAAGTATTGGCTCATATAGAGATCCGAAGTGATTTTTAGCCTGTACTCCTGAGCTGTCGTAAGTCCAAACAATTCTGCTTTTAACGCAGAAACTTTTGCGGCACTTGATATCAAGGTAGGGCATATTTTCTGTGCTGTTCATCAAGTAAAAAGTACCATTAGGCTTGAGAACACGATGGCATTCATCAATCCATTGATACGTCCAGCTCAGAAACTCTTCTTCTAACCAATCTTCAACTAGACCATCGAAATTTTTGCCAATGTTGTAAGGCGGATCGGCAAAAATTAGGTTAACCGATTCTGATTCAAGGCGCTTCAAGTTTTCAAGCGCATCCCCCTGAATGATGCAGTGAGAAGCGTCTTCATATATTTTGCTCTCTCCCTCAGCATTGAAAGTCATGACATCACCGACTCTGTGCCTGCTGCAAAAGTTGAGCCGATCGCTCCACCCATTGCGTATTGCCCTGAGCCGCAAAGAGATCTCTGGCGTACTGCAAAACCCGCTGAGCTTCCGTAGAGTTGTCCTGCTGCATAAACACTAACCCTGCGCCATAGTAAGCATTGGGGTAATTGGGGTTAGCCTCCGCCGATCGCCGAAATGAATCCAAGGCGCGATTGAGATTGCCCTGCTGATACCAGATAGTCCCCAGACTGTAATGCGCTTCTGAGTAACGCGGGTTTAGCGTCACGGCGCGTTGTAGAGCCTCAGTTGCCGCCGCAGTTTGCCCCTGTTGCAAATAGATTAAGCCAAGGTGGTAGGACGGCTCGGCAGCATTGGTGCTGAGCTGGGCGGCTTTTTTGAACTCGACGATCGCCCGATCAGTCTGTCTCTGCTGTTGGTAAACCAGACCCAAATTGTAATGTCCTAGCCCCAAATTGGGATCGAGCAAGACAGCACGCTGCAAGTATTCTGAAGCCTGAGTAAGATTGCCACCCTCCAGCAACGCCGCCCCCAAACTGGCATAGGCTAGGGCAAAACCCGGATCGGCTTGCAGCGCCTGATAGAAGGAGTTAGCCGCTGCCTGAAGGTTTCCCTGCTGGCGCAGCGCTAAACCCAGATTGTAGTGTGCAGGAGCAAAGGCTGGATTGAGCGCCGCAGCTTGACGAAAGGCAGCGATCGCTGGCTCTAACTGTCCCTGCTGCACATACTGTACCCCAATCGCCATTTGTCCCTCAGCCGTCTGAGCATCAGGCTGAGCGGATTGCCTTTCTAGCGTTGGCAAGGACTGCGCCCAACTCAAGGGTGCCAAACCAGTTGTCATCAGGGTTGCCCCGATCGCCATTAGCACCCAAGCCGCTAGATCTCGACTCAACCACCTGCCTTTCAAATCCCAAAGCCTACCCATGTGCGATCGCCTATGATTCCAACATTCACTACTCTATATCCATCCTCTTATGAAGAGTTATGAGGAAGAGCCAAAGGAGCCATTCACTCAACCTTCATAGGCTGAAAAAGTACAGGCTGAAGAATAGCATGACTGCTTTCAAATAAAGAAACGACTTTTTCAACCACCTCAGGATAGTAATTGTGAGCAAACTGACGAAACTCTCCCGAAGCTACCATTCCGCCCCAGCAGTGCAGCAGATGAGCCTGGTGTTTTCCAAATCTTGATTCGGCATCTATGGGAGACACATTGTAGGTCTTGGGCAGCTGTATCACGGGAACTTGCGTTTTATGAAGCGCCCTCACCAGCGCCAGCTGATCATGTTTTTGAAATTTTCGCCACTCTTCATGCCACTGCTGAAACAGGGTTTGAACTGCCAGCGTATCGCGCCAAAGCATCACCCCGCTATTAAAGTGTGTGGTACTTCCGGGTAAACGTTGCAGGGTGTAGGTTTTCTCCTCCAGCGCCACATGGTCACACAAAGCTACTCTGGGCAGTCGGTCAGTCACCATTGCAAAATCGCCGTAGACAAGGTGATTCCAGAGATCACAAATAGGCTGAAGCGGCAGAATATCTGCATCTAAAAACAGCGTTTCCTGATAAGGACTCAGGAGATTGAGGCAGGTCTTGATCTGTCGAGATGAAAAGGGATGAGTATCAATTTCACCTGGACTGAGAAACTTAGGCGTGATGCTATGGCTGTGCAGCGGCAGAAATTTCAACAAAGGCTGATCAGAAATTAACGTAATAGATATTTCGGGTTCCTGCTGGCGTAGAGCCATTGCGCTAATTAATGCAGCTTCCAGATAAGCCAAATTAGTTGCACCACAGTAAACCACTCCTCGACTACTCATAGAAAAATATCCTGAACACTGCTGCTCATTATTTCAGAGATAGTCTCTCAGTACAGGTAATATTCTAAACAAGGCGATGGGTCATTCAAAGCTTCTAAACGATCGCCCCAGAATTAGGGATGCCAACCCCTTGCTAAACTGGTAGAGAGCCAAGGATTTTTTAGGTATCGTAGATTGAAAAAGAAACACACCAACGCTTTGCTACTGGCGCTGTTGAATTCTTTAGCTGATTTTGATGGGCAGGTGCCGCCAGCAGCATTGCCCATCCTGGACGAATTGCAGCAGCGATCGGATACATTGCCGCCCCTGTATGCCGATGTTTTTGGGCTATTCCCTTCAGCCACCTGCGCAGATTTAGTGCAGCATATTGATTCCCTGCCGCAAGATCAGGTGGCGATCGCCAGCTATGCGTTTCAGATTTTTCGCTCCTATGAGCAAATGTTAAGAATTGACACAACCCAGATGTCTCCCGAACAGAGGGCAGCCTGTGAGTCGCAGATGGAGCGAATTCGGTCTTTGGTGAATCGCGCTAAGTCTGCCATGGTGGAAACCCCAGAAGACAAGCCTCCAGAATAGCTCTTGAAAGTTGAGCAAGGCTCGCGTACAAAATAAAACCCAAAAACGGTAGTCCTCAAAATGTACTGATTTTTTATGGGGTGGTCTTTGCCTACTCCATAAAAAATCAGTACGTGAATACCAGTACCCCAAAAACTATTGCAGGTTAGTTTACGCGATGTGCAACTTGATCTGAAAGTCTTGTAGGGTAGACATCTTGTCCATCCGAATCTGGGCAGGTAATACCGATTTAAACGAATTTGTGGGCACATCGAACCTCAGAAGGGGCTTGGCAATGCCAAGCCCGTACCAGGATCTGTTGTGGTTCCAATTCAAATGGGTACAAGATGCCTGCCCCATGTAGATCAAAAGCTTTAGAAAAAGAGTGGCACATCGCGTTAGTTTGTGATCCTGAGGAAGTAGACGAGGCGATCGTCTAACCAATCCAAACTTTGTGCAGACTCGTATAATTTTCTAAGCATCAATAAAACCCAATCAACTTTGAGTGAGTTTTAGCTGAATCAATCCAATCCACTTTCATTCTCGTAATCATATACAGAACAGTGGAAGAGCATAACTCGCAGCTTCCCTAATGCTGTTCATCATAGGTATCTTGAGCGTGAAGAAAGGAGAATACTAGCGTGAATGACGATAATTTTGATCTGAGCCAAATGCGCTCCCGTCGTAGTAAAGTCCTCTCTCGTCGGGGGATTTTGGTAGGAGGAACGATCGCAGGGTTATCAAGCGCGATCGGGCTTTCAGCGCTCTCGGCAGGATCGAGTCAGGCTTTAGGAATGGCTGCTTCAGGTGATGCTGAAGTCTTAAATCAGGCGCTATTTTATGAGCATCAAGCCATTTGGGCTTATCAATTTGCGGCTGGCAAGCTCAGCAACTCCAATGTAGGTCAAGCTGTCTTAGCTGTAGCACAAGGCAACTTGCGCGATCATATGGCGCATCGCGATAAGCTCACTGAAGTCGTTAAAAGTCTAGGAGCAACTCCTGCGGTCGCGGCAAGCAGCTACGATCTCTCTTCTTATATTCAGCGGGGTGAAGGCAACATTGATAGCGATGTCAATATTGCAAAGCTGGCGCTGGCGCTGGAAACGGATGCAGCGATCGCCTACGCAACCGAGATTGCTAAGCTCAAAACTCCTGCGCTAATCACCGCAGGGGCCAGCATTGGTTCTGATGAGGCAGCTCATGCAACCGCAATTCGCGCTGCCTTTGTGTCGCTTGGGGTGAGTATTCCCATTGTTCCTGCCTCTTTCGTGAGCGCTGACAGCCGCAGCCAGTGGGTGCTGAAAGTTTAGAGCATACAGCTCAGCCAATTTTGTAAGATTCAATTGATCCCGTGAAACAACTCAGCCCGTAAAATCCCCAAACCGGATTTTACGGGCTTTACTTTTAAGCAGTGCTGAGGACTAAACCTAATGTCGATCCCAAAGAGCGGCCATTTGTGACGCAGATGACAAATAGCGGTTTCATTGATAACGATTAGCAATGTTACGCAATTGATCCACCTAAACAGGCTCAATTCATTATGGGCAAGTCGCTTGACCTCTGTAAAACAGCGATCCCTGATGTAAAAGAACATTGAAAAATTTTATGAAATGTTGCAGATACTTGATCCCGTTGCTAAGGTGTGCAGATAGTTCACCTGCTAACCCATCTGGAATAGACCCTCTGACATAGATCGTCTTGTCCAGATTGTTTGGCACTGAAGAGAGAAGCTCCGATGCGATATCTCAATGTCTACAGCCCCCTGTTGACTCCCTGTTGAACAGTTTCTGTTGACAAGCATTGTTCCTTCTTAACATTCTTTTTAATTCACTTAACCTTTCCACTTTATCCGGATCAACTTGAAGGCTCCTCAAGCGGTTGCCCCCACTGGCTAGAGTCTGAGTCCTCAGCGTTCCCAAACAGGGCATGGAACCCGTAGCAACTCATGAGACAAATTGCAAGCTGCGTCCTTTGAAGGACTCAATACCCGGACGCAAGCCACTCTAAATCCACGCATTCTGTTCAACTGCATTCGATGCTCTGATTTCGGCAAGTTTTTGCAAGCTGATTCAGACAAGATTTAGTCTCTTGAATGCAGCGAGACTCGTATTTAGGAGGTTCTGACTGTGAATATTTTAGGAAAGACGGCTCTCGTTACCGGAGCCTCACGGGGAATTGGTAAAGCGATCGCCTTGGAACTTGCCCGCCAAGGAGCGGCAAGGCTGCTGCTGGTGGCGCGAAATCAGCAGCTCTTGATGGAGGTGGCAGAAGAAGTAGAGGCACTGGGCGCGGAAGCCGTGGTGCTGCCGCTCGACTTGACGCAGGTGGTAGAGGTGAATGTGGCAATCGCCCAAGCTTGGCGAAACTATGGCGCGATTCACCTGCTGATTAACTGTGCAGGCGTGGCACATCAAGCCTCCTTTTTGCAGACAAAGTTGCCAGATGTGCAGGAAGAAATCGCCGTGAATTTGGTGGGAATGTACACAATCACGCGATTCGTGGCGCGGCGGATGGTGGCAAAAGGCGAAGGCAAAATTGTCAATGTTTCTAGCCTGATGGGCAAGCTTGCGGCTCCCACCATGGCAACCTACTCGGCAACGAAATTTGCCATTCTCGGATTCACTCAGGCATTGCGCGGAGAGCTAGCTGCCCACAATGTGCAGGTCATGGCGCTGCTGCCTTCTCTGACAGATACTGACATGGTGCGAGAATTTCGCTGGTTTCGCTGGGTGATGCCCATGTCGCCCGAACAGGTGGCGCAGTCGCTGATTGCCGGACTGAAGCGAGAATCCCCTGAAATCCTGGTGGGCTGGCAGAGCCATCTGGCAGTTTGGGGCGATCGCCTCATGCCAGGTCTAATGGAGAAGCTGCTGCGGAGTGCGGCTCCATCGATGCGAGGCGATCGGTTTGTGAAGTTTAGGAGAGCCGGGGTTTCTGTCCCCTAGCATGTATCGCTTTAAAGTCTAAACGGGGATTTTTTTGAGAGGCGCGCTTCGCGCCTCTCAAAAAAATCCCCCTCATGACCAGCCTAAATTGGTACTAGAACAATAGATCTGCGCCAATCTCATTCAAGTCTAGGGTATGGAGACTGCCTTGCTGACCTGTCCAAGTTGCCACCAGCAAGCCGCGCTGATCAAAGGGGGCGATCGCCGTAATCGGCTCAGGAAAGGTAAGCTGCCCCAACTGCCGCCCCTCAAAATCTAGCAGAAGAATTTGTCCAGCAGAATTTGCCAGAATATAGCCCCAGTCTGTTGCCGCCAACAGCGTCGGCTCAATGCTGATGGCAAACCGCCGAATGCGATACGGCTTCAGGTCAATCACCCCGATTGTCTGAGGTTGATAGCGATCGATTGCTAACAGCTGGTAGGGCTTTTGGGTGACTATAGCCTGATCGAGGTGAAAGGGAAGCAGCAGTGATGCAACATAGCTGCCTCGGCGCGTAAACGCCTTGATCAAGGTTTGGGAACTACTCGGTGATCCAGAAGAAACCGATTCTCCGATTGCAACCTGCATGGCAATCACCACATGGCGATTATCCAACGCAAAGATCTGCGGATGAACGGGTAACCTTTTTTTGAAAAACACTTCGACGGGTGCAGTCGCTAACTTCATCGATCGCTTGGACAGGCGTGCGAATGACAGGGTATATTCTCCTTGAACACTGCCTCCTTGAACACTGGGAATCACGCTTGCTAACCAGTCACCCTGGGGAGAAATCGCCGTCACGCCTGTAGGCACTCGTGCCTGAATGGGCATCAGTCGAGAATTATTGGTAGGCGTGGGCATGAGATAAACCGACCGCCCTGTCACCACAAAACAGCCCTGCGATCGCATCGACAGCAGATCTACAGGCTCTTGCAGCAGGATATGGCTACAGGCTACAGGCAGGGCAGAATGCAGATTCTTCGGGGACGACAGCAGAGAGGTGGCATAGCGATCGCAAATGACGCGCCCAGTTGTGACTCGATAGAGCGAGTTTTCTAGGACGGCCAGAGCCGTTATGGGTTGATCTAAAGACTGCTTTTGCTGAACGTGAAGGATGCACTCTGGCGGCTCGGTGATGGGGGTGAGCAAGGGCACCATATTTGCATTCAGCTCTGGGGAAGAAGCGATCGCTTGCACCGCCATCAGCATTTCGGTTGCAGACTTAAACCGACGGGCAGAGAGCTTTTGCAACGCCGTCAGAATGATCGGTCGCCAAGCAGCCGGGATGGCATCAGGCAGGGTGACGGGCTGATTTAGGTGAGCCGATCTCAGCTCTAAGGGGGTGCCCGAAAAAGGTCTATGACCTGCCGCCAGCTCAAATAGCAGTACGCCAACTGAATAGAGATCAGAAGTGTGCGAGTATTCACCGTAAAACCGCTCTGGAGCCATGTATGCCGGAGATCCGGTGCTGCTAGTCTCTCGGTCTTGCACCTCCTGACTGAGGCGAGCGATGCCAAAGTCAGAAATTTTTGCAACCCAACCATCGAGCTGCACTGACACCAAAATGTTCTCAGGCTTGATATCACAGTGGACAATGCCGCGATCGTGGGCATGAGCCAGTCCCTTCAAAACATCGATCACCAGCTTCAAGCTTTGCGGCAAGCTCAGCCGATTCTCTTCAGTCATCAGGCTGCGCAGAGTGCCCCCTTCGCAGTAATCCATCACCAAGTGCCGCCCTGTTGCCATATGCTCTACGGCTTGACAGGCGACAATATTGGGGTGACGTAAGCTCAGCAAAAATCGCAGCTCACGCAAAAACTTGTGGGTGGGAAAGCGCTGATGATCTAATCGCTTCAAGGCAACCAAGCGACCATTTTGCCGAGAAGCAGCGCAATACACTTGACCAAACTGCCCTTGTCCAACCAGACCGAGAAGTCGATAGTTTGAACGTTTGGACACAGTGAGTCAGGAGGGGTAAGGGATGATGCTGCGCCGATTGATTGAACCTAGCTTACTAATTCAGCTTACTGGCAAAGCTGCTGCATGATGGAATCGTGATCAGCAATTGCCGCCATCCCTTCAGCAGGTTCCAGCCGCTTTTGCAAGCCCAAGACAAAGCGATTGCAGTCTGCTCCCATGGATTCGCAGGTGGTTTGAAGGCAGTGCAAGTCTCGACCCGTCAACTGACTGAAAAAGGCAGATAAAATTCCAGCCTCTAGATGGCAAGAGGTTTGCTGATTTTGAGGGGCAAGGCGGGCAAACGGAGAGTTGCAAATCTTGACGACCAGAAATCCGCGCTGCTGATGGGTATGATCCAGGTCAATTTTGCCCCAGCCATGGGCAATCCAGCATTGCTGGAGCGCCTGTAAAAATTCAACCATTGCCATGTCGGCAGGTGAGAGCCTGTAGTAATCCGTCAGCTGTTCGCGAAATCGGGCATAGAAGTTTTTGCCCCACCAGCGCCCACAGTTAAATAGCACAAGGCGAGAGGCTTGTCCGGTTTCTTTCTCCAAACCTGCGTAGATCGCCTGGATCAAGGTTTCGGGCAAGGCAATCAAGCGATCGCCCTGCCGATTCTCGATCAGACCCATCTCTAGATCGCCCCGCACATAGGTATCGACTGCAAAGTAGTTACCCGGAAGCTGTTTGTCAATTAGTAGATCAGCAACGGAAATCATAGGAAAAAAGGGTGTCAGGATTCAGGAGGATATTCGCGCTATTCACGCTGAGAGGAGGTACTACCAGCCGATCGCCACGCCGTTGACGGATTCAACCTTTTGCGGCAGGAGCGCATTTTGAGCCATTAGCAAGATCGGGCTAAGCAAGATCATCTGCTTACCTAGAGCCTCATCCAAGCGCTGATTCAAGAGCTGATAGAGCCGAGCATCGATCGCCTGAGTGTTGTAAACCTCAACAGTGGGTTGCACCCAGTTGAGAAACCGCTCTTTGACAATGGAGTCCTGATTCAGCAGCATAGTCAGACCGCAGTGGCGCAGCATCAGCAGCGCGTTGGTGATACTGCGTTCAAGCGTCGCCTCTGGCTCCTGAGGCATTTCAGCCTGGAGTTGGTCGGCAACCCATTGCATGACGTCGAGTTCGCAATCGCGCAAGCTGCGGTAGGTTGCCAGTCGGTCTGGAACTGAGCTGGCATATTGGGCCACTAGCCGCAATTCCTCAATCTTGAGGTAGCGGCTGCCAGCATCATCAAAGATTTCTTCAATTTGGGGATGCATAGTAAATGAAGAGGAGAAACGATATGAAACCTAAAGGTATAGAACTTGAAGGTATGAAACTTGAAGGTATAAAACCTAAAACAGACCAGAAAAATCGTCTAAGGTAAAGGCGTCGTCAGCATTGTCGCTGCCCGGAATAACTTGAGGCGGCTTAGGAGTTGCCGCGATCGCGCTGTCATCCCAATTAAAGGCGCTAAAGAAATCTTTGACCTTGAGCGCCAGACTCATTGGTGGGTGAACGCCCTGCTGAGCGGCAATGAGCTTGATTTCCTGCATCTCAGCGGGATGATCATCCCAGTTAAAAGCCGTGAAGAACTGCTGCACAGATTGTCGCTTCCAGGAAGTTAAGGATGCAGACAAAATTTCAGGTGAGGATGCAGACAATCGCGGTTTATGACCGTTGGTGGAGTTAAGAACCATAGTGCTGCTCATCTTAGAAGCTCTCCCGATCGCAGACGTTTTTCGATATCGCGCGCGTTGGCGCCCTCGTTCATCCAAAAAGACGCCGCATCAATCCGATCTTGTCCACCCACTAGGAACTTACAGTAGGTTTCACCCATGGAATAGCACTGGATTTCAATACAGCTCAGCTGCTTTTTCACCAGCTCTGTAAAAAATCCAGCAAATAGCCCCGCATACAGAAAACACACTGGCTTGCCGACATCGCCCAAGGTTCGCGCCACAGCAGAATCGAAAATATTAATGAACATAAAGCCCTGCTTGCGATCGCCCATGTCTACTTCCCAGCGACCCCAGCCCTGCGAGGTAAATGGCCACCACCAGGTTTCTAGCAAGAACAGCAGGCTGGCTTGTCGCATATTGCGATCGAATTCTTTCTCAAACCATTTCTCGAAGAAGAAGGCATCTTTTTGACCCCACTCGCAGCCGATGACGTACATGGTTGCCGCCGAGGCATCGCCGACCTCTTCCTGCAAGCCTTCTACCAGACCAATGATAAAGTCCTCAGTGGTTAGTAAATTTTGACCTTCGTTCCAATCGACGATCGTTCCTTTATCTGGATCGAAGGTAAAAAAGTCTCGAAAGCCGTAGTGATCATGCTTTTTAGGATACTTGAGCTTAACAGGGTTTTGGGTATTAATTAGAGTGACCATAGGGCAAACGTTTAGCAGATTTGCAATGAAGACGGTAAGAAGCAAAGATTGTACAAGGCAGTTATTTTTGAAAGATTCGCACAGCAACCTTTTCAAAAAATAGATAACAAATTTGAAGCCATTTCAGCTTCTAAGCTGAAACCCCTCCCAAAGAACGACGCGTTAGCTCCAAAATGGGACAGACCAAACTAGCTTGAGGAGGCGTTAGGTCTTGTTTCACTACTTCTTGCAGGATTTGGTAGGTCACGTCGGCGGCTCGCTCCATGCCAAATGCGTGGAGAATGGTTTGGAACCAAAGCAAGAGTCGTTCCCGCAAAGTATCGGGATCATTGATTAAGAGAGCAATGGCTACATAGCGAAATGTGCGAGTAGTATCCATCTTCCATTTATTGCTGAAGTCATCCTTGCCCTGCATAAATAGCGTGGGATCGAGCGATCGCATTTTGGTGTAGGTTTGCTCGATCAGCTTGGACTCTAGCTCCTGTAGCTTTTGGTAGGTTTGCAGCCGCAGATTAAATGACTTAACGTAATCGGACATAAACTGAAGTTCGGCATCGCTGGCATAGCGCCCATCGACTTCCAAACTGAGGCGTTTGAGTTGGCTTAGCATGGGAGGCTCTGATTCATGTAGGGGTTCCGATCAATCGCAAAGTAACAGGCTAGATCTGAATATAGAGTGATTGTTCCCGTCGCATGGAATGACTCATCACATAAATGAAATTCAGCAACATCGCTTAACGTTGAGCAGCAATCAAACCGATTAAATATCGCTGCTGCTGGACAGAAAGGCTCCAAAGTTAAAGCTAGTCGTGGTTTCGATTTGCTTCAGCATCGATCGCGTAATCAGCTTGCCTTCTTCCACCAAAACTTGACCTGTGACAGGATGCAGTAAATTCTGCTCAGCGCGTCGTCCAATCAGATCTTCAATGTCTTTAATGGAATTAATGTACATCCCCGGCGGCAGCTCGACCACAACGCCATTGCCCATGACGCGAGCCTGACAGGCTAAACGAGAGTTAGTCTTGCAGGTGGTAATCACCTCTAGGGTGCGCTGTTCTCGTCTGTTAACCGACGAGAGAGCCTCCATACCTTGCTTGACATAAACATGGCAAGTGGCGCACATGCCGCGTCCGCCGCACTCTCTCAAAACATCCAGATCTTTGTCAATTAGCACCGAGAGCAGATTGCCATTGGTTTCAATAGAGGTTTCTTGGGCGATCGGCTCTAAACGAACAATTTTTACCATGGAACTTTCCTTATATTTTTAGAGAGAGTATTTTTAGACGAATAAACGGATCAGGAGGCGGCTAGTCAGCATCGGACAGCAAGAGTCTTTTCTGCTCAGGGTTTAACGCCTTCTGCCGAACTGTTTTGGGGAAATCGCGGATTACTTTGCTGCACCGATCGATAAATCCGGCAACCCAGGCTTGAATCCATTGCTGCTGCTCGGCAGAAACCAAAGTCTGACTGTCCATTTGTCCCATAAAGCCGATTTGGGCAGTGCGATCGATCTGAAACTGTTTCAGCCATTCAGCATCAGGGCGAGAAGACTTCCAGTTGCTCACTGCGATCGATGCGCCCAAATAGTGCTTGGTGAAATGGCTGAGTTGATTTAGGGCAATCAACAAATCGCGCAGAGATACGGATGCAGCCAGCGCCACAGGGCGAGCGGCGGCAGTCGAAGGGGAAGACTCGCACTGCTGCTTCCATTGGTTTTCTTCGGGAAGAGCGGTGCTACCTGCCAGCAGCCGAAAAGTGGCGATCGCATCCGTGATATTTTCCTGAAGCTCGGCTTTGAGGCGATCGACGACTTCGGAGCAGCCCACATAGCCCAGATTATCTACCGTCAAGACGAGCAGGATGATCCCCTGGCTCAGCTTATAGATATAGACCTGGTGCCCATTAAATTGAAACTCAAAGAAGTGAAAGCTAGCTGGGGTAGTCTCAATCACCTGCTGAATACCCTGCGCCAGCGCCTCCTTTTGCTGAAAGTTTAAAACTTGATCAACACCGCAAAAGTAGGGACGAGATCGCCCATGCATTAGGGCAACGCCCATAATTCCTGGTAAATTCAGAAAGTCCTGAACAACCTCCCGCTTCATAGAAATACTCTACGTGCTAAACCATCCCATCTCACCGTAGCTATCTGTTGTAAAGTTTCCACCGACCTAGAAACTCTATTCATTATGATTCTTCACAGTTGGTCTGCACAGGGTTATGCTGAGTCGCTTTCAAGCCCATCTTCAAGATCACAGCCTAACCTACAGGCGTCTTGACCTTAATTTAAGTTTTGGTTCACCTCGCTGTTCATCCGTATTGCCCTTCTGGATCTAAACTCTAGAGGCACCGCTTTGCTGGTACCGGCTTTTTTTCCTTTTGGATTTAGCAGCTATGTCTGATCTCCCTTTTACTTTGGATCAGTTACGCATTCTTAAAGCGATCGCCGCTGAGGGCAGCTTTAAGCGCGCCGCCGATAGCCTTTATGTGTCTCAGCCAGCGGTTAGTCTTCAGGTGCAAAACCTGGAGCGCCAGCTAGATGTGCCGTTGTTTGATCGCGGCGGCAGACGAGCGCAACTCACGGAGGCAGGGCACCTGTTGATCAGCTATGGCGATCGCATCCTCAGCTTGTGTCAAGAGACCTGTCGGGCGATCGAAGACTTGCAAAACCTCCAAGGGGGCACGCTAATTGTTGGCGCGAGTCAAACCACAGGAACCTATCTTCTGCCGCGAATGCTAGGTCTGTTTCGACAGCAATATCCCGACGTGGCAGTGCAGCTGCATGTGCATTCGACACGCCGCACAGCCTGGAGCGTCGCCAATGGACAAATTGACCTGGCGATCATTGGGGGCGAAATTCCTCCTGAGTTACAAGATTCTTTAGAGATTGTTCCCTATGCAGAAGACGAACTCGCACTAATTCTGCCTGTTTTCCATCCCTTTAGCCGTTTGGCTCAGATTGAGCGGGACGACCTGTATCGGCTGCAATTCATTGCGCTAGATTCCCAATCCACCATTCGTAAAGTGATTGATCAAGTTTTGACCCGCTGCGGCATCGAGACTCGGCGGCTGAAGGTGGAGATGGAGCTAAACACGATCGAGGGGATCAAAAATGCGGTGCAGGCGGGTCTAGGAGCCGCGTTTGTGTCGATTTCGGCGATCGAGAAAGAGCTGCAAATGGGCGTTTTGCACCGCGTCAAAATTGAAGGGGTAGTCGTAAATCGCACGCTATCCGTGATTATTAACCCCAACCGCTATCGGTCTAAAGCCGCAGAGGCGTTCACGCAGGAAATTTTGCCGCAGTTCTCTAATTACAAGCCTTCTGATAATAAGTCGTCAGATAATAAGTCGTCAGATAAGGGCAAATCGGGCGAGGTTTTGGCGCTAGAGCCTACTCTCTAAGCTTTGGGAAATCACTCTAAGCTTTGGGAAATCACTCTAAGCTTTGGGAAATTACTCTAAGCTTCGGGAAATCGCTTGACCGTTGGCAAGCGTTCAAGCCGCTTTCGGGATAAACTGCTCAATTTTGTGATGGAAAGGCTGGATTTGACAGGGGGTAGTTCAGAATGGATGACAAGAGGTTTAATCAAAGTTGAGTCTCGATCGCTCAAAACTTAAAACTCAGTTTCTCCAGCCAGCCAATATTCATGGAAATTTACTGCACCCGCCCAGGTTGCCCTAGACCCGTCAACCCGTATCCTGATTTAGATAGTAAGGCGACGTTAAAAGCCTCTCGCCAGAGATACTGCACGACCTGTGGCATGGAGCTGATTCTCAAAGATCGCTATATTCCTCTGAAGCTGCTGGGGCGGGGTGGATTTGGGGCGGCATTTTTGGCGCGCGATCGCTACACGCCAGCCATGCGGCTCTCTGTGGTCAAGCAGTTTCAGCCTGCCGGAGATCTGACTCCTGACCAACTGCATCTGGCACAAAACCTGTTTGAGCGCGAGGGCGAGGTGCTAGAAGACTTGGGTAAGCATCCCCAAATTCCAGATTTATACGCATTTTTTGAAATTGATCCCCCCCCTGGCGGTGCTGCGGGTCAGCCCAACAAGTTTTTTTATTTGGTTCAGGAATATATTGACGGGCAGACGCTGGAGGAGACGCTGGAGCGAACCGGAACCTTCTCAGAGGCAGAGATAACCCAGCTTTTGCTAGAGATTTTGCCTGTTCTGAAGTTTGTCCATGAGAGCGGCTCAATTCACCGCGACATCAAGCCGTCCAATATCATCCGCCGTCGGGACGGCGTGTACTACCTGCTGGATTTTGGAGCCGTTAAGCAAGTCACGTCTGGCGCAGCAGTGGGCGCACAGCCCGGACGCTCTACAGGCATCTACTCTATGGGGTTTGCCCCGCCTGAGCAAATGCGGGGCGATCGCGTTTATCCCGCAACCGATCTCTATGCCCTGGCCGTCACCTGCGTCATGCTGTTGACGGGCAAAGACCCGGCTGACCTCTACGACAACTACAGCGATCGCTGGAATTGGCGAGCCTATACCCAGGTGAGCGATCGTCTAGAGGCCGTGCTGAATCGTCTGCTGCAAGCGGCTCCCAATCAGCGATTTCAGTCTGCGGCGGAAGTTTTGCAGGCGCTAAAGCCCGCTGCAACTCCACAGCCCGCTCACTCGACTGCGGTTCAGTCTAGTCCTGCCCAGGCTCCTAGTGTCCCCTCTGCCAGCGCTCGACCTGCCGTACCTCAAACCCCATCGCCTAGCCCTCGCCCAACCCCATTACCCAACGTTCAGCCTGCTATTGCCCAACCTGCAGTCACTCAGCCTCCTTCGTTGGGCAAGCGTGGCTCAATGCGTCGTCCTGCTCGATCGTTTTCCCTAGGAGAATTGATTGGCAGCGCTGCTTTTACGGGATCTGAGACTGGATTAGTGGCGATCGCGGCAGCAAGTTTGCTAGGCACGGCTGCACCGACCTGGCTTATAGCCACAGGTGTGGCGATCGCAGGGCTGGTAGTAGCGCAGTATTTCCGCTGGATTGAGAAAGTGGATCTGCTCATCATTGGAGCGGTCACGCTGGGGATTGTTGCCTTCTTTCCTGCGCTACACGCTATTCCTGCCTTGGGATTGACTGCTGGTGCAGCGCTGTCACAAGTTTTGTCCGTGCTTGCACCCTTAGTGATTTTGAGCGGACTGGGCGTGGTGGCGATCGCGCTGGTATTTCGCTTAATTTACACTCTGCTTTCTCGCCTCTTGTAAAGGCTAATCTGGGCTTAAGCATCTTCACCACTGGCTCTCGTCGGAAAACCTATGTCTCAGAAGAACGAAACTCTGCCGCTAATTTTGTCTTTACTGATTACCTGCGGGCTAATTGGAGGCGGGCTTTGGCTATTCCGCGATCGCCTTTTTGGGGGTTCTAGCAATTCGGGTCAGTCTGGCTCTACTCAGCTAGGTGCCCCCATAGATGCCGCATCGATGCAAGCGCGTCAGAGTGTGGGAGACAGGCTCTTGGTGCCGCCGGGAGCCACTACCAATCCCCAGGCACAAGCCCAAAAGCAGCTTGGCACAGAGGCGATCGCCGCCAAAAATTACCCCCAGGCAATCACGGCATTGCAAGCCGCTCTCCAGGTACAGAGAAATGATCCCGAAGCGCTGATCTATCTCAATAATGCTCGGATCGGGGAAGCCAAGGCGAATGTGATTGCGATCGCCGTCCCTCTAGACAGCGATGTGGATGCCTCTCAAGAAATGCTGCGCGGCATCGCCCAAGCGCAGGATGAGATTAATCAGAAAGGCGGCATTTCTGGCGTTCCGCTCAAGGTGGTAATTGTCAACGATGGCGGCACCCCGGCGCTAGCTCAACAAACAGCCTCGGCGCTGGTGGAGAACGCAGCCGTATTGGGCGTGGTGGGACATTACGCCAGCGATGCTTCTCTAGCGGCAGGCGAAGTGTACAACCAAAG
Organism: Drouetiella sp.; assembly: GCF_059504425.1. NCBI lineage: Bacteria > Bacillati > Cyanobacteriota > Cyanophyceae > Oculatellales > Oculatellaceae > Drouetiella > Drouetiella sp. The sequence goes on from NZ_JCACIN010000040.1 coordinate 320,278, forward strand.
CGGGCTGGTGATGATTTCTCCGGTCAGCACGTCCGTAAAGCTCTCTAATCTGGGGCGCTTCACCTTTCGCACCGTTCCCAGTGACTTCGTGGCGGCGGGGGCGCTGGCAAACTACTTGCTGAAAGATCTGAAACAGCAAAAAGCCGCCGTGTTTTTTAATTCTCAGAGCGGCTACAGCCAGTCGATTAAGTCAGAGTTCGATCGCGCCATGTCTCTGGGCGGCGGACAGGTAGTTAGCGAGTTTGACCTCTCTGCCTCGACCTTTAGCGCTGCCGAAAGCTTCAAGCAAGCCACTCAGCAAGGAGCAACCGTCTTGGCGCTCATGCCCAACTCAGGTCAGCTCGATCGCGCCCTTCAGGTGGTGCAGGTGAATCGGCAACAGCTCAAAATGCTGGCTGGAGATGATGTCTATGCTCCGAAAACGCTGGCGGTTGGAGGCGCGGCAGCCCAAGGTCTGGTGGTGGCTGTGCCCTGGCATATTCTGGCGAATCCCCAGTCTGTTTTTGCCAATAGCTCTCGCAATTTGTGGCGTGCCAATGTCAACTGGCGAACTGCCATGGCGTACGATGCGACGGTAGCATTGATCGCAGCGCTGTCGCGGAATCCGACTCGCCAGGGCGTGCAGCAAGCCTTGAGTGATCCCAATTTTTCTGCCGAGGGCGCAACGGGAACCGTCCGGTTTTTGCCGTCGGGCGATCGCAATCAGTCGGTGCAGCTCGTCGAAATCAAGCCCGGTTCAGCTTCAGGCTATGGCTATGACTTTGTGCCGATTCCGTGACGGCTCTGCAACACTCGCTCTGCAACACCCGCAAAAGGCTTATCTTTTATGGCTCAAAAGAACGACACTCCCGCGCTGATTGCCTCCCTACTGCTGACGCTAGGCTTGATTGGCGGCGGGTTGTGGTGGCTAACGCAGCGATCGGGCTTTAATCTCGGTCAGGTTTCTGGAGCTAAGCCCACAGTTTCTTCTCCTACAGCTCCCCCAACTTCAGCATCTGCTCAGCCACAGAACAATGCTAATCCGGGCAATGCTAATCCGGGCAATGCTAATCCGGGCAATGCTAATCCGGGCAGCGCCAGCCAGGACAGCGCCAAAACCTTTGCCGAAGTGCAGGTACCTTCAGGGTTGTTCAACTACGGAGGCAGCACAAGCTGGGCACCGATTCGTGGTGAGGTTGACCCAGAGATTCAGAAAGCCTGGAGTGGATTTCAGTTGCGCTACACCCAGCCTACAAGCGGCACGCCGGGTTCAGCCACCGGGATTCGCATGTTGCTCAACAACCAGCTCTCTCTGGCACAATCTTCGCGATCGCTCAAACCAGAGGAATACCAGGAAGCACAAACGAAGGGGTTTACCCTCAAAGAAATTCCGGTGGCAATGGAGGGAATTGCGATCGCCGTCCATCCTAATCTCAAAATTCCAGGGCTGACGATCGAGCAGCTCAAGGGCATCTATACCGGACAGATTACCAACTGGAGCCAGGTTGGCGGAGCCAATTTGCCAATCACGCCCTACTCGCGTCGGCTTGAGGATGGCGGCACCGTGGAGTTTTTTGTGGAAAACGTCTTAGGCGGCGGCAGCTTCGGCAACGCGGTTCAGTTCAGCAACACGACGACTCAGGCTTTGCAATCTGTCTCGTCTGATCCGGGAGGGCTGTACTATGCTTCTGCACCTGAAGTCATTGGGCAGTGCGGCGTTGAGCCTATAGCCATTGGGCGGCAATCCAATGAGCTAGTTGCGCCTTACCAAGAGCCGTTGATTCCAGCCTCACAATGTCCAGCACAGCGTAACCAGATCAATATGCAGGCGTTACAAAGCGGTCAATATCCTTTGACCCGCCGACTGTTTGTAATTGTCAAGCAGGATGGACAGGCTGATCAACAGGCAGGCGAAGCCTATGCAAAACTGCTTCTCAGCGATCAGGGGCAAGAGCTGCTAAGCCAAGCTAAGTTTATTCGCATCCGGTGACGTAAAACACTCATCACGAGTGCTTTTTGGGGCGTACTCTACTGGGGTATTGCTTAATCCGGCTATGAAATTTATTTTGAGAGGTACGCTCCGCGCACCTCTCAAAATAAATTTCATAGATAAAATCAGCGATGCCCTCTACTGGACATTGCGAACAATTGATTCCGCCGGGAGACACAGCAAATTATCACCGTAGGTCCGGACTAGCCCCCGCTGCCGCAGTTTGCCCATCAGCCGAGTCACCGTCACTCGCGTCGAACCGATCGCGCTGCCGATCTGGGCATGGGTCAACGACCAAGGCAGGCAATACCCTTCTTCGCAAGGTTCGCCAAATTCTTCAATGAGCAGAGTCAGAAAGCCTAGAAGCCGATCGATCGTGCGGCGCTGCCCTAGCGTACTGAGCCACAGCAACTTGCGCTGGTGCTGGTAGCGGAAAGCATCCAAAACTTCGCGACGGAAGTGAGGCCAGTTGTCTAAGTCGTGCCAGTACAGCCAGATGACCGAGGTTTGATCAACATGGGCGAAGCTTTGTAGAATGAACGGAGACTGAGCCACAATTTCAAACGGCTGCCCTGCTCCCACAAAGCCCAGAAACGCCTCTTCTGAGTTAATCCTCGGCACCCGCGACGAGTTAGCTGCCGTTGCGCTGACCTGTGCTTCCCCCACTAGCCGCACGGCACCCCGCTGAACAAGATAAAGTAGACCCGCTCGCGTCGGGATCTTTTCGTCTTTGCTAAAGGTACGGCAACGATAATGCTCTTGTGCCCAATCTAGAATCCGTTGCCAGGTGAGGAAGGGACGGGCGGTATCGGTTTGTGATGACACTGAAAACATAGGGGCAGTTTCTTGAAGTCAGTAGAGGTGGAACACTCTGCAACAGGGAAAAATAGGGCGAACTTAACTTAACCCCGCAGATTAAAACAGCTTATGGAGTAGCACCGACTTAACTTTACTCTCTGTAAATAAAATAGGGAAAATTCTGGAGGTATCTGACTTTTTATGAACTTTTCAGCTTTTTAAGTCAACTTACTTACCTGAATCTTCATTTTACCCTTAAAAAAATTTAGCCCTATGAATTATACAAGGATTGATTCAATTGAATGAATCTCATACGCTAACTCAACAATTTTGACCTCAAAATATTGTGAACCCTGTATATTTCCCTATCCTATCTCTAGGTATTCGGTCGCTGCTAGTCAATAGACTACAGAAAGCGATTCAATTACAGAAAAAAAATCAGCTTGTTTTTCAGCCGCATTCGTCTCTAGAATCCTCTCTCTGCTTACCTTTAGCTCAATTGTTGCCCTCTGAACATTCCAGATCATCCATCTCCCTCAAAATTCCGCTCAACAGAGTTAAAGAAAAAACTCAGATTTGTTACGTTTCTGCGATCGCCCTCAAGTTAGCAGGACAATACTCAAGAAAAAGTTCTCCCATAAACATTGCGCTGGAAATAGAGCATTATCTGGAGCAGAGGGTGGAATTGAAAAACGAGGGGTCTCACTCGTTAGACAATCCTCTGCTAGATCGGGTTTGGCAGAACGTCACGGTTCAGGTTGATTCTCCAGGCTGGATTTATCTCAAGCTAGAGAATCAGGGAGTAGCAGAATGGCTACACATTCTTGTCGATCAACCTATGTACCCTGGCAGCCTTGACCAGTCTATATCAAGAGATGTAAAAAATACATCAAGTATTCTAGAAAAACCCTGGGAAATACGTAATTCCACGGATAAGTTTTACGTTTTGTATAGCCACGCTCGCTGCTGTTCTCTACTGCGATCGGCTGCAAAAGACGGCGTAATTACCCAAAATCTGCTTCATTTTGAGCTAAAGGACTCACGTTCCAGCCTATTCAAACCTCAGCACACAGCTGAGCTGCACTTGATTGACCAGATTGCGTCTGTTTTGGATAACGTATCTGTTCTGGATCATGCAGCGCAGCCTGAGAAAGTGGCTTTCCCTACAGTGATCTGGAAAAGCGCCCAAGCTCTCAGCCACAGCTTTGAAGATTTTTATAAATCCTGCCGAATCTGGGGAGAAGTCAGGCAGCAAGATCCGCAAGTGGCACAGATGCGGCTAGGGCTGGTGCTGATTACCCAAAAGGTCTTGCGATCGCTGCTTGAAAGTCTGGCAATTGAAGCTCCATTTGAGCTGTAGTTAGCGCAATACGGTAGAGTGACAAAGATCTGCGAACGCAGGCATTGCTGAATCTGGGTATGAATTTTTTTTGAAAGGGGCGCGGAGCGCCCCTTTCAAAAAAAATTCATACATAAAACCAGCAACGCCCGAACGCATTAGTGACGGGCTGAGGAGACGATTGTGCATTTACTGATTCCGGCAGCAGGTTCGGGGCGACGGATGGGGAGCGATCGCAATAAGCTTTTGCTGCCGTTATTAGGCAAACCTTTGATCGCCTGGACGCTTTTAGCCGCCAAGCATTCACGGCACATTGAATGGATCGGCATCATTGGGCAACCCCAAGACTGGCAGGATTTCAAAGCGGTTGCAGCCGATCTTGAAGTCACAGTTCATTTCATTCAGGGTGGCTCGACCCGACAAGAATCCGTCTATTGCGGTCTTAAAGGGTTGCCTGCCGAAGCCGATCGCGTCTTGATTCACGATGGTGCCCGCTGTCTGGCGACTCCAGAGTTGTTCGATCGCTGTGCCGAAGCCTTGCTGGAAACTCCGGGGCTAATTGCAGCAGTTCCGGTCAAAGACACGATTAAAGTCGTAGATGCAGAGGGACGGATCAAAAGCACGCCCGATCGCAGTCAACTTTGGGCAGCTCAAACGCCTCAAGGGTTTGACGTAACTCAACTGCTGACCTGTCACGAAACAGGCATTCGTCAAGGCTGGGCAGTAACCGATGATGCGGCCTTGTTTGAGCAGTGTCATCTGCCCGTCAAAATTGTTTTAGGCGAAGAGACGAACCTCAAAGTGACGACTCCGGTAGATTTGGCGATCGCAGAATTTATCTTGCGGCAGCGGCTAGCTTAGGTCGTCAGGATTAATGCCCTGCGATCGCAAATAGGCGGCAAGTCGCTCGGCTCTCTGATGCTCCTGTTCAGCTCTCTGGCGCTCTTTTTCAACATTCTGACGCTCCTGCTCAATCCGCTCCATGCCCCACAGCAGCAGATTATTTTCTTGATCCCACCAGCGCAGCCAGTAGCCCGATCGCCCTTCTTTTTTACCTTGCCAAATGCCCAAAAACAGGTTCATTTCGGCAATCCAGTAGCGATCGGGTTCTGAGCGATCGCTATTGGGAAAAAGCAGCTCATAGCGCCCTGCCTGAAGCCGAAATACTTCTAGATGCCCCGATTTTGGTTCAAAAACAACGTAGACCGGAATTTGAAGAATTTGCTCGTAGTAAAATAGCTTGCCCAAGGGAGGAAATCTCCGGACGGAGTATTCGCCGCCATCAGTATCTGACAAAAACTCCATGACCACCAGCGGAATGTCTCCCTCTAGGTTGGGGGTGTAACTCCTGCGCGTTTGGGGATCGCCTTGAGGAAAAACTGAAGGGACATAAACCCAGTCTGGAGCTTTGATCACTAAAGATTCATTTACTGTGGCGCAGAGACCAAAGTTGGAGGCAATCAGCATTCCGGGTTTAATGTAGTCTGCTAGTTCTAGTGCCTCTCGGAGTGCGCCCGCCAGAAGCGGCTGGTCTGTATTTTCCACGGGTTCATCGTCGAGTTGAAAGTCGTCGGGCAGTTTTTCCCAGGTTACGATCAGGGGGGGGCGATTGCTCGAAGGTTTCTGCGTGACGACCATAATGGGCTGCTCAGCTAGAGAACAGTCTAATTTTAGCTTTCCTGAATTTACTCAAAGCGATCGGGAGGCTGATTCCAAGAATTTCGCTCTAGATACAAATCGACAAATTCATCAGCCGCCTCTGGATTGATTTGCCTAAGGGCTTTGACAATTTCTGTGACGGCTTCAGCCGATGGATCTCTGGTTTCATTAAACCAGTGGCTCACCGTGGAACGGGCAATTCCCATGATCACGGCTAAACGATTTTGGCTAATGCCATAGGCTTCAAGGACTTGCTTGAGCGCTTTTCCAGCTTTTCCCATGCCTCAAATATTGGCAGAGGTGTTGGATTGCGTAAATGTCTGCAATTGCAATCACTCAGAGAGTGTGACAATGTCTGCAATTGCAACCATAACGCTGAGCAAGAAGTAGCAACTCAAATGTTTAGAGATTTTTCAGACAACACTAATGCCATGCCTAGCCCATCAAAGGTCTCTGAAGAGCCGAATCGATCTTTCAATAAGATGATTTTGATTGGCGATCGAGAATGGGTAAAAGGCATGATCTATAGGCTCCATGCGGTTGGGATTGCTGAGGCAACCACCTGGAGTCGGCTGATCTCGACGGGGAATCCGGGAGAAGTGATCAGTACGCTTTTGCGTCCCAGAGGCAGGAGTTGAGTGAATAGAGGGAACGATTGCCTTCTGAACGCTATCCTGGCTCCTCAAACAATACCCCTTCATACAGCAGTTCGATCGGACACTCAAACTCAAGGCTATTTAAGGTAATCATGTCTCCTATCCGGTAAGGAGAGTAGAGCCACATTCGCCCCTCACCCCGCCGATAGCACTCCACCGCAACTTTCTCAGAATCAATCAGGACGTATTCTTGCAGGCTGGGTATGGTCTGATAGGAAATAAACTTTTCGCCCCGATCTTTTGCCTCCGTGCTAGGAGAGAGCACTTCCACAATGAGGGTAGGAGACTGGATGAATTTACGGGCGTTGCGGTCTTGCGTATCGCAACTGACGATGACATCCGGATAATAGTAGGGGCTAGCAGGACTGACCTGAACTTTGACATCCGAAACATTGATCCGGCATCCTCGCGATCGCACATGAGGACGCAACGCCGTGTAAAGATTGAGTGCAATGTCATTGTGGGGAATTGTTCCGCCTGTCATGGCAAACAGTTCGCCGTTAACGTATTCATGGCGCATCTCTTGCTGAGATTCCCATTCCAGGTATTCCTCAACCGTCATTTTGAGAGGCTGTTGGGGTGAAGTCACCATAATCGCAAGTTCCTCTGGCACTCCTCAATTGTTACAGACGATCGCCCTTTGAACTCCAACGATCGCCTGCTGAACTCAGGTCTCCTATGGGTTGTGATCGAACTTACTGAGAATGACGAGAGCTTTGTCGATATCTCGGACTTTGATGGCTCTAAGAGCAGTGAGGATCGATCGCAGGAGCGCAACTTCGTCGGCGGAAAGGGTAATCATTCTTGAAACTCCATAAAGGATATAGCCCAGATTCGATAAGACTTCTGGACGTTTTTGATATGATTTCACTATAAGTTAATTCGGCAATTCGAGCAATATAGAATCGACAAAAATAAAGATTAATTCCCAAACCTAGATACGATCGTTGAGTCTTTGAAGCTAAGTGGGCATTGAGAACCTTAGATGGCTAGGAAAAAGAAAACAGAATTGCGCCTGTATATCACGCCTAACTTAGATAGGCTTTTGAAGACGCTATCTGGTCTTAGCGATCAAACGGTGAGCAGCATTGTTGAAGACACGCTTAGAGAGAGTCTGCCCGATCGATATCAAGAGTTAATGGATACTCACAATCTTGGAAAGCTATTAGAGGATGAAGATTAAGCTCTAACACCCTCTACTTTTCTCAATTCCACTTCATAACCCTGAAAGCTATACCTCTGAGCAGGAACGATCGCCCTCTGAACTCAAACGCTGCACTTCAACACAGGAACGATCGCCCTCAAAACACGAACACTGCACCTCTGAACTCAAACCTTGTAGCTCTGAGCATGAACCATTCACCTCTGAACTCGGAGTTTTAGCCTTTGAGCATGAACCTTGCACCTTTGAACTCGAAGTTTCGCCTTCTGAACTCGAACCTTGCACCTCGGAACAGAAACGATCGCCTATCTTGGTAGTCATAGCGTTCTTCTCTGATTGCCCTTATGGTTGATCCGTTTACGGCTGCTGCGATCGCGGCGATGGCTCCGGTCTTGAAAGACTTAGCGACAGATATCCTTAAAGACAGCGCCAAAGATGAGGCTAAAGGACTCCTGAGCTGGGGCGGCAAGCAAATCAGCGACGGAACGCAGCAGCAGCTTTTCAATGCTTCTCGGCAGTATATAGAAAACTATCAGGAGCGACACTGCATCCTCAAGGTTTTGGGGATGCGAGAGCCTGTCAGCCTAGACTCTGTTTATACCGCAGTGCGATTTTTAGACGGTGATGGTCTCCGCCAGTTTGTCTCAGCTCAAGCGATGGAGCAGGCGTTTCGGGAAACGCGATCGCGGCGGCTGCGGCAGCAGGAAGGCAAAAAGCAAGAGGGGCTAGCCGTTGCCAATGCCAAGCCGTATTTGATGGTGTTGGGCGCACCAGGAGCCGGAAAGTCTACGTTTTTGCGCAAGATGGGTCTGGAGGCGCTGCGAGGAAAGCGTCAGGAATTTCAGCATCGCTGCATTCCAGTGTTCATTGAGCTAAAGCGATTGAATACTGGAGCCATTGATCTAGAGCAGGTGATTGTCAACGAGTTTGAAACCTGTGGGTTTCCTGATGCCAAAGGGTTTACCCGCAAAGCCTTGGAGCAGGGCAGGCTGCTGATTTTGTTGGATGGGCTAGATGAAGTGCCAACCGCACAGCTAACGCCAGCGATTCGAGCCATTCAAGATTTTGTCGATCACTATGACAAAAATCGCTACATTGCATCCTGCCGGATCGCCGCCTACCGCAGCAATTTTCGGCGCTTCAGCGATGTGACAATGGCAGAGTTTGAAGACGATCAGATTCAGCAGTTTATTCGCAACTGGTTCCGATCGCCCACCGATTATCAAACCCAAAAAGCCGAAACCTGCTGGACAGAATTGCAGAAGCCTCAAGCGGCTGGAGCCAAAGAGCTAGCCCATACGCCGCTGCTGCTGACCTTTCTTTGCTTGGTCTATGATCGATCCCTTAGCTTTCCCAGCAACCGCAGTGTTTTATATCGCAAAGCCCTGCGGATCTTGCTAGAAGAATGGGCAGCCGAGAAGTGTTTGGAGAATCAGCGGCAAATTTATGAAGGGCTGAGCGTAGAGCTAGAGGAAAGTCTGCTGTCGGAAATCGCCGCCAAAGGTTTTGCCAAAGACCAGCTATTTTTTTCGCAGCGCGAGATTGTCGATCGCATCAAGACTTTTCTGGCTAGCAACCTGAATGCGCCAAAGCATCTGGATGGCGAAAAAGTGCTGGAGGCGATCGCGGTACAGCAAGGAATTTTGGTAGAGCGGGCAGAAGATGCCTATTCTTTCTCGCATCTGACGCTGCAAGAGCATCTGACGGCGCAGTACATTGTCGATAATCCCGAAAATATGCGATCGCTGGTCGCAAAACATCTGACTAACGACAACTGGCGGGAAGTGTTTTTGCTAATTGCGGGTCTGCTGCCCGGAAGCAAAGGAGCTGATCCGCTTTTGCTGTTGATAGAAGAACGGGCGCGATCGTTCATCACCAGTCCAAAGTTGAAAGCTTTGTTGCAATGGGCAGACAAATCAACATCAGGCTCAGAGGGAGACTATAAGCCTGTGGCTAAACGAGCGGCTGCGATTGTTCTCGCCCGCGCCCTCGCCCGCGCCCGCAACCTCGACCGCGCCCACGCCCTCGACCTCGACCGCGCCCTCGACCTCGTCCGCAACCTCGACCTCGACCTCGACCTCGACCTCGACCTCGTCCGCAACCTCGCCCGCAATCTCGCCCTTGCCCGCGCCCTTGCCCTCGACCTCGCTCTCGCTCGTGAATTTGAAAAAATAAAAATCCTTAAATCTGTTAACTTTACAAAGCTGGTTGCAGACTTAGACAGACTTCAGCCTCAAATTCCAGATAACAGTCAGCCGATTGAATTTCAACGAGCCTTTCTCGATCGCCTCTGTCAAATCTGGTTTGATGCCTTGGGACTTGATCAAGAGACTGCAATGCTCTCGAAGGATGAAGCAAAAGCGATAGACAACTATCTCTATGCCTGTGAACTGATGGTGCGGTGCAAAGAAGCCGCCGTGCGCGTGTCGCCCCAGACCTGGGACGCGATCGAGGGGCGGATGTTGACGGTAGCAGCCGCAGCCGATCGGTAGGTTAAGGGTGAAACTTGCCCCTCATCCAACTTTGGGAAGCGCTCGTTATTGACCCCTTGATGCAGTGAGGGCGATCGCGCAAAGCCACTTTTGCCAGTCAAAATAATATTGAAAACGAAATATGGAGAAGATAAGCAATATGCCTTACAAAGTGAACATTTTAATTGAAAAAGATGAAGATGGGTTCTATGCTTATTGTCCAGAATTGCCGGGATGTCAAAGTCAGGGAGACACGTTAGCCGAAGCAACAGAGAACATTAAGGAGGCAGTTGAACTTTACCTGGAAACGCTCTCAGAGGAAGAAAAGCAGTCTTTCTTCAATAAAGAAGTCGTAGCCATGACGCTAGAGGTGCAGGTTGCCTAAGCTTCCTCGTTGAACTGCACAAGAGGCAAAATTGTCAGGCAAGTCATGGATGCGATCGATAAAAACGTAGAGGAACCATAAGAAGTTGTACGACATCAAAAACCACACCGCCAGCGATAGCTTTGTGCAGTGGGGGCGATCGCGCCAGCCCATAAATAAAACCCCCAAACACAAAGCTTGAGGGTTGGAGTTCCTGAAAATCGTCACTGAGTTAGATAATGACAACCTCCTCCCGTAATCACAAGGGGGGCGTGACCCATCACAGAGGAGCCTTGTGGAGAAGATTCGCCGTTTTCTCGCCAGTATCCAAAGCGCTATCTAGAGGTGCAATTCCTGCCTGATCCAAAATTTGGGGAATCAAGTCCTCGCGGCGAATCGCCATAATATGAACACCCTGGCACAGCTCTCGCGCCCTTTGAACCTGCTCCGCCGCGATCGCCACGCCCTCTTGCAGGGGATCGGCCGCAGCTTCCAGGCGATCGATAATGTGTTGCGGAATCTGAACCCCCGGCACGTTGCGGTTGATGAACTGCGCATTTTTGGCAGACTTAAGCAGAAAAATTCCGGCAAGAATGGGCTTATTGCAGCCGATCGCAATTTGATCCATGAACTTTTCTAGGCGATCGAAATCTGAGATTAGCTGGCTTTGGAAAAACTGTGCGCCAGAGGCAAGCTTGCGATCGAAGCGGCGCTGTAGCCCCGACCAGCTCTGACACTGAGGATCGATCGCCGCACCTGCAAACAAATCGGTCGCGCCATCCGTCAGCGGCTTATCGTTAGAGTCACTACCCTGGTTGAGCTTGTCGATCAGCCGCAGCAGCCGCACGGATTCCAGCTCAAAGACGGCTCTGGCATCGGCGTGGTCGCCCGCCTTAATCGGGTCGCCCGTCAGCGCCAAGATGTTGCGAATTCCTAATGCCTGTGCCCCCAGCAGATCGGCTTGCAGGGCAATGCGGTTGCGATCGCGGCAGGCCATCTGGCAAATTGGCTCAATGCCCTGCTGCATCAGGATCACCGAAGCTGCTAGCGAAGACATCCGCATCACCGCACGGCTGCCATCCGTAATGTTAACGGCATGAACCCTCCCGTTCAGCAATTTCCCCATCTCGATCATGTGGGCTGGATTGCCGCCTTTGGGAGGCATCACTTCAGCCGTCACCAAAAAATCTCCAGTCTGGACAGCCGTGCGAAAGTTAGGGGCGCAGGGCGAAATAGGGAAAGATTGCGATAGGTTCATGAGGACAGGTTTAAGGCGGGGATTATGGGGTTTTTATACAGAAGCAGAGAAGCTGTAGATGGCTGCTTTAGGACAGATTTAGGGCAGAGATCGATGCGAATGGCTGATATTTTGAGCGAAGGGTCAGGATCAAAAGCGATCGCCAAAGTAGGTTATTCTTAGCCAGTATGCCCTAAGTACGGCGATCGTATCGACCTCTATAAAGCAGCCATTAAGAGATATTTTGAAGCCTAAAGTGAGATAAAAATCGCGCCTAAAGGCTTAAATCTCCGTCAAGCCCACGAAAATCTGACCGCCAATCCCCGTAAATTTTCTTATTTTGCATCCTAGCCTTAACTGCTGCTTCACATGAAACTCACCGCCTTAAGCCATTTGCCCTATGAGCAGGTTTCCCATAACCCGGCAATCCAGAAAAAAGTGATGCTGCGATCGGGCGACTTGCCCCACCTAACCAATTTTTCTCAGGCGCGGTTTGCCCCCGGACAGATAGCCGCTGCCCATGCCCATCAGGATATGTGTGAAGTGTTTTTTGTGGAGTCGGGGGCTGGAATCATTCAAATTGACGGTCAGCCCTACAGGCTAGAGCCAGGAGTTTGCGTGTCTGTGGAGCCAGGTGAAGTGCATGAGGTCAGCAATCCCGGCATAGAGGATCTGGTGCTGACCTATTTTGGATTGCGAGTGGCGATCGGCTAGGCATTTTCCCAAACCCAACCTGGGCATTAAACCTCTTGCAAATTGGATTGGGTGGGGGCGCAGCCTACCCAATCCAATCTCAAAATCCTAATCTGCAAGAAGTCTAGTATGCGAGAAAGAAACGGCGTTACGGTCAATCTATCCCTAGTCGGCGTAAAGCCAACGGGACTAGCCACCTATGCGCGAAATCTCATTCCCCATCTAAGTTTGCCCATAACGCTGCTGGCTTCAGCTGCTTTTCCTGAAGCAGAATCCGCAGCCTACAATCGCCGAGAGATTCCGGCAAATCTAACTGCCGAGCAGGGAAAGCTGGGTCACTTGCGGCGGTTGATTTGGACACAGCAGCAGCTTCCTCGAATTTGTGCTGAGTTGCGATCGCCCCTGTTATTCTCTCCGGTTCCAGAGGCTCCGCTGTGGAGTCAAAAGATTCCTGCCGTTGTAGTCGTCCACGACCTGATTCCCCTACGTTTTCCGCAGTGGACTTCGCCGCTGACGCAGTACAGCCGCTACTATGTGCCGCAGGTGTTAGCGCAGGCTGAGCATATCATCTGCAACTCGGCAGCAACCGCCCAGGATATTGTGGATTACTTCCACATTCCAGCCAAAAAGATCACGCCGATTTTATTGGCGCATGACGCGAGCCATTTTAAGGTTCCAGAAAGCAGTGCTTCAGAAAATCACGCTCTCAGATCCGATCGCCCCTACTTTTTCTATATCGGTCGTCCTGATCCCTACAAAAATCTGCACCGCATTATCAGTGCTTTTGCCGCCTTGTCAAAAGACAGCGCTCAAGATTATGACCTATGGATTGCTGGCTCCCGCGATCGCCGCTACACGCCACTGCTTCAGGCTCAGGCGGATGAATTGGCGGTGGGCAATCGGGTCAAGTTTCTCGACTATGTTGCCTACCAGGATTTGCCTCAGCTCATGCGAGGAGCGATCGGGCTGGTGTTTCCTAGCCTATGGGAAGGATTTGGCTTTCCGGTGCTAGAGGCTATGGCTTGCGGTACGCCTGTGATTACCTCCAATCTGTCTTCGCTCCCCGAAGTTGCCGGAGATGCCGCCCTGCTGGTTAATCCCTACCGCGAAGCCGAAATTGCCGCCGCCATGCAGACTTTAATTGACGACGAAGGGACGCGATCGCAGTTGCAGACTGCCGGACTCGCCAGAGCCAGTCAGTTTAGCTGGCAAAAAACAGGACAGGCAACGACTGAGCTTTTATCCCAACATTTGTAGGGAACGGCAAGGACAAAAGCATTAGCGATCGCTCTCTTCCCTATCTATGAGCCTTCCACTAACGCCTGAAATGCCTTGCTTTCTCGAATGCTATCAAAATCGGTATCAGTTTTTGCCTTATCTCGATAGGTTGGATTGAGAGCGATCGCCTATCACTGCAAATCGTCTTCAAGGAGTCCAGCAATTCTCATTAGAGCTTTCAAGGTTCCAATTTTGAGTCTTGGTTGAAATGGCAACGTCTAGCCATCCCTCGATCGCATCCTGCAAATTTGCCATCAGTTCTTCCATTGTGTCGCCTTCGGTGATGCAACCGGTCAGTGCCGGGACTTCTGCCCAGTATCCGCCTTCTTCAGCAGGATGAACGAGTGCTTTAACGCGCATTGTTTACCACCCTATTTACCACCTTGACGATTTTTATGAGAGGCAGCGATCGCCCTTTCCCTATTCTACGAGCCTTCCACTAACGCCTGAAACGCATCGCTCTCTCGAATGTCATCAAAATCGGTGTCATTTTTTGCCTTATCTCGATAGGTTGGATTGAGAGCGATCGCTTGATGTAACGCTCTCAAGGAGATCTGTCTCTCGTAGGCGATCATGCAGTTATGAGGCGCAGATTGGCAACAATAGGTAACGCTAGAATATCTTCGCTGCTCAGGAGGCGTTGAGAGAAGAAGAGAATTTCCAAATTTTCAACTTCCTCAGAGATGGGATTGAGACGAGTAATAATTTCATCTCTTACTTCCTCGGATTCTTGCTCTGCGTAGGGAGGGCGTTTATTAATGTAGAGGATATCGCCCACTCGATCGTATTGCAATGTTAGGGCTTCTGCTGTATCACTTTGCCTCTCTCAATGCTATGAGGCTTGAGCCAGTAACTCGGCAATCAGAGGCTTGCTTCTAGACAGTTGACTGACTCCGAAAACAGAGAATCCCAGAAGATTGCCTGCTTCATCAACTCGCTCCATAACGGCATCTTGATTGGTTTCTCGGAGGTAGCCGGGTTTCTCGGAAAATAAAACCTCTAGAAAATCACCTTCGGCATCAAACCAGATTTTGACTGGTTGGCTCACTGGCTGGTTCATAGGGGGTCTCCTTGCTTAGGCTTGTCGGTCAGATAGGCAGTAAGGACAAAAGCATCATCGCTCGAAAATTTAACAACGACACAAAGCCATTTATCTCCTACCGCAGTTCCAGTGTAATAGCGATAATATAAGGCGGCATCAGCGTCGCTTCTAGAACGTCTGACCAACTCTGGCTCCTGCAAGGTTTTTTCTAGAGCTGCTTCTAGCGTCACCATTTCTGGACGCTCCAAAATATGTCTTAATCGCTCTTCGGTCAGGCGGATGCTGCGGCCTTGATAGTCAATCAGTATCTTCATTGTCGCTCATCTACCAAAGCCCGAAACACATTGCTCTCTCGAATGCTGTCAAGATCGGTATCGGGTTTTGCCATCTCTCGATAGGCAGGGTCAAGCGCGATCGCCCGTTGTAAAGAGTCGATCGCCCTTTCTATATTGCCTTGCAATCCATAGCGACAAGCTTTGTTGTAATAATGGGGATTCACCAGGTTACGAATCTTTTGGCATTCGGCGGGCACCGCTGGGATCATGGTGCTGAGCTTGGCAAATTCCTTAATACCTGCCTCAGCCGAGATGCTATCTACCTGAATTTCGGTGAGTCCCAGGTCTTGCATGGCTTTCAGTCGGGCTTTCAGCCAGTTTACTAAAGGCGCTGGGTCAGCATTTTGTAAGCCCTCTAGCAAATGTCGAGTGCTGGCAAGCAGAATGTCGGTATATTCAGAGTCTTCCGGATCAATGTCTCCGTCTTCCCCCACCGCCGCAAAATAAACGACCAGACAGCCTTTATTCTCTAAGTCCTGCTTCAGCCGCAACAGCTCTGTCGATTTGCCTGCGCCCCGATGTCCGGCATAGAGCTGGCAAGTCGTCCGGCTAGAGCGGACAATCTCCCGTCCCAAATCGACCAGTACAGGCTCTTCCCAACTTTTGGTGATCCTGAAATCCTTTTTCAGAAGGTTTGTTAC
>NZ_JCACIN010000041.1:0-3938 GCF_059504425.1 Drouetiella sp.
TGTCGAGCGTGGTGGGTGGGGTGAAGCCTCGCCCATTGTCGTAGATGGTGAGGCTAATACGATCACTGTCGTAGGCAAGTTCGATGGTGAGGGTATCAGCCTGAGCGTGTTTCAGGGCGTTGGTAACTGCCTCTTGCCCAATGCGCAGCAGGTTCATGCCGATGAAGGGTGGCAGGCTGCAAGGGCTTCCCTGCACGTTGACTTCAACGGCGACTGAGGTATTACGAGTCATTTGTTCTACGCTTTCATAGAGCAATTGCGCTAAGTCTGCATACTCAGCGGCAAGCGGATAAAGTGCCCAGACCGATCGCCGCGCTTCAGTCAGTCCGGCTTCTGCCAGTTGACTCATGTGTTTGAGAATCTGCTGAACGGTTTGGGATTCTTCGTGCACCAGCGATTTGACCACTTCGATCTGAAGGGAAATGCCTGTGAAGGCTTGAGCAAGAGTATCGTGGATCTCGCTTGCCATGCGGTTGCGCTCTTCTAAGAGAGCCGCGTCTTTAGCCTGCTCAGCTAACTGAGCCATTTGAATAGCCAGAGCGGCATGGTGGGCAAAGCTGCGGCACTGCTCAAAGCGAAACTCGCTCGGTGGTTTATCCGTGGTGAAAGCAAGTCCCATAAAGCCCAGTACTTGTTCACCGATCGCCAACGGGATCATGGAAACAGTTTTGTGTCCATGCTGCTGATGCCAGGGGCGCGAAAATTGCCAGGTTTCTGATAACGGTTGATCCTGAGTAAACCAAATAACCTGGTGGTATGGGTCTTGCATCATCTGCAAAATCTGCGTCAGGTCGGCGGGCATAGGCGGACGCCAGAGTTCAGCACGAGGATCAGTAGCAATGTCTATCACTTCTCCATGTAACACTAAAGCCACCACCTGTAGAGTATGAGAGGCACTATGGTAGAGAAATATCGCTCCCGTTGCGGCACGGCTAGACTGAATCGCCCCCTGAAGCGCTGCCAACAGAAATGAGTGCAAACTATCTGTGCTGCTGAGGTGTGTCACGGAACGACGCAATGAGGTATTCGCTTTTGCGAGTTCTGCCACCTGTTCTAAGGCTGCTACTTCTCCTTCACGGGCAAGAACTTCGTTCAGCTTCGCTAATGCTGCTTGCTTATCAGCTTCTCCTAAGATTGTTAGTTGAAGCACTAACGCAATTTGTTGAGCCAGGGCCAGAACCAATTCTTCCTCGACTGAACTAAAGGCGATTGGCTGTGGAAATGCCATTGCCAAGAGTCCCAAAGGGCGATCGCCGACCATCAACACACAGGTACTGGTGCCCTGATAGCCACAGGTTTGAAACCATTCTGAGACATCTTGCCACAGTCGTCCTTCAAAGTCTTCTTGATTAAGAACAGCTAACCTGGGCTGTTCGCAAAGCTGAGAAAAAATCAAAGTGCGCTCAACGGGAATAGGGGATTGAAATAGGATCGGTTCATCGTCAGCAGGGGTGAAAAAATGCTGCCCATCCTGGCAGCGAATGGTCAGGTTGAGGGTATTCTGGTCGGCATCATAGCTGAAGATGTGCCCCACCGAAGCTCCCGAATAGCGAACGACTTCCACTAGCAAGTGCCCTAGAACATCGTTGAGGTTGGGATTTGTAGATAGGTCGCTCAAGCTGTTGCGTAGCAGGGTGTTGGCTCTAGCCAGTTCTGCGGCCTGATGCTGAGCCGCTTGTTTTTGCTCACGGGCGATCGCCGTTTGTTTGGCTTCTTCTGCCAATTGTGTGAGTTGAATTGCCAGTGTTACCTGTTGCGCCAAGGCATAGGCAAGTTCAATCTGTGGCTCAGTGAAAGGACGGCTCCCTGAAAAAAAGACAATCAGTGCCCCGATTGTCTTGTCACCTAAAATCAACGGCACATTGAGGGCACTGCTAACCCCACGCGAGCCGTACCAAGCGCCAGCATCTAAGCCAGATTCATGGGCAACCTGGATAAGAAGCGGACTGGTTACCATATCTTCAGTGATGAAGTGGCCCCGGCGATGGTGCAGGCTTTCTCGCTGAATCATTTCTGCTGGCACAGGGTAGCCAAATGAGCCAACATGCCCTGGCTGTTCCTCTGGTTTGAGAATCTGCCCCTGCCAGTATGTGAGCCCGACATAAGCAAGATTAGCGGGTTCGGGATGATACCAATACTCTGCTAGCGGCGCTTCCAGTTGATCCGCAATCACTCGGAGCACCTGTCCTAAAAAGCGATCAAGGTCTGTTTCTATTGCCAGCACATCAACCGTTCGCTTAAGCGCCTTATTCACCTTCTCTAGTTCAGTCGATCGCGCTTGTTCCGCTTCTAGAATAGCTTGCTGAGTGCGATCTCGCTGAATGGCACTGCCGATACAATCAGCAGCAATCTTCAATACCGACAGTTCTGCTGGACTGCGACGTTTTGCTTCACGGCAGTCATCAAATCCAATAACTCCCCAATACTTATCCTCGACAAAAATGGGAACAGCATAGAGCGCTTTCAATCCTAGTTCTGCTTGCCCACTTCGGAAAGGTTCAGGCATTTCTTCCAGCAGACAGCTAATGCTTTGATTTTGACTCAAACGCTCGTACCACTCCTCAATGCCCTCCCAGGTTCCTTGTGATAAATCAGGATGAGAAATCTGTGGCGTGGTATGAGGAGAAGTCCATTCATACAACACTTTCCACCCTGTAGATGCAGAGTTAAAGGAAGGGACAGAATTCTCGATCACCGCTACGCGATCAGTCTCCAAACTCTCGCCAATGATTTGTAGAGCTGTGTTGACGGCTTGATCAAGAGGCGAAATCGTCAGTAAAGCACTAGCAACTTGGGCAGTAGCTTCTAAAAGGCGATGTTCTGAAAAGTTGCTGACGCTGAGTTGCAGTAAGGCATAGGAGTGCTCACAGGACTGGAGCCGCGACCGCAGCAGGGCATTCTCCTGTTCCAGAACAAAGATGCGATCGTGGAGTTGAGCCTGTGCTGTGTCCATAGCAATCCCTAAAGTAAGAACAGGGTTTTCCTGAAAGTCTATGATTGAACACGATCCCACTATACAAGCTTCAGCTTGAATTGAACCCAACGAAAGTAAGGGCTGTCTCCTTAACTAACGTTGATTCAAAACTCAACTTCTTTGATACACGTATTCCAATCTCAGGACTAGCGACAGCTAGAGGGTAATCGATTAATCTGTTACTTAAGTGCAATTCCACAGTCACTTAACTACAAATTGGTTAAATGAAAGGCTTCTATCCATTTAAGGAGGTGATAAAACTGGTATCGGTTCAATGTCATCTTGACCTACAGAGTTCAATTCGATTGCTCACCAAACTGTTTCTGAAGGAAATCAACCAGTAACCGCACCTTGGTTGATAGATGACGATTGACCGGATAGATCACCGAAATCGAAAGTTCAGGTGGATGATAGTTGGGCAACACAATTTGCAGCGTCCCTTGTTGCAATTCCTGCTCGACAATAAATGTCGGCAGTAGCGTAATCCCTAACCCACGAACGGCAGCATCCCTCAAGACTTCACCGTTATTAGAACACAAAACTCCATTCACTGAAATTGTTTGTTCTCCCTCTAATCCAATCAATATCCACTGATCTTCCACCGCAAGTTGACCATAGTGTAAACAAGAATGATGCGGCAATTCATCCGGGTGATTGGGAGTTCCATGTCTCTCTAAATAGCTGGGAGCGGCACAAAGTGATTGTGGAGCAGCAGTTAACGGATGCAGAATTAAACTCGCAGTCTCTTGGGGTTTGGCAATTCGCACCGTGACATCGAACCCTTCTTCGATCGGATCAATAAAGCGATCGTTTAGCGTCAGTTGTACCTGAAGATTAGGATACTGTACGACAAAGTCAGCAAGAGCAGGAGCCAAATGCATTGTGCCGAATGTCATCGGCGCATTCACTTTTATAGCGCTACGAGAACGAGTTAGGACATTATTGTAGAGGTAGAGAAGCGTTC
>NZ_JCACIN010000042.1:0-57121 GCF_059504425.1 Drouetiella sp.
CGCTCTGGCTAGTTAACGCTCTGGCTAGTTAACGCTCTGGCTAGTTAACGCTCTGCTAGCGCCGCGATCGCCGCTCCGGTGACGCGACAAATCCGCCAGTCGGGCAAAACTGTGGCGCCCATGCGCTCATAGAAGCCGATCGCAGGCTGATTCCAATCCAAGACGCTCCATTCCAGTCGTCCACAGTCTCGCGCGATTGCCAGCTTCGCCAAATAGGCTAACAGCGCTTTGCCAATGCCTTGACTGCGGTATTCCGGCAAGATGAATAGGTCTTCTAAATAAATCCCTGGCTTGGTCAAAAAAGTTGAGTAGTTGGTAAAAAATAGGGCAAAGCCGATGGGCTGTTTAGCTGATGCTGAAAATGCCAGGATTGCCTCAATGCAGGGACGATCGCCAAACAAATGCTCGTGCAGCAACGCCTGACTGCCCGTCACTTGATCGGTCAATTTCTCATAGTCTGCCAATGCCTTAATTAAGCTAAACAGCGTCGGCACATCGTCGGGTTGGGCAGGTCGCAGCGTGAAAGTAGGGGTATCCAGCATGAAAAGCCTCTCAAAAGTTTTTTGAGATTATCACAGGAAACTCGTTTACAGAACTATCACCAATCGGGATCAATTTGAGATAATGCAATCAGCCCATTTTTTCTTGCTGGGAGTTTTTATGATCACCCTTCGCCAACAGTTAGATGCGATCGTTGCCCAAAAGCACTTGCTGACGCATCCGTTTTACCAAGCCTGGACGGAAGGCAAGCTAACGCGTGACCATCTCAGACATTACGCTGAGCAGTATTTTCATCATGTGCTGGCGTTTCCGACTTACATCAGCGCCGTTCATTACAACACGCCCCATCTGACCGTACGGCAAGAAATTCTAGAGAATCTTGTCGGTGAAGAGCAGGGCGAGAAAAACCATCCGGCGCTATGGCGGAATTTTGCGATCGCGCTAGGCAGCACCCCTGAGCTAGAGGCTACGCCGCAGATTGAAACTACGGCTGAGCTGATTTCCACCTTCCGCCACCTTTGCTTGAACTCACCTTTTTATGCGGGTCTGGCAGCGCTTTATGTCTATGAATCGCAAATCCCTGAAGTTGCTGCTGTCAAAATTGATGGCCTGAAGCGCTTCTATGGCATGGAAAATCCTGCTGACTACGAGTTCTTTAGCGTCCATCAGGTGGCAGATGTTTACCACGCTGAATCAACTGCAACCCTGATCGAATCTTTTGCGCAGACAGAACAGCAGCAGACTGAAGTTCTGGAAGTCGCGGCAACAGCAGCCAATACGCTGTGGAAGTTTCTAGATGGTGTGTTTGAAACCTACTGTCAGGATGTTCAAGATCGAGAGATGGCTACCCTGTAGGCGATCGTCTCATTGACTTTGCAATTTTACGTTGCGATCGATTAGCATTCGGGCAAGGAGTTCTAGTAGAACACTTTTGTCCGAGTGCTTTTCTTTAAGCAGTCTTCTACAAAAGCTTCCCCTAGCGCAGCCATGTTTTTAGGCGGGCAGCTACCTGCGGGCGGCGCAGTTTACGCATGGCTTTAGTCTGGATCTGCCGCACTCTTTCACGCGAAAGGTTAAAGATACCGCCCACTTCTTCCAAGGTGTGGGTTTCGCCTGTGGTCAGACCATAGCGGAGCGCCATAATATCTCTTTCACGCTCAGTCAGCACTTCACCCAAAACCGCGTAGATCTCTTGACGCATCATCGTTTCACTCATCTGAGCTTCAGGCGACTGCGTGCTGTGATCCTCTAGCAGCTCCATGAGTTCAGTGTCTTCGCCTTTGCCGACGCGGTGATTGAGGGAGAGCGATCGCCGTCGTACCTGTTGCAGGTTCCGGAGTTGCTCAGCTGTCATATCCAGCGACGCAGCTAATTCATCCTCAGTTGGGTTACGGTTGAGGTCTTTGCGTAGTTCCCGATGGGCTTTCTTCAGCTTATTCAGCTTTTCGACAATGTGAATCGGCAGACGAATCGTGCGGGCATCGTTAGCGATCGTTCGGGTGATACCTTGACGAATCCACCAGTAGGCATAGGTGGAAAACTTATATCCCTTGTCTGGATCAAACTTTTCGGTAGCGCGGTTTAGCCCTAGTGCCCCTTCTTGGATCAAATCCAGGAACGGGACGCCGCGATTGAGATAGCGTTTGGCGATCGACACCACCAGCCGCAGATTTGAGCGAATCATTTTCCGCTTGGCGACACGGCTAAGATAGAGCCGATGCTCTAGCTGCCGCTCGTTAAGTTCCAGAGCTTTAGCCAGATCGGCTTTAATGGGAGGGCGATCGAGTTCTTGCGCAAGACGTTCTCGAAGTCTTTCAATTTCAGCGAGAAACTTGACGCGACGGGCAAGCTCAACCTCTTCGTCTGCTTTCAGGAGCGGATATCGCGCCATTTCTTTAAAGAACGCGCCTACTGCATCATCTGTAATTGTTTTTCGGTAGCCTGAATCTCGGCTTGCCATTAAGTCTGCAAGTTCGCTATCTAAGCCAAACTCTGCCATGACACCCATATCGCTATCAGTGCGATCGCCTGAGTTGCGATTGCCCTGAAAATCTGAATCAGATAGGTTAAACAAATTGTCTTCAGACAAAGACATCAAGTGAACCGGATCTGTTGAATCTATGAGGGAATTACTTTTCATTTTCTACAGTTTTACGATTGTTAATAATGTTCGTTGAGCAGTTATAAAGACTAGGTTGCGCCCTGTAGCCGATCGATTGCTATCGAATTGCTAATAAGTAAACAGATAATCAATAAACTGTCAATGAGCTGTTAATCAAAATATCAGGAACACACCGCGGAATTTAGCACAGGGCTGTCTGGAATTACTTGCAAAAACTTAAATCACTGAATTTCTTTAGAATTGTTTGCCTAAAAATCTGACGCACACCTGAAGTCCTAATCAATCCATTCAAATAAAACGTCCCATGCCTAAAGCAGCCTGATGTTCAGCCTTTGAACCCAAGCATTATCCAGTTGAGTATCTCAACTCTATCTTCAGACAATTCACTTGCTAGACTTAGCGTTCGTTGACGATTTTTCAAAGATCAACATACTTAAGCCAGCCTAAAAGTTGGCTTAAGTGAACCTCGTCTAGCCTCTGGTTGAACCCACAGATTTAACTGCTCTCAAACGAGATGTGCAGCTGAAATAAGTCAATAAAACGCCATCCCCGACTGACCTAATGGGATCACGAGTTGATTAGTTCTGATATGCCCTAAGTAACCTTGTCATGCCCTAAATACTTCAGCCTTCGGTAATCCAGCTAAAGAGTAATGCATCATTCCATTAAATGCAATCTATCTGAGATAGAAATGCAAATTGGATTGACTTATCCCTTCAATTTGCCAGAAGCCATGGCTTGCACTGCTTGAGCAAATCCTAATTTCGGCTGTGTTAGCCAAAACAGCATTTATAATGTAGCAGCGCATAGCCAAATGTCAGAGAGAAGAACTTCCATCTTGGAAGCAGCACTCCTTCAAAGAGCAAAGCTTTGCAACCTGTAACCGTGCAGGAACACCTGATCTCATTTCCATCGTTTCATCTTTGCTAACTCTGTCAAAAGCTGAAAGACAGAAAGCAGAGGTGAAAAACAGAATAGTGAGGTAATGAAGATTATCCACATCATCAGCCGATCGTCTAGAGAAATTAACTTAACTTAACCATGCCTTGGCAAAATCAACCTGGCAGTTGTGGCAAAGACAGGCTACACTCTTGGGACATTAACGATCGATCGAATGTACTCATTCTCCTGACAGCTATTGCATTCGCCCAATTCGCCAGCTTTGACCTCCGATTTTGATCCACGGTCTTGATTCAAGATGTATTTTGATTCGCTAGTTCTGACTCACCGCTCTTCAACGCACATTTCGCCGATCGCTGCCGAACCCGATCGCGCTTATCCTATGGCAACGCTTCCAGCTCAGTCGCCTCCCGCTCAGTGGGTTGAGGTTTTGGTAGACTGCGGCGGTGTGCAAGATCTCTATACCTATGAGTCGCCCAAAGAACTTGCCCTTCAGCCCGGAGATATTCTGAGCGTGCCGTTTGGAACGCAGCAGGTGGGCGCGATCGCCATTCGCATCCTGACCCAGCTGCCCATATCCCTAGCATCCCAAAAAATTCGCTTAGTCGAAGAGGTCGTGAGTCGCGGGTTTTTCCCGCCTGATTACTGGACGGTGTTGCATCAGGTAGCCGACCATTACCACACCTCGCTAATGCAGGTGATTCGGGTAGCGCTGCCGCCAGGGCTTCTGGGACGATCGCAGCGTCGTATCCGGCTGAAGCCAGAGGCAATTCCGGCTGAGGCGCATCTGTTTCTCCAGCCCGCTGCCCAGAAAATTTTAGAGCTGTTGCGATCGCAGAAGCAGGGCAATTATTCCTGGCAATATCTTCAGCGGCAGGTGATGGGAGCCAGTCGAGGTCTGCGAGATTTAATCCAGCGGCAGTGGGTCGAAAGCTATTTGGAGCCTCCAACTGCCGTCAAACCTAAGCAGAGACAGGCAGTTACGCTAGTAGCGCATCCCGGTGATGCCTCGGTTAGCCTCACCCCACGCCAGAGCGAAATTCTAGAGGTTTTGAAACGGCAGGGCGGCGAGCTGTGGCTTCAGGAGCTATTGCAACTCTGCCAGGTGAGTTCCTCAGTGCTGAAAGGGCTGGAGCAAAAGGGCTGTGTCACCCTACAGCCCCGCGAAGTTCTGCGGCTGGAATCAAGTTTAGCACCTCAATCCGATCGTCCCAAAGCCCTAACGCCTGACCAAGCTCACGCCCTGGAAACCATTCAGGCGCTGACGAGCTTTACGCAAGTGCTGCTGCATGGAGTGACGGGATCGGGCAAAACTGAAGTGTACCTACAGGCAATTGCTCCCCTGCTTCAGGCAGGCAAATCGGCGCTGGTGTTGGTGCCAGAAATTGGGCTAACACCACAGTTGACCGATCGCTTTCGAGCAAGATTTGGCAAGCATGTGTGTGTTTATCACAGCGCCCTTTCAGAGGGTGAACGCTACGACACCTGGCGACAAATGCTGAGTGCTACCCCGCAGGTGGTGATTGGCACTCGCTCTGCCATCTTTGCACCGCTGGCAAACCTAGGGCTAATTGTCCTAGATGAGGAGCATGACAGCAGCTTTAAGCAGGATCAGCCCATGCCCTGCTATCACGCCCGCACGGTTGCCCAATGGCGCGCCGCGCTTGCCAACTGTCCGCTAATTTTGGGTTCCGCCACGCCGTCTTTAGAAAGCTGGGTGGCGGCTGGAACAGCAGATCTAGAGAGAAGAGCAGCGCCTCATTTGCTTGTCTCTCTGCCGCACCGGGTGCAGGATCGCCCCATGCCGCCGATCGAGGTTGTGGACATGCGCCAAGAGCTACGCCAGGGCAACCGATCGATCTTTAGCCGATCGCTCCAGGAAGCCTTAACAGAACTACAAGAGAATCAGAAACAGGGAATTTTATTCATTCATCGGCGGGGACACAGCACTTTTGTCTCTTGCCGGAGCTGCGGTCACGTCATGGAATGCCCCCATTGCGATGTGTCGTTGACCTACCATCAGCCGCGATCGGGGGGATATGAATCGCTGCGCTGCCATTACTGCGGCTACGGACAGACGCACCCCGAAACCTGCCCAGTCTGCGCTTCGCCCTACCTGAAGCATTTTGGTAGCGGCACACAGCGCGTTATGGAAGAGCTAAGTCAACAGTTGCCAGAGTTGCGCTGCCTGCGGTTTGACAGCGATACAACCCGCGCCAAAGGCTCCCACCGAGCGCTGCTGACGCGATTTGCCGCTGGGGAAGCAAATCTGTTGGTGGGCACACAGATGCTGACCAAAGGCATTGATCTACCGCAGGTAACGCTAGTGGGCGCAGTGTCTGCTGACGGCTTGCTGCACCTTGCCGACTACCGCGCCAGCGAACGGGCGTTTCAAACCTTGCTTCAGGTGGCAGGACGTGCCGGACGGGGCGAAGCACCCGGTCGGGTAATTCTGCAAACCTACTCGCCCCAGCATCCAGTGATTGAGGCAGTTGTGCGCCAGGACTACGCCAAATTTGCAGAGTCAGAATTGCAGTATCGTGAGGCGCTCCACTATCCGCCCTATGGACGTTTGGTGCTGCTGCGGCTAAGCGGAATGGATTTGCAAACGGTTCGCCAAACCGCAGAGGCGATCGCGGCTCACCTGCGCCAACATTCAAACCCTGAAGCGGGCTACGAAGTGCTGGGACCTGCTGCGGCTGCCATCGGCAGAGTGGCTCGTCGCTATCGCTGGCAAATTCTCCTAAAAGGCTTGAGCGATCGCCCCTCATTCCCCCCTTTAACGGAGCTACGATCCTACTGTCCAATGGCGGTTAGCCTAACAATCGATGTCGATCCGCTGAACTTGTCCTAAAGCAGTCTTCTTATTTTTCCTAAAAGCTATATTTCAAAGGCGCAGAGCGCCTTTGAAATATAGCTTTTAGGGTTTAGTGGCGCGTGGAGCGCGCCACTAAACCCTAATTTGCGATCCACTGAAACTACTTACTCTGCTGCGATCGCCTTTGTCGCCGTTGTTCTGCAGCAATCATCGCTTTGTCCACAGGGAAACCTGCGATCGGAATCACCTGATACTTGCGCTCTTCTTCCTGCCGCTTCAGGTCAGTGTAATCTAGCCAGTAAATGCAGTCTACCGGACAGGTATCGATCGCCTCCTGAATCGTATCTTCTACGTCTCCATCCTGACGAATCACCCGCGAACGACCGTAGTCTGGCTCAATGTAAAACGTGTTGCGTGCCACGTGTGCACAGTGTTTGCACCCAATACAGGTCGGCTCATCCACATAAACCCCTTTCTGACGAACGATGCCCCCTAGCTCTGGCTCAAAACCCGTCCGCTCTGGCGCGTCCCGAAAGCTACCCCCTAACTCTGGCTCAAAGCCCGTCGGCTCTGGGAATGCACTGGGAGAAGGTGAAAAACTGTTCATGGGCTTAGATTCAGCAAATATTTTTGATTAGCTAAATAGAAGGTCGGAAGCTGAGCCGCATTTACTCAGTTCCCGACCCGGTAGTGGTATTGGGGTAATAATTTATTGTTGTGGGGACGAAGCCCCACAACAATAAATTATTACTTTTTGAGGACTACCCTCAATCCCATCTCTCAGTAAAGTAGCAGAGGAAATTTATGCCGCCCAGCGTTGCAGCACTAAACGAATTGAACCATCCTGCTGCTGCTGTTGCTCCGCCAATTGGAAGCCTTGACGACCCGTTTCCTGCATCACGGTATGGTAGGCATAGCGCTGGGTAATGCTATTGAGAAAACCTTGAACCGACAAAGGCTGCTGCCAGTATTGCAAGTCTGCAACCAGCTCATAGGACTGGTTGTTATGGCTAAATCCAATGTCGTAGCCGTTTTCCTGCTCAATCAAAATCTCTGCCATGTGAGTCTGCCCACGATAGCCCCGCACAGCCTGAGGCCCGGACTTCCACTGAATACCTAAATCGGTGAGAGCAGATTGAAGAGCGGTGAGATCCCGAATTTGAGTTTTAATCTGGCTAAAGTGAGACATGGTTGGGTCTTATAAAAGGACTAAAAATTAAAAGAACTAAAAATCAGGTGGGTTACTGAGATGACCAATCGCTGTAGCTAGTCTGAACCTGAGCGGCTATGGACTGAACCGATGCAGCTTGTTGAAGCGGCTGAGTAAAGTATTCAGAAGTGGGTTCTTGACTGACGACCTGACCCAACTGGGCTTCGATCGCCGCCGTCACCTCGGCGCAGGAGGCACCTACAATGCCTGTGACTTTTTCCTGAACTCGACCATCGGGATAAATGATGAACTCTAGCGTTTCCATGCTTCTCGACTAGCTCTCAAAAGTTTTACCAGTCCACTAACTCATCATCTAACTGAGCATCGATCGCCCGGAACCAAAGCTCTATTTACTGTTCGATCGCGTAATCGAACTCAATCTAATGAGTCAATCCGTGTCAAAACGTAAACAAACTTAGTGTAATAGTGAGGCTAGACTCCAGTTATTCAGTTAGTTTCGCTTAACTTCACGAAGCAGTCAAGGCAAGTTTTGAGTTATTCACCTTATGAGTTTCAAGTTTATTTCTTAGGGTGGAGAGAGAAAAAGACCAGGCTCAGGGCTGATTTTACCCCTCAAAGCTCAGCCTTGCGCCAAATACAGGCTTTTGGACAAATGGAATTCTTGTCTCCTACAGTAGAAATTTTCTACAAATTCCACAAGATGGTGTTGTTACATTTTATTAATTTATGCACTTGATCCAGATCTGAAGCATTCTGCCTCAAACTTTGTCAAATTTCATCTAGACCAAAGATTTCTGATGAGAGCGCATCCGTTAGACCAAAAGGGTTCTCTTCGCTGTCACCCTCCATAGCCATCTGAACAACAAACGGTAGGCAAGCTCCCCGCAACCCTCGCTGAATTCGCTCAGGTGTCTCGGCAAACAGCACAAAGAGCGGATGCACCTCATCTGAACCTTCGCTGAGAATGTGACGATGGCGATCAGGCATCATCCATTCGTAGCCTCTATCCAGATGCATCTGGGTTTGTCGCCAGCGGCTAAGCAAATCAGAAAAATCTTCGTCGGGACGGTGAATGAACACAAATATCTCCGCACCCGTCTTGATCTTCCATTCCGGATCGCACATCAGAACGGCAACATCACAGGGCAGACGAATCATTTCTCCCGTAGAAATACCAACCCCGCTAGGAGGCACCTGGCGAACGCGAATTAGAGGCAGCGGAATCGTAATGACGCTCTCGCTAGGGCGACGCATACTAGGAATCATTTCCAGATAGGAGCGATACTGTTTTAGCAGAGCGATCGCCCCTAGATGATCACTACAATCGGCGAGAATTTCTTCGTAGTGAGATTTTTGAGGAGTCATACAGCAATTTTCAATTGCATAAACCACAGTTATTTTTGTAGAAGCCGCGCTCCGCGCGGCTTCTACAAAAATAACCCATACTTAACCGAGCGCAAAGCGCTGTAAGCGGATCGATAAAGATGCAGCCCTACTTGATAGCATCCATGATGGAGAAAATAGGTAGGTACATCGCCACCAGAATCGAACCAACCATCCCCCCTAACACGACAATCATGAGTGGTTCCATGATGCTAGTCAGAGACTTCACGGCTTGCTCCACCTCATCTTCATAGAAATCGGCAACTTTCATGAGCATGGTGTCAATTTCACCTGTTTCCTCGCCAATACTAATCATTTGAATCGCCATTCCAGGAAACACCTGCTCCTTTTGCAGCGCTAAGCTGATCATGCCGCCCGTCTGAACTTCTTTGCGGGCTTCATCCACGGCATTAGCAATCACCTGATTTCCGGCAGTATCTCGCACGATCTCCAAAGCCGTCAGAATCGGTACGCCCGATCGCGACAAGGCTCCAAAAGTACGGCAGAATCGAGCCGTTGCGGTTTTTTGAATCAGATCGCCAAACAGCGGCATTTTCAGGAAGACACCATCCATCGTTAGCCGACCCACATCAGTGCTGTAGAAGCGGTTATAGGCAAACACAACTATGACAACAGCCGCCACCAAAAATACCACGTAAAAGCTTCTAAGAAACTTGCTGATGGTAATCATCAGCTGCGTAAATGCGGGCAAAGGCGCATTCAGCTTGTCAAAAATATCCGCGAAGATGGGCAATAGAAAAACGGTCATGCCTAAGAAGATCAGAACGGCGATTGATCCCACCACGACAGGATAAGTCAGTGCAGACTTAATTTGGTTTTGCAGACGAGCCACGTCTTCCATCAGCTTTGCCAGACGGTTCATGACCTCATCTAGTACCCCACCCACTTCACCCGCCTGCACCATACTGACGTAAAGAGCATCAAAGCACTTTGGATGTTTGCGCATAGCATCTGACAGGTTCGTGCCCTGCTGCACATCCGCACTGATTTCCTGAAGCGCTTTCTTCATCTTGGGGTTAGGGCACTGATCGGACAATACCCCCAGCCCTCTAACCATGGCTACGCCTGCATTGATCAGCACTGCAAACTGGCGAGAGAAAATGGCTTTGTCTTTAATCGACACACTCGTCATCGCCATCGAAATTTCGCTGAGGTCGAATTTGCTGAGGCGATCCAGCAACCCCATATCCTCGGTGATTTCCTGCACAAACAGCCCCTGCTCCCGCAGAGCTGCCCGTGCTTCAGAGGTCGTATTGGCGGTGACTCGCTCCCGGCGAGCATTTCCTTTGGTGTCTCTAGCGCGAACAAGATAGGTAGGCATACTTTAAACCCGTTTCTTAGACCCGTTGTTCAAATCCGTTGCAGCAATCTTGGCTTGTAACCCTGCCGTTCATCCTATCTCACCTGATCTCAACTGAGACATTAGGAAGATTATCGGGAGAATTTATCGGGCGGCAGTAGCACCGGGTTTGCCCTGCGGAACAGGAGCACCGCCAATGAGACGCTGCAACTCGTCAGGGCGAGAGGTTTTAGACATGGCAGATTCAAAAGAGATCGTCCCTGCCTTATACAGATCAGCTAGCACTTTTTCGAGGGTCTGCATCCCCAACTTGCCGCCTGTTTGAATTGCTGAGTAAATCTGAGAGGTTTTGCCTTCCCGAATCAGGTTAGAAATAGCAGGCGTGATCACCATAATTTCTTGCGCCATAATCCGACCAAATTCGTTGGGCTTGGGGTTTTTGCGAGAAACCAGCGTTTGGCTAAATACCGCAACCAAGGAGTTAGAGAGCTGCACCCGTACCTGAGTTTGTCGTTCTGAAGGGAACACGTCAATAATCCGGTCAACGGTCTGGGAAGCCGAGCTGGTGTGCAGCGTACCAAACACCAAGTGTCCGGTTTCAGCGGCAGAGATGGCAAGGGCGATCGTCTCCAAATCTCGCATTTCACCCACCAGAATGATATCTGGATCTTCCCGCAAAGCCGCCTTCAGCGCGTTGGCAAAGCTCTTGGTGTCCTCGCCGAGCTGACGCTGGTGAATGAGGCTCTTGACGGGTTCATAGACAAATTCGATCGGATCTTCAACGGTGAGAATATGCTCGGCGCGAGTGCGGTTAATCAGGTCGATCATGGCGGCTAGCGTCGTGGTTTTACCCGAACCCGTCGGTCCTGTCACCAGAATCAGACCTCTGGGTTTCTCAGACATCTCTCGAACCACGTCCGGTAAGCCCAGCTTGTCAAAGTTAGGAATCTTGGAGCTGAGCGCCCGTAGGCAGGCAGCATAGGTACCTCGGTCTTTGTAGACGTTGACCCGGAACCGCGCCAGTCCTTTCACGCCGTAGGAGCAGTCTAACTCCCAGTTTTGCTCCAGGTTCTTCCGCTGCGTGTTGTTGAGCATACTGAAGATCAGCCGCTGACACTGCTCTGAAGTCATAGGTTCATCGCCGATCGGAGTGAGATGACCGCTAATTCGGAAGTAGGGCGGCAACCCCGCAGACAGGTGCAAATCGGAGCCACCCATCTCGATTAGCTGCTCCATCAAGTCTTCGATCATCATCTCCATGTTGCTGTCTCCTTAAGCGGGGTCTTGATTGAAATAGATTAATGCTGGCGCGAACGATTGGCGGTTGCCTAATCTTGGAATCGGGGAGTTGTGCAGTAGGGACAGTCCAGCCAATCTTGCTTTAGCTCTGCACCACAGCAGCGGCAGGTCAGCGAGGTTTTCCGCTTTGCTTTCAGCTCCGCTTCCAGTCCTGTATCGGTAAACGTAACGCGTTCCACTTCTTCTAGAGTCGTTGCCCCTTGGCGCACCAGATTGAGGCTATAGGCAAGCAGAGTCTTCATGCCCTCTTCGACGGCTGCTTCCTTAATGCGCTCGGTGGGTGCGCCTTCAGTAATCAGAGTTTGTAGACGTTCGGTGACTCGCATCACTTCGTAGACCCCAGAGCGCCCTTTGTAGCCTACTCCTTTGCAGGTTGAGCAGAGCGAATTGCTCTCTTTTGCAGCCTGAATTTCATCGTTGCTCAGGGTGTTGGCTTTGTAGAAAGTGACGTCTGCTTCTCCAGAAGCGGACATACCAAAGCGTCCCAACTCTTCTAGAGTGGGAGAATAGGGGATGCGACACTCACTGCATACTCGCCGCATTAACCGCTGTGCCAGTACGCCGAGGAGAGAACTGGACACCATGAAGGACTCTACGCCCATTTCATCCAGACGGGCAATGGCGCTAGCGGCATCGTTTGTATGCAGCGTGGTTAAGACCAAGTGTCCGGTGAGAGCCGCTTCGATCGCCGTTTTAGCGGTTTCTCGATCGCGGGTTTCACCCACCAGAATCACGTCTGGATCTTGCCGCAGAAAAGCCCGCAGAATCGAGGCAAAGTCCATGCCTTTTTCGCGAATTACCTGTACCTGGGTCAGACCGGGCAGAGAATATTCGATCGGGTCTTCAGCGGTGCTGATATTGACCCCCGGATCGTTGCGTTCTGCCAGCGCTGAGTAGAGGGTAGTGGTTTTTCCGGAACCCGTCGGTCCTGTCACCAGGATCAGACCGAAAGGACGCGCCACCATGTCTTGAACAATTTGCAGAGTTTCAGGATCGGTAATCAGCTTATCTAAACCAAGCTGGGTGGCAGAGTTGTCTAGAATCCGCAGCACGACTTTTTCGCCGTAGCGGCTGGGCAGAGTGTTGACCCGGAAGTCTACTTTACGGGCATCAAACAGGCGGCGAATCCGTCCGTCTTGAGGCATCCGGCGTTCTGCGATGTCCAGGTTTGCCATGATTTTGAAGCGAGCCGTGACAGCTGGAATAATTTTCTTGGGTAGGGATTCCAGCCCTTCGCGGAGAACGCCATCTTTGCGGAAGCGAATGCGCAGATACTCTTCTTGTGGCTCAATATGAATATCAGATACGCCTTCCTGGAGGGCTTTAGCCAAAATTTTGTTAGCCAAAGCGACGATCGGCGCAGCATCTGCATCTTGGAGCGCAGCATCTAGGTTGGCTTCTAGATCTTCACTTTCTTCCTCTAGCTCCAGATATTCTAGGTTCTCAATGTCGCCCTTAACATCAACTTTGGCTTGCTGATCCGCCTGCTTTTGAAGTTCAACCTGGTCATCTAGATACTGGGAGATGAGCCGCTGGTAGTCTTCTGCAGTGATGACCATCCGCTGAAGCGCGAGTTTTTGAGGACGCAAGATACGGTTAAGATCATCCTGTGCTGCCAGATCATCTGGATCGACCATGGCGACTAGCACAAATGCCGGGTCGGTGTCCGTGCGAGAGAGCGGAATGAGGCGATAGCGACGGCAGATATCGACCGGAATCAGCGTTTCAATGAGTTGGTTGAGCTGATTGCCGTTAATCTCGCTAATTTCCGGATCGAGTGATTCAACGCCGTAGAGAATCTTTAGCTCGAATAGCTGCTGTTTCTTATACTGACGAAGCAGATCGGGCGGCAATTGCTGACCTGTCATCATCGCTAACACATCAGTTAGCGGTCTGCCTGTTTTTCGGCTTTCAACCAGCGCCTGCTGCATCTGCTCGACATTGACGATGCCAGCCTGAACCAGCTTGTTGCTGAAGGGGGAAAAGTTGTTTTGGACGACTAGGGCGCGTCTGGACGAGGAGTTAGCCATAGCTGATTCAGAAAGTTGCCTTACAAATTAGATTGTTCCCAGAAACAAAGGCAGACGCTACCACAGGTCGATAAGAATATATCGTGGTCAAAGATATCATGCGGCAAACGGTATGGTCATTGTAAGCGGTGCCTCTCTTTGAGGCTAGTGGGTGAGGCTAGTAAATAAGGCTGACAGAAATTTGCTGAGGAGACACAATCTAGATCAATTGCGAAATCTTCTGGTAGCAAAACTGTCAACGGTGATCGCTCCAGTATTCTAAGGTGTAGGCTATGGCTTTTGTTCTCTAATCACGTTATCTAACTTCTTACTGCTATGCTTTCACAAATTGTGCGTCCGATGGTTCGTACACAGTTGCGATTATTGGCAAATAGTCAGGCAACGCGATCGACTTTGATTGCTACAGTTGCCCAGTGGCTTGGCTTTCTGGGCGTGCAGGCGAAGGTGACTGACTTGGGCACCACCTCTAATCAAATTCAGCTCTCTTTGACCGTTGGCAAGCCTGATGCCTGTGATGGTCATGACTGGGAGCAGATTCTCTCTAATCTGGAGGAAACAGAATCTTTGCCTGAAAAATCTCAGGCGACCGCCCTAACCCCGCAGCAAGAGCGGAAGCTGCAAAGGCTGATGGCTTATATGGTGCAGGTAGGAGATCCAGAGCATGATTTGGACTGGGAAGGGCTTTACCCTCAGTTGCAGTCGTTAGGCTTTGAGGAGCCGATGCTGCTGGGCATCAAATCAGCTGCTAAGGTGCCACAGTCTCTAGATCTGCTGACGGAAGAGCTAGATGCTGATGTGGCGGCGATCGCCCTATCCAAGGCAGTAGGCATTGCGCTACTCGACCGAGAGGTCAACGCGGGTGAAGATCAGGCGCTATCAGCATTTTTGAAGGCTATGAATCACAAAAGTTAGGCTGATTCTATGGACTGTCCGCTTCTATGGACTATCCACCATGTGATTTTCCTGGCGCAAACAGCTTTCGATGAACAAATCGATTTCGCCATTCATGACATCGCCGATCGCCGTAGTTTCGGTGCCCGTGCGCAGATCTTTCACCAATTGGTACGGGTGAAAAACATAGTTGCGAATCTGGTTGCCCCAGGCGGCTTCCACCATGTCGCCTCGAATATCGGCAATTTCTTTAGCGCGTTGCTCTTGGGCAATCACCAAAAGCTTGGCTTTGAGGCGCGCCAGAGCCTTTTCTTTGTTTTGAAGCTGCGATCGCTCTTCGGTACAGCGCACAGCAAGCCCGGTCGGGATGTGTTTGATTAAGACCGCTGTTTCGACTTTGTTGACGTTTTGACCGCCCTTGCCGCCCGATCGTGTCGTGGTAATCTCTAGATCCTTGTCGGGAATCACCAGATCGATCGTGTTGTCGAGGATGGGCATAATTTCCACCCCTGCAAAGCTGGTTTGGCGCTTGTCGTTGGCGTTGAAGGGCGAGATGCGCACGAGTCGATGGGTGCCTTTCTCGGCTTTAAGGTAGCCATAGGCGTACTTGCCCTCAATTTCGATCGTCACGGACTTGATTCCGGCTTCGTCACCCTCAGAAATTTCTGCCATCTGGACTTTGTAGCCCTGCCGCTCTGCCCAGCGGGTGTACATGCGTAGCAGCATTTCTGTCCAGTCTTGGGCATCGGTGCCACCTGCCCCGGCATTGATGGTTAAAACCGCGCCGCCTTGGTCATAAATTCCTGATAGGAGCTGCTGTAGTTCCCACTGATCGAGTTCGCGTCCCAGACTGCTGAGGTCAGATTCGGCTTCCTGGAGCAGCGATTCATCGGCTTCTAGCTCCAAAAGCTCCAGCACGGCTCTGGCATCCTCTAGCCGCGATCGCCACTGGTCTAACTGTTCCAGATTAGATTTCAGGTCATTTAGCTCTTGCAGCGTTTTCTGGGCAGTTTCTTGATGATTCCAAAACTCAGGCTGAGCCGCCTGCTCCTCTAGATCCTGAATTTTTGCGGTTAGAGCCGGAACGTCAAAGATACTCCTGAGTTTTACCCAGGCGATGAGAGAGCAATTCAACTTCGCGCTTAATATCGAGGGTTTCAAGCATGGAGGGAGCGATCCTGGTATCGTTGGAGTTTTCTAGGGACGGGTGAATTGAGGCAGCTCTAGCAGATATATTATTGCTCAAGATTGCCTGAGTCAGGCTTTGATTTGACCTGTATTTCTACAATACCGTGCGAAACTTCTTGCGATCGATTACCCAAACGGGCAGTGACGAGAGTTTTTTGGCTGTGCTGAAAAAGATTGAGACCTTGGTTGCCAAGGTGCTGTCGATCGCCATGGTTGCCATTCTTTTAATAGCGGTCGTGGAACTCTGTCTATTCATTGGACAGGAAATTTTGCTCAATAATGTGCTGGCAGACCCCGATAAATTCTCGACAGTGACGTTAATTAAAATCTTTGGGCTGTTTTTGAATGTTTTGATTGCTCTTGAAGTGCTGGAAAATATCACTGCCTATCTCAAGCAACATGGAGTGCAGCTAGAGCTAGTGGTGGTTACGTCATTGACGGCGGTGGCGCGAAAAATCATTATTTTTGACTTCAGCAAATCAACGGGCAATGAGCTGATGGCATTGGCGATCGCCATTCTCACCCTGTCCATTAGTTACTGGATCGTCCGGCGCGGGAGTAAGGCACACTGAGCGTGGTCTGGT
Organism: Drouetiella sp.; assembly: GCF_059504425.1. NCBI lineage: Bacteria > Bacillati > Cyanobacteriota > Cyanophyceae > Oculatellales > Oculatellaceae > Drouetiella > Drouetiella sp. The sequence continues at coordinate 16,209 of NZ_JCACIN010000042.1, forward strand.
GAGTTTTATCTTCTGGTGAGCTTTATCTAAGGTAAGGTAAGCCAATCGGTCGACCGGGCAGCATGGGCATTCGGAGGGTTCCGGTCAAGACACTGGAGCGATCGAGGTTGGAGCGATCGACAGAAGATGTCCATAGCCAGTTCAGGGCTTGAACAATTTCTTGCTCGTCTAAGTCTCCTTCATAGCTATATTCAATAAACGTATCGCCGCCAAAGGTTTCAAAGCGGTATTCAACAGTTCCGTAGCTGTCATCTAGCTCATATTCGTCGTACTCATCTTCATACTCATCTTGATAATCTTCATCATATCCACCTCTCCACTGCAGCATCTGTGGGCAATAGCCAGGTTTATATGATGAGGTGTAATGGGTAGTTTGCAACGGATAGGGGTGCGTCATTAAATAGCTAGTGATCGCTTTTGTATTAAAGTCATCCTGGCTATCAAACTCATTTTGGTCATCAAAACTATCATATTCATAGGTCTTATTTAATTCAAACTTAGGCTCATAGAATTGCGATCGCCTTACCCTAGGTCTAAGACGAGCCGGAGAGCCAACAAAGATACGATAGAGAGCGATCGCCAGTCTGCGAAGGAAGTTCATAGTCAAATTTTTGCGTGTTTTTTGGACTGTATTAAGCATTTTTTGGACTGTATTAAGTGCTTTTTAGATTGTATTAAGCAATCAATCTCAGCATCTTTCAACTGATATAGCTTATAGACGTGATGATCGATTTCATCATCTAAGCCATCAATTTCAGCCTGAATTTTCACCGAATTAGGTGCCTCACAGGTATAGAACTGAGCCTGTAGAAATAGGCGATCGCTCACCCAATCGATCAGCTGGTTATAGCTCTGGCGATCGCTCATGTCTGCCAGATCAGGAACCCAGATGGGCAACTGCCGCAGTTGGGGTACGCCGATCCGCAGATATCCGCCATGAAGACAGTTTCCAGCAAAACAGCTCTGAAAGTACAGACTGAGCAAATGGCTGTTGAGTAAGCCCAAGAGATAGCGTAAATCCAGAAAACTGGACTGAACTGTCCGAATGACTGAAGTAGACTTGCCCGCCAAAACTGAGCCAACTTCATCTAGTCCAGACTCCAGCACCTGAGATAGACCTGCCACAATAATTTTGGGCTGCTGCGCCTGCTGTTTTCGCTGAGCAGAGAGGTGCGAAATCTGGGATGCCGCCAGAATGGGATGGCGGTAGATCTGCCCTAGGTAGCGCAACGGCTTTTTGCCCCACAGGAAGCAGTAGCGATCGATCGTGCCGCTGTTCACCAAGCGTAGATCTCCGGAAACGATCGCGGCGCTGTCTTGAATCCAGGGCTGAAGTGCATATGCCTCTGCAACGGTGGCAGCTCCAGTGACTTGGGCAATGGCTCCAAGCGATGGCAAGATTTGGAGACGATCGATCCAATCTTGCTGTCCCATGCCGCCAATTTGCCAAGGCTGCGTGGCATATTTAAGCAAGAGTTTTCCGACTAAGCCAATCTGATTTAGGCTTTGCATTCGCTCATAGGCGATCGATTTTGTCGGTGTAGCGTTCTGTAGAGCATCGAGCTTCTGAGCCACATAAACCAGCGGATACACCGCAGCCCGAAAGGCAGAAACGTTGGAGTAATCCCGAATGGTCAGGAGGCTAGTTTGCTGCACCAGGAGCGATCGCGCCCCTGCCGCGTAGTTTGCCGAAGCCAGCTTGTTGGGCACCACTAAACTTGTGAATCCGCCCGGTTTGCAGAGTGCTAAAGCTTTTTCAATAAAGACGCAAAACAGATCCCAATTTCCGGTGGCAGTCTGGTAATTTGCGGTGCAGTATTTTCTCCATCTGGGCAGGTGAGCCGTCATGCTCTCCGAATCCAGATAAGGCGGATTCCCAATTACCAAGTCGAAGCCCCCCGATCGCAGAATTTCTGGAAAGGTATGCTGCCAGTTGAATGGGCGATCGCAGAGGATTGATTGCTCTAAACCAGAATTTTCTGAATGCCCTTCAGACTCTATCAGGGCATTACCACACTGAATGTTGTCGCTTAAATCGGGTAAAGGGGCGCGATCGGGTAAGCCCTTCAACAGCAAAAGATACAGCCCTAGTTTAGTGATCTCGACCGCCTGTGGATCAAGATCAACGCCGTAGATATGCGTCAGCAAAAGTCGCTCTCGCTCGGATCGCGTCAGATGCCACTGACCCTCTAGCCCTTGCTCAACGGGCAAATTGTGATTTTCTCCCCGGCGCTCGATCGCTGAGCAATAAATTTGCAGATGCCAATCCAGCAAAAATTGATAAGCAGACAGCAAGAATGCACCGCAGCCACAGCTTGGATCGAGTAGGGTAATCGCTGCTGTAGGGTTGGTATGCAGCACATTACCTAACGTCATCTGCAAAACGTAGCTGACGATCGCCTCAGGCGTGTAGTAGATCCCACCCGATTTTCGATCGCTTAGCTTGCGATCATGAGAGGAAAGTCCTAGCGAATCTTCCTGTAACAGCGCTTCGTAAACCTGTCCCAAAAAAGCGATCGGAAGATCTCGCTGTACGGATAAGCTACCCAATATCTGACTCAGGAGGTGATTGGGCAGGCGGTTGACAATCTCATATTCTTCTGGAAAGCCAAACGGAATTTCTGTGTTCTGCCAAAGCTGGACAAGTCCAATAAAACCGGAGTCACTTTGCTGCATAGCTTGCAGTTGACCTGCTGTAGTAATGCCTTTCTGTTCGCAAAGGTAAAGCGCTAGGATTTTTAGGATTAGCGATCGCGCTACTTGGCTGCCAATTTCATTACCAAAATCATCAGAGCCAGTCTGATGGTTTTCAACTGAAAGATAAGAGAATATTGCCCGTCGCCAAGACACCACTTGCTTTAGCAGGACTTTTGTCATTTGGAATTTTGAATCGGGGCAACAGAAGAGACAATCACTCCAGAATCCTGAGATGCCATTGGCACAATGCAGTTAGCATCCTCGTTGCGCGGATTGTTAACTTGAGCACTCACCGGATAGACGTTCATTTCTGCAGCCGGGTAAGGACGCAACAGACTTTGGAGCCGATCGCTACCACTCTGAGGATCAAGCCATAGATCGTAGTCCTGCGGAGCAAGAATCACAGGCATACGATCGTGAATCGGACGCATCAAATCATTGGCTTCAGTGGTGATAATCGTGCAAGACTCCACTTCGCTGCCGTCAGCACTTTGCCAATGCTCCCAAAGTCCGGCAAAGCTAAAGGGCTGCCGATCTAAAGACAAGTACATGGGCTGCTTGCCTATCGTCAGCTTTTGCCATTCATAAAACCCATCTGCTATCACCAGACAGCGCCGCCGCTTAAAAGCAGAACGAAATGAAGGCTTTTCACTCAAGGTTTCGGCTCTAGCATTAATCAGCTTTGCCCCTATTTTTGAGTCCTTTGCCCAACTGGGAATCAAGCCCCAGGTTAGATGGGTCATCTCTGGTTCAGCTTTGTTAGGAGCCATGCGGGCTGCCACAATGGGCTGAGTCGGTGCAATGTTATAGCGAGGCGCAAAGGCTGGGAGATCCGGCAAACCGAGGGCGGAGGCGATCGCGCTAGGAGATTGGGTCAGGGTAAATCTGCCGCACATAGCTGAAGCCCTCTCTAAGTTAAATTCTCTAGATGCTCAGCACCAACTGTAGCCCTGCTTCAGGCTTGGCATCCTCTGGCAAAGGTTCAGGTTCAGCACGCATTGCAGGACAATATCGGGCATAGGCACAGCGATCGCACTGTCCACCCGGAAAGGGAAGCCAACGCTGATCCTGGCGCAATTCCACAGCAAGGTCGCTAATCACGGCTTCGACGCGCTGGCGATGCTCGACAGTTGCCGGAAAGCAAATCTTTTCGCCTGTCCGCAGATAGAGTAAGCTCAACTGCTTCAAATTCCGCTGGTAGCGTTGCTCTAGCGCTAAGTAATACAGACCAATCTGCAAATCCACTTCGTCAGGCTCCATCGACTCGACCTCTTTGGCAGATTTATAGTCGATTAGCTCTAGCCCATCGTCTAGATAGTCGAGGCGATCGTATCGTCCTGACAACACAAACTCTAAATTTTCAGTGCGCAGCGTTCCCTGAATTTTGCCCTCCACCGCTACAGGCTTGCGCATTGCCGACTGATTGGCGATGTAGGCGTAATAGTAGCGCCGCAGAATACCCCGACCTTCATTAATTTGGGTGCTGGTGAGATCCTTCGTCTGCTGACTCCAACAGTATTCGATCCAGTCCATCCGGGGAATTGCATCTTGGTAGTGCCAATCCTGGTAGATCTGCGCCAAAGCCTGATGCAGAGAAGTGCCCATAATGGCTGAGCCATAGAACGCTGCCCCTTCTACCTTACGCTCGTATCGGAAGTAGTAGGCTTGAGGACAGCGATAGTAGCTTTGAAGCTTAGCAGCGGACAAAAAATAAGGCATAGTCTCTGAACCCGGCGATTGACTTCTGAAGCGTTGAGCCATCCCCTGTTTAGAGATGCACCCACGGATACAAGATCTGTGGGTGCGGTCTGTCGGGCATGACGCTACTATGATGGCACTAGATGTAGGATTCGGCTAGGTTCTTTTGTATTAAATTTCCTATATGTAGCGTAGGAGGTAGATATCGAGGATTGAGGAACGAAAAAAATGAGCTAGAGCAGCGATCGCTCAGCCGCATCTTACAGGTGAGCCGTGGAAACTATAGTAATTCACACGCCGTAATTTGGAGCGTCACGATCCTGATATTGGACGCAACAGATATAGCAACCGCCTTGGCGGTTAGGACAGGGACATTTTGGTGGGGCGCTTCGCGCCCCACCAAAATGTCATAAGCAAACTGGCGACAGCTATGACTTCAACTGTGCAGATGGGGCTGCCTCGATCGCCCATACAGCTCAGTCAGATCTCGGAGGCGATCGCCCACTTCTGCGGTCAAGGCACCCTGTTCATAGCGCCAGCCCCAATTACCAATCGCTTGACCCGGCGCATTCATTCGCGATCGGGTATCTAAGCCGAGAATATCCTGAAGAGGGACAATTGCCTGATTAGAAACAGAGCTGAAGGCAAGGCGAACTAGCTCCCAATGAATTTCCTGCGTATCGCCACAGCCCAGATATCGCCAGACTTTGTGCTGCTCCTCAGAGCTACGGGCATTAAACCAACCCACTGTCGTGTCATTATCATGCGTTCCGGTATAAACAACCGTGTTGGCAAGGTAATGAAACGGCAAATAGGGATTCGCTGCATCAGAGTCAAAGGCAAACTGAAGAATCTTCATCCCTGGAAACTCAAACTGGTCTCGCAGCGCCTCGACTTCGGGCGTAATAAAGCCTAAATCTTCGGCAATGATGGGCAACACGCCAAGCTGCTCCGCCAAAACTTGGAACAGCGCCTCGCCCGGAGCCACCATCCATTCACCATCCATGGCGGTCGTTTCCCCCCCTTTGATCGCCCAGTAAGATTCAAAGCCTCGGAAATGGTCAATGCGAATCAGGTCTACACAGTCAAGCATTGCCTGAAATCGCTGCACCCACCATTTAAAGTTGTCCTGCTGGAGCCGCTCCCAGTCATAGATTGGGTTACCCCATAGCTGTCCGGTGGGACTGAAATAATCAGGCGGCACACCTGCCATCAGCGAAGGAGTACCCAATTCTGAGTCAAGGCAAAAATATTCTGGATGTGCCCAAACTTCAGCACTGTCATGCGCTACGTAAATGGGCAGATCTCCCAGAATCTGGATGCCCTTCTCGTTGGCATAGCGCTTTACATCTGCCCACTGCTGAGCAAACTCAAATTGCAGAAATTTGTGGAAGAAGACTTGAGGAACAAGCTGCTGCTGCCACTGCTCCAGAGCCTCCGGCTTGCGGTGGGCGATCGTCTCATCCCAAGTATTCCAACTCGCGCCGCCGTGGGCATCTTTGACCGCACGAAATAGCGCATAGTCATCCAGCCAGTCCGCAGCACCCTGACAAAATTCCTCAAACGCCTGGTGCCATTCGGGCGTTGCCTGAACCTTGAAGTTGTCGGAAGCTTTGCGCAATAGCAGGGTTTTGACATGGATCACCCAGCCAAAGTCAACCCGCAGAGGCAGCTCTGGGAAGTCATTGAAATCTTCTTCGGTCAATAGCCCTTTGCCGCAGAGAATTTCAGGGCTAATCAGCATGGGATTACCTGCGATCGCCGAGAAACATTGGTAGGGCGAATCGCCGTAAGCTGTAGGACCTAGCGGCAAAATCTGCCAGATTTGCTGTCCGCTGGCAGCTAAGAAGTCTATAAAACGATAGGCTTCAGTGCCCAAATCGCCAATGCCAAACCGACTGGGGAAAGAGGTGGGGTGCAGCAGAATACCGCTAGCTCTGGGAAAGGGCATAAAAAAGTAAGAGGGACGAGTGGGTCAGGGTTGTGCGACAGAAAAAATTGAGCTTTAGCTATTGTTTGGCTGTTCTTAAAATTCCACCATCCGTCTTTTGGCTAATTTCTCTGCCACTCAACTCTTTAAGGAGCACAAATTAATTAACCTGTAAGAGTTTTTTGGAAGTGTCGCACTCCGCGCGACACTTCCAAAAAACTCTTGGGCTTTATTTTTTACGCGATTCTAAGGGATTGTTTAGGTTGCCCCAAATTCAGCCCACTCGAATCTAGCACGCTGAGATGAGCCACGCTTCAGATTCCGTAGAGTAGGAAATTTACTTTGCGTGTTCCATGAGTCGCTCCTGTTCTTGGCGATCTTTGTTAGGCGGAAAGAAGCGATCGTTCAGACCCTTAATAATGATGTACAGAATAGGAACTAAAAACAGGCTGAGGAATGTGGAAAACAGGTATCCTCCAAAGACGGTAGTTCCCAAAGACTGACGGCTGGCAGCTCCAGCACCCGTAGCGATCGCCAACGGAAAGAAGCCCACTAGACCCGAAATCGCCGTCATCAGAATGGGACGCAAGCGATCTTGAGAAGCCTCGATCGCCGCCTGCGTAATGCTCAAGCCTTTTTCTCGGAGCTGATTGGCATACTCGACGATCAGAATGGCGTTTTTACTCGCCAAGCCAATCAGCATTACCAAACCAATCTGACAGTAGGCATCGTTGGCAAAGCCTCGAAAATACTGTCCGATCAGGGCACCCAGAACCGCTAAGGGCACCGTCAGCATAATAATGATCGGATCAACATAGCTCTCATACTGAGCTGCCAACACCAGAAACACCATCAGCAATCCAATGCCGAAAATCAGCGCCGCCTGACCACCCGATTCCACTTCTTCTAGCGCCGTGCCTGTCCACTCATAGCCCAAGCCGGGCGGAAAGATCTGTCTGGCAGTTTCCTCCATCGCCTGTAAAGCTTGCCCCGAACTCTTGCCGGGAGCCGCTGCGCCCTGCACCGAAATCGAGCGGTAGAGGTTGTAGTGGGTAATAGTCTGAGCGCTGGTTGCCGGGGTAATGGTCACCAGATTGCTCAACGGAATCATCTGGTCATCAGCCGATCGCACGTAAAGCTGCTGAATATCATCGGGCTTAGACCGGAACTGCTGATCCGCCTGAATATATACCCGGTAGTTGCGCTGATCGAGGCTAAAGTCATTGACATATTGAGAACCGAGAAAAGTCTGCAAGGTCTCAAATACGGTATCTACGCCCACATTCAGGGCTTTGGCACGGTTGCGGTTCACCTCCACGAGCAACTGCGGTGAGCCAGCCGAGTAGGTGCTAAAGACCCCGCTGAGGTTAGGATTTTGGTTCGAGGCTCCCATGAGCTGATAGAGATAGCCGACAAACTGATCGAGCGGCAAGTTGCCCCGCCGATCCTGCATTTCCATCTGGAAGCCGCCAAAGTTGCCCAGACCTTGAATCGCGGGAGGGTTCACGGCAAAGATGCGGGCGCGGGTATCGCCAAAGTATTTCATTTGAATCTGCCCGATCAGCGCCTTCACTTCCTGAGCCGCCTGTTTGCGATCGCCCCAAGGTTGCAGCAACGTAAACATAATCCCCTGATTGGGCGAAATGCCTGTGAAGCTAAAGCCCGTGATCGCAAAATTAGATGCCACTTCAGGCAGCGTTCGCACGGTTTCGGAAGCCTCATCCAGAATTTTCTTGGTGTAGCTCAAAGAAGAGCCTTCGGGAGCCTGAACGATCGTAATGAAATAGCCCTGATCTTCTTCTGGCAAGAAGGCTGAAGGGACAACGCCGTACAGCCACGCCGTCAGACCCAAAGACGCGATGAAGATTGCCAAAATGATGTATCGGATTCCCCCTAAAAAGCCGAGCGATCGCTCATAGGCGCGCCGAATTCTATCGAAAACTCGGTTGAAGCCGTCAAAGAATCTGCCCAGGAAAGAATGGCTTTCCTGCCGAGGGCGCAGCAGCAACGCTGACATCATCGGGGACAGGGTGAGGGCATTAAAGGTGGAAATGGCGATCGAAAAGGCGATCGTCAGGGCGAACTGCTGGTAAATTGCGCCCGTGGTGCCAGGGAAGAATGCGACCGGAATAAACACTGCCATTAGCACCAGCGAAGTGGCAATCACCGCGCCCGAAAGCTCTCGCATTGCTTCAATGGCCGCCGGAAGCGGATGCATCCCCCGATCTTGAACTTTTGAGGCAACGGCTTCCACGACGACGATGGCATCATCCACGACGATCCCGGTTCCTAGGGTCAGGCCAAACAGCGTCAGGGTATTAATAGAAAACCCAAACAGCTTAGTGAACAAAAACACCCCCAGCAGCGAAACTGGAATGGCAGCCGTCGGAATTAGCGTTGCCCGCCAGTCCTGCAAAAAGATGTACATTACCAGCACCACCAACAAAAAAGAGGTGATCAGCGTAATGACAACCTCTTCTAACGAAGCTTCCACAAACATGGTGGTATCGAAAGCGATCGCATACTTCATGCCGGGTGGAAAGGTTTCGCTTAGCCGCTCCATTTCTTCCCGAATCGCTTCACTGGTTTGCAAAGCGTTACTGCCGGGGCGCTGAGTCACCCCTAGACCCACGGCCTCTAGGTTGTTGTAGGTCAAGTCGGTGCCGTAGTTCTCAGCGCCTAGCTCCACTCGACCGACATCCTTGAGCCGCACCAGAGAGCCGCTTTCCCCGGTCTTGAGGACAATATTTTCAAACTCTGAGGCATCCTTAAGGCGGCTGACGGCTCGTAGACTGAGCTGATAGTCCTGATCGCTAGCTGAAGGCTCCTGACCCAGCTGTCCAGCCCCCACCTGAATATTTTGCTCTTGGATTGCCTGACTGACATCCTGCGCCGTTAGCCCTCGGCTAGCTAGACGGTTCGGATCTAGCCAGATGCGCATGGCGTATTTGCGTTCTCCAAAAATTTGGATACCGCCTACCCCATTCAGCCGCTTCAGATTGTTGAGAATGTAGAGGTCGGCATAGTTGCTGAGAAACAGGTTGTCGTACTCGCCATTGTCCGTGTAGAGCGCCACCGCCATCAGAAAGTTGCTTTCCTGTTGACTAACGGTGACTCCGGTTTGTACCACCTGTCCGGGCAGTCGAGCCTGTGCGCGAGACACACGGTTCTGGACGTTGACGGTGGCAATATCCGGGTCTTGGGCAGCATCAAAGGTGACGGTAATCTGGCTGGTGCCGTCGCTGCTGCTGGCAGAACTCATATACCGCAGACCTTTCACGCCGTTGATTTCCTGCTCTAGCAGGTTAGTGATGCCACTCTCCACCGTTTCGGCATCGGCTCCGGCATAGTTGGCGGTCACAACCACCTGCTTGGGCGAAATGTCGGGGAATTGGGCGATCGGCAGCGTCAGTCCAGCAATGACTCCCAACAGCAGAATGATGATGGAACAGACCGAGGTAAAAATCGGTCGCTTGATGAAAAAATCGGCGAACATGGGCAAAGGGGGAATGATAGAGGATTGTGAGTCGATCTACTGAGCCTTCTACTGAGCCTTTTGCGCCCCTGCGGGTTGAGCCTGCGCTACCGCAATCGGGGAACCATCCTGGAGATTGAGAATTCCGGAAACCACGATTTGCTCTCCCGGCTTGAGACCTTCTAGCACCTGATAGCTATTGCCCTGAATATCGCCTAGACGAACGAGCCGCTGCTGCGCCACCTGCTGCGGTTCGCCTGTAGGCGACTGCTGTGGAGCTGCTTCTCCTGCGGGTGCCTCGGCGGCGCTAGTTCCTGCAACATAAACAAAAGTCTGTCCGGCAATTCGCGTCACGGCATTAGTCGGCACTAAGATACCTGGAGCCGTTTGCCAAATAAGTTTTGCCCGGACGAGCTGACCGTCTTTTAACCGACCGTTATTGGGAAAAGTAGCTTTTGCCAGCACCGCTTGGTCGGTAGCATTCACTTCTGGAGAGACGAAGGTAATGCGCCCCGTTGTCAGAGCTTTACCGTTCTGATCGAGTAGCTCTACAGGCAGACCTGTCCGCAGATCAACCGTGCGCTCGATCGGCACAGAGAGATTCAGGTCTAACGCACCATTCTGAATAATGCTGGTAATGGTGGTGTCTGTCTGGGCATAATCCCCCACTTTTGCCGGGACGTTGCCTACAATTCCGGCGATCGGCGCTCTCACCAAGTTGTTGTTCAGGTCGGTTGTAGCAACATCTTGAGCTGCTTGACTGCTAGAAAGTCTGGCATCTGATTCAGCCAGCGCCGCCTGATAGGCTCGCACCTGTTCTTGAGCTGCCTTGAGGGCTGCAAGCGCCGTAGCTCGCTGATTAGCAGCCTGGTCAAGCGTTTGCTGCGCCTGTGCGCCCTCGCTCACCAGAGCCGCCGTTCGTCGATATTGCGTGTTTTGTAGCGCCACATCTGCCTCAGCTTTTTCTACGTCAGCTTGGGCAGCCTGTAACTGAGCTGCCGCCGTACCGCGAGCCGCTGCGGCAGCACCGACGTCAGCAGTCGCGCCGCTGACCTGAGCCTCAGTGCGATCGCTCTTTAGTTCAGCGATCGGCTCACCCGCAGCCACAGCCTGTCCGGGCGAAACGAGAATTTGAACAATTCGACCGTCTACCTCTGGACGCAGATCGACTCGGTTTTGGGCTTCCAAAGCGCCTACAAATTCAGAGCTTTCTTGCACTGTGCTGGTCTCAACTGCCTGAAGCTGCACTGAGGTAGGCGGAGGAGCTTGGGCAGTGGGTGCACTACCACAGCCCACCAAGACTGAAAGCAAAAGCGTTGTGCTAATCAGCGGGGCAGACAGTCTTGGCATGAGGCGAGTGGATTGACTATTGGATTGACTATTGGGTTGACTATTGGGTTGACTGTTACTGGACAGAGGAATGCTAGGTTTCGCCATTAGCCACAATTGGGTAGGAGGATTCTGGTAACGAGGTTCCAGGAATTAAGAGTTTCAAACTTCAGTAGAAGCAAAATGTAGTCGAAATCAGGAAGCGGTTGTTCTGGGAAGGGGAGAGCAATCGCTCTGCCGCGATTTTTAAAGACACAGCTTGCCGCAGGTTCATGAAGAGATGCCTATCTCACTGCAAGCCACTTCAAGGGAACCTAGTGCAAAACGGTGTTTCTACAGCAATCCAGGCATTGTTTTTGAACCTTGCGTTACGAGCAGTGGAGGTTTTCAAGTCTTTGAGACATTCTGATCCACAAAAGCAGTTGATAATCGAAACCCTGAAGAGTTAACTATTTCAGTGGCTACAGCGGCAAGCCCACAAATTAGTGCCCTAACTATTTGCTGCTCACGAGAAAAGGCAGCATTGAGTTCAATGACAAAAATCTTACACCACAATCTCGTCTTTTTACAGATTTGAACCCCGATACTTTGAAAATGTCTGCTGCCTGGGCGGTCTAAATTTTAGTAGGTCTGGAAACCGTGAAAAGGTACATAACTTAAATTTAGAAGACTGTCATCCTGCTAAAAGAGTATTGTCAGTTACGGATAAAAAAATCTCTTTAGTACACCTTGGTACAGGAGTAAAAGTTAAGGCTTAAAAATCTGAACGGTTTCAGTCATGAGGCATGGTTTAGATGCCTTATCTCGTGCCTCTAAGGCAGGTCGTTGTTAAAGCAGCAAAGCTGACAGACAAAAACGACACAAAAGTTAAGCTAATGCAGCCATTTAAGAAAGGGGCGATCGCTCAATTAATCCGATAATTTCTGCATAGAGCTTAATTATTCCATAACAAATTGTTAATCAACATAAGGGAGTAGAGGAAGTGAGTCAAAGAAGGTTTGTTCGCCTGTCACGTCGCCAAATTCTTAGAGGTCTGCTCGCTACCAGTGCCTTTGGCATCGCCAAGTACGGGACAGGCTGCGCCTCTACACCTAGCACTAGCGCCAGTCCTGAAGGGAGCGCGAGCAGCCCCGCTGCTGGGGGAGGTCAAACGACCTTGGGCTTCATTTATGTTGGGCCTAAAGATGACTATGGCTACAACCAGGCTCATGCGGAAGGTGCGGCTGGCATGGCAAAGAAATTTCCTTGGGCAAAGCTGGTCGAGGAGGCAAATGTGCCCGAAACCTCTGCCGTTGCTGAGTCCATGCGCAGCATGATTGACATTGATGGCGCAGTGGCGCTTTTCCCTACCTCCTTCGGCTATTTTGACCCCCATATTCTCAAGATGGCGGCTGAGTATCCTGACGTCCAGTTCTTCCATGCGGGTGGGCTGTATCAGGAGGGCAAAACGCCGAAAAACATTGGCAGCTACTTTGGCTATATTGACGAATCTCAGTATATTGCTGGCATTGTTGCCGCGCTAACTTCCAAGAGCGGCAAGCTGGGCTTCGTCGGAGCCAAGCCAATCCCACAGGTGCTCCGCAACATCAATGCCTTTACCCTAGGCGCACGCAGCGTCAAGCCCAGCATCACGACTCAAGTGGTGTTTACAGGCAACTGGGCCGAGCCAATCAAAGAAGCAGAGGCGACTAACAGCATGGCAGATCAGGGCATTGATGTGGTCACCTGCCATGTAGACAGTCCCAAGGTGGTGATGGAAACGGCAGAAAAGCGCGGTATTTACTCCTCTGGCTATCATGCCAACCAGTCGGCTTTGGCTCCGAAAGGCTATTTGACCGGAGCTGAGTGGGATTGGACAAACATCTACTCTAAGGTGGCTGAAGAAGTTCATGCGGGTAAGAAACTGTCGGATGGCGGCATCCCTCATATCTTGCGAGGCGGCCTAAAAGATGGGTTCTGCAAAATCTCGCCCTATGGCCCTGCGGTCGGTGCAGAAGCCAAAAAAGCAGCAGATGCGGCGCAGGCAAAGCTGAAGGACGGCAGCTTGGTGATCTATAAGGGCGAACTGAAGGACAACAAAGGCGCGGTAATCATTCCTGCGGGACAATCCATGAAGCAGGAAGACCCCAAGCTGGAAACGATGAACTATCTAGTTGAGGGTGTATTGGGATCGATCGGGAGCTAACGGGAGCTAGAGAGCGGCTAGAGGATAAGTCTTATGAGTAGCTGGCGTAGAAGTTTTGAATCGATTAGTTTGTCTTTTGGCGCAATCTTGGCAGGATTGCTGCTATTTGGAATTTTTTGTGCGGCGGTGGGGCAGAACCCGTTTGCCGTCTATGGCTCTATCTGGAAGTCGGCGTTTGGAAGCTGGCAGACATTTCAGAATACGCTGATTCGGGCGGCTCCGCTGATGCTGACGGCGCTTTGCACTGCCCTGCCCGCCCGGTTGGGTCTGGTGATTATTGGCAATGAGGGAGCACTGGTGGTAGGCGGATTGGCGGCAATCTCGATCGGTTTGGCAATGGGTACGGCGTTGCCTCCGGTTCTGTCGCAAATCGCGATGGCGATCGCCGGGATGATTGCGGGTGGTCTTTGGATCATGGCGGCGGGAGCCTTGAAACATTACCGCGCCGTGAATGAAACCATTAGCAGTCTGCTATTGAACTATGTGGCGATCGCCCTGCTCAACCATCTGGTGGGTGGCCCCATGCGTGACCCCAGCTCCCTGAATAAGCCTTCAACTTTTCCTCTGTCAGAGGCAGTTATGTTGGGTCAAATTCCCGGTACGCGGGTGCATTGGGGCTTGCTATATGGCATTGTGGCTTGCGCGATCGCCTATTTTCTGATTCAGCGCACCACCTTTGGCTTTGCGGCAAGGACAGCAGGGGGCAATATTCGAGCGGCGCGGATTGCAGGGCTGCCCGTAGGTCAGCTCACTCTAACCGTTTGCTTTTTGGCGGGTTCTTGCGCTGGACTGGCGGGCATGGTGGAAGTTGCTGCAATTCAGGGCAGTGCTAATGAGTCGCTAAACGTCGGCTATGGCTACGGCGGTATTTTGGTGGCGTTTGCAGCTCGGCATAATCCGCTGGCGGCGATCTTCATTTCTCTACTGGTGGGCGGCATTCTGGCAAGCGGCGGCATTTTGCAGCGGGCGCACAATTTGCCTGATGCCACCGTGCTGATGTTTGAGGGCATCGTCTTTTTGGCGGTGCTGTATAGCGATTCACTCTATGGCAAGATTCCCTGGTTTAAGGAAAAGCCGCTGGTGGTCAGTCCGCCTAGCCCGCCCTCTAGCCCTGGACAAGAGCCTGTTGTGATTAGCTAAAGGCAGTCAGGAGTCAGGAGTTATGAAGTTCATGCTGAATCCTGGCTCCTGGCTCCTGGCTTAAACGGGTAGCCAGAACCTAAACAATCCACTGAGTAAAGCAACTGAATTATGGCAACTGAAGCAGCATTGGGATGGTGGGGTGTGCCGTTGGCGATTCTGGCGGGCACCATGCGGGGCGGTACGCCGTTCCTGTTCGTTAGCTTGGGCGAATGCTTGACGGAGAAGAGCGGCAAAATCAACCTGGGTTTGGAAGGAACGTTGTTGACGGGCGCAATGGCAGCTTATGGTGTGTCTTACCTAACCGGATCGCCCTGGGTGGGCGTGCTGGCTGCCGGATTGGCTGGAGCGGCACTGGGGGTCATTCACGGCTGGCTGTCGCAGCAGTTTCGCGTGAACGACGTGGCGGTAGGCATCGCCATGATTATCTTCGGCAGCGGCGTGGCTTTCTTCTTTGGAAAACCCTTTATTCAGCCCAAAGCCGCGCAGCTACCCACGATCGATCTAGGAGCCTGGAGCGGTATCCCGGCAGTAGAAGCGGCGTTGCAAATTAGTCCGCTATTTATTCTGGGAGTAATTCTTGCGCCGCTGATGCAGTGGTTCTTTAAATCTACCCGCTGGGGACTGTTTATCCGGGCGGTGGGGGATAGCCCCGATGCTGCCAAAGCCATGGGGGTATCTATCTTTAAGGTGCGCCTGCTCAGCGTGATTGCGGGCAGCTTTTTGGCAGGTATCGGCGGTGCGTCGCTCTCGCTCTACTATCCAGGGCTATGGACAGAGCGGATCTCTAGCGGTCAGGGCTTGATGGCGGTGGCGCTGGTGATTTTTGCCCGCTGGAATCCGATTCAGTGCCTTTGGGCTTCGCTGCTGTTTGGCGGAGCACAGGCGCTAGGGCCAGCTCTTCAGTCGGTCGGGCTGAAAGAGGGCTACTATCTGTTCAACGCTGCGCCCTACATTCTGACGCTGATGATCATGATTTTTACCTGTTCACCGAAGCGATCGCTCACAGGTGCCCCTGGAGCCTTGGGTACAGATACCTGAAGGGCTACGAAGAGGTCAGCAGTGAATCTTAGAGCCTCTGCAATATGTGTTATGGCATCATGTGTCTTAAAGCATCAACGGTGAGCCTTTAAGTATCAGCGACGAGACTCAGAGCATCAACGGCGAAGCTCAAAGTATCGGCGACGAAACTCAAAGTATCAACGGCGAAGCTTAAAGGTGAAACGGTGAATATCAGAACATCAGAGTTGCGAGACAAACAGTCAACAGTGAAGAACAACGCTAGGTTTAACGGGAGAGAAAAACTGTGAGCGGACTCGGCGGACTCAATAAATCCCCCAACGGCGTGGTGCTGGGGCTAGTACAGTTACAGTTGCCTACGGTTGTCACGCCCGATGACCTAGCCGCTCAGACCGATCGCATTTGCGCCATGGTTGCCAAGGCAAGGCGCAATATGCCGACTATGGATCTGGTGGTATTTCCAGAATATTCCCTGCATGGGCTGTCCATGGATACCAATCCAGATATTATGTGTCGGCTGGAAGGGGCAGAAGTCAGCGCCTTTCAGCAGGCTTGCCGCGATAACCGTATCTGGGGCTGCTTCTCGATCATGGAGTACAATCCCCATGGCTATCCCTACAACAGCGGCATCATTATTGACGACCAGGGCGAACTGAAGCTGTACTATCGCAAGCTGCATCCCTGGGTGCCCGTAGAACCCTGGGAGCCGGGAAATCTGGGGATTCCGGTCTGCGAAGGCCCAAACGGCAGCACGATCGCCCTGATTATCTGCCATGATGGCATGTTCCCCGAAATGGCGCGAGAATGCGCCTATAAGGGAGCCGAAATCATGATCCGCACGGCGGGCTACACCGCGCCCATTCGGCACTCTTGGCAAATTACCAACCAGGCAAACGCTTTCTGTAACTTGATCTACACTGCCTCCGTCTGTATGTGCGGCTCTGACGGCAGCTTCGACTCCATGGGCGAGGGTATGTTCGTCAACTTTGATGGCGTGCCGCTGGTCATGGGCAGCCACCGCCCCGACGAAATCATTACTGCCGAGCTGCGCCCCGATCTGGTGCGCGAAGCTCGGAATCACTGGAGCGTTGAGAACAATATCTACCAGTTTGGACATCGCGGCTACACGGCAGTCAGTGGCGGCGCCCAAGACTGCCCCTACACCTATATGAAAGATCTGGTACAGGGCCACTATCGCTTGCCCTGGGAAGATCAGGTCATTTACAAGGACGGCACCTCCTGCGGGTTTCCGGCTCCCGATCGCACCTACGAAGGAGAGGCATTACATGTAGTGGACGTGGCGAATTAGGGGGATGGGTGGATGAGGGGATGGGTGGATGAAGGGATGAGGGTTTCCCATCCACCCATCCACACCCATCCACCCATCCACACCCATCCACCCATCCACACCCATCCACCCATCCATACCCATCCACCCGCCAACTCTTATTCGACTAAATTCACTAGAGTCTTTGACTCATCACTAGAGCAACCTGGAGCTAAATGGGACTATTCATCAAAGCCGATCCCTACCCCTATCCCTACAACGGCGATCTGCGACCGCAAAACACCGTCCTGCTGATTATTGACATGCAGATCGACTTTTGCGGCGAAGGTGGCTATGTAGACAAGATGGGCTATGACCTGTCGCTGACCCGATCGCCGATCGCTCCCCTCCAAATCCTGCTGGCAGCCATGCGCTCCCACGGCTTCCCCATCATGCACACCCGCGAAGGGCACCGACCCGACCTCGCCGACCTGCCGGAAAACAAGCGCTGGCGATCGCGGCAGATGGGGGCTGGCATTGGCGACCCTGGTCCCTGCGGCAAGATTCTGGTGCGCGGCGAACCGGGCTGGGAGATTATCCCAGAATTGGCTCCCCTCCCCGGCGAGGCAATCATCGACAAGCCCGGTAAAGGCTCTTTCTACGCGACCGATCTCGATCTGCTGCTCAAGGGCAAAGGCATCCAAAACATCATTCTCACGGGCATCACCACCGATGTTTGCGTCCACACCACGATGCGAGATGCGAACGATCGCGGCTACGAATGCCTCATCCTCTCCGACTGCACTGCCGCCACCGATCTGGGCAACCACCTCGCTGCCCTCAAAATGGTCACGATGCAGGGCGGCGTATTTGGAGCTGTCGCCGATTCTCCTGCCGTCCTCAAAGCCCTACAAACCCTATAGTCACCCTCCCCCTCCTTCCCTCTCATCCCCTCCTTTACCCATCCACCCATCCCCTTATTCACCCACTATGACCACCGTCACCACCCCCCTCATCATCGAAACCGAAGCTCCTCCCGAACTCGAAGTTGTCAACATGACTAAGCAGTTCGGCAAATTAGTCGCCCTAGACAACGTTTCCATGCTGCTCAAACCCGGCACCTTTCACGCCTTGCTCGGAGAAAACGGTGCCGGAAAAAGCACCCTGGTAAAGTGCATCATGGGCTTCTACCGACCCGATCGCGGCGATGTGTTGATTGACAAGCATTCTCGGACGATCGACAGCCCCAGAGACGCACAGCGCTACGGGGTAGGCATGGTATATCAGCATTTCACCTCTGTTCCGGCAATGACGGTTGCAGAGAACCTGGTGTTGTCCCGCATTGATAGCCCCGCGTTAATTAACTGGAAAGACGAACAGGATAAGCTGAGCGCCTTTATGGCGAACGCCCCTTTTCAGGTGCCGCTAGAACTGCCGATTTCGCAGCTGGCTGCTGGACAAAAGCAAAAGCTGGAGATCCTGAAACAGCTCTATCTCAAGAGCAAAATCTTAATTCTCGACGAACCCACCTCTGTCCTCACCCCCGATGAAGCTGACGAGGTGCTGGGGCTTATCCGGCAGCAGGTGACGGCAGGTAAACTTAGCGTGCTAATCATCACCCACAAATTTCGCGAGGTGACAAGGTTCGCCGATGAAGTCACTGTCCTTCGCAAAGGTAAGTTTGCCGGAAGTGGCTCTGTCACAGATCTGAGCATATCCGACATGGCGGAAATGATGATGGGCGAGCGGAGAGAGGCTCAACCCGTCTCCAAGGTGGCACACCAGAACGCTGCCCCCGTCCTAGAGGTGCAGGATATTCACGCCATTAAAGACAGCGGGCTACCTGCCGTCAATGGGCTGAGTCTGACGGTTCGGAGCGGCGAGATTGTCGGGATTGCCGGAATCTCTGGGAACGGACAGAAAGAGCTGGTAGAGGTGCTTGCCGGACAGCGATCGCCCACTTCAGGACAAATCCTAGTGAACGGCAAACCCTACACCGCCACGCGTGGCGAGATGTTTAGCCACAAGGTGTTTGCCCTCCCTGAAGAGCCGCTCCGCAACGCCTGTGTGCCCCACATGAGCGTTGCTGAAAATATGGCGCTAAGGACGTTCGATCGCCCCCCTCAGGCAAAAGGGGTGATGCTGATTCTCAACGCTATCCGCAATACGGCGCAGGGATTGATCAAGCAGTTCTCTGTCAAAACGCCCTCGCCCGAAACTCCCATCAGCAACCTTTCGGGTGGCAATGTTCAAAGAGCCGTCTTGGCGCGCGAGCTTTCCTCTGAACACATTAATTTGCTGATTGCGGCAAACCCCTGCTTCGGCTTAGACTTTGCAGCCGTAGAATTCATTCATGGGCAGATTGTTGAAGCTCGCAATCGCGGCGTGGCGGTGCTGCTGGTCAGCGAAGATTTAGATGAACTCTTAAAGTTGAGCGATCGCTTGCTCGTGATCAGCGGCGGCAAGTTCTCCTACGAGAGCGATATTGATAAAGCCGATTTCTCCGCCATTAGCCACAGCATGGCGGGGCATTAGGTTGCTCACTATCTGATATCTCAGTATCTGGTAAAGACACGATCAGAGGATTCAAATGAGACAAAAGCGGTTTGAGTTCTGCGACAATAACAGCCCAAACTGCATTTTGACGAATTTCATCGTAGCGATGAATTAAGATATTGCGTAACCCAATGATTCTCCGCCAGTCGATTTCTGGATGCGATCGTCGAAATTCGTCTGATATTCTACGAGCGGCTTCACCCAAAATCTCAAGCTGCCTCTCAACTGCGCTTTGAATCAGCAGGCTCTCTAGATAAGATTCATAGGAGAGCTCCTTTGTGAATTCCTGAATTCTCTCTATAGCTTGCCGCATATCCCATAGCGAGCCAGCGTCACGATTATTTGCTTTCATAGAGCACCTGACAGGTTCTCAAGATCTCGTAGCGCCGATAAGGATTTTTCAGCTTTTCCTTATCTGCAATGTCTACTTTCCTATCCAACATTGCCTCAAGCTCTTCCTTCATATCCACCCAGTCAAACAGGCTCCAAACTGGATCAGGCGCAAAAGTGACCAAAAGATCAATGTCGCTATCGGGACGAAAGTCATCTCGCAGTACAGAGCCAAACAGAGCCAACTCCGTAATGTTCCACCGCTGGCAGAATGCGGCGATTTGAGATGAAGTCACCTTCAAGCGATCGTCCATTAAACTCTGTAGTTCGCTGATCATGCCTGATATTCTCCTTGAACATCATATGCTGCTACCCGAACCGTCCAGCCTACTTCTGTTTATGTTTGCATCTTGGGCGCTGGCTGTCACGCCGGGTTCCGCAGTCCTCTACATTGTCACGCGCAGCATCAATCAAGGACGCACGGCGGGCATTGTCTCCGTGTTAGGTATTGCCAGCGGCGATTTAGTTCACATTCTCGCTGCTGCTTTGGGCCTCTCAGCTCTACTCCTCTCCTCAGTGCTGGCCTTCAACATCGTCAAATATTTGGGAGCCGCTTACCTAATTTATCTAGGAATTTGCCAGCTGTGCGATCGCTCCCATCTTCAATTCACCGCAACTCTACGGACTGCCAGCTTAAAGCGCATCTTTCTCCAGGGATTTATCGTTAATGCGCTCAATCCTAAACCAGCTCTGTTCTTTATGGCATTTCTGCCTCAGTTCATTGACCCCGCCAAAGGATCTGTGGCGCTACAGGCAATCCTGCTGGGCTGCATTTTTACCGGGGTTGCAAGCTGTAGCGATGGCATGTATGCGCTGGTGGCTGGGACGATCGGGCAGTGGCTCAAGCGCAGCACAAAATTTCTGCGCTTCCAGAAGTATTTTGCCGGAAGCACGTACATGGGTCTGGGTGTGACAACGGCTTTGTCAGGTGCGCCTAGCAAGTAGAGAATTTCTACTGCGATCGCAGGGCTAAGATAACAAGAAGCTAAATAGCTGCTTTTGCCGCCAGTTCTGCTGCTTTTTCGGAGCCAACGAGCGACACATACGGCTCAATGAAATAGCGATCGGCGACTTCTTGGGCAATTTCTACCGTGACATCGGCGACCTGCTGCTGGAACCGCTCATCAAAGTCGATACCCAGCCCCAGCGTTTCATACCAGCCGAAGATTTGAGCAATCTGGGCATTTGTTTGTTTGCCAAGCGCGTACTGCCCCAAGAGCTTATTTTTGGTCGATTGCAGCTCGTCGTCAGTCAGAGGTGTGGTGCGCAGCCGATCGACCTCATGCCGCAACCCCTCTAGGGCGATCGCTGCATTCTCAGGCGCAGTGCCCATGTAGGCGACGAAATGCGACACATCCGCACGAGTCGGGTAAAAGGCAGAAACTTCGTAGGCTAAGCCCCGCTTTTCTCGCAGTTCGACAAACAGCCGACTGGATAAACCGTTGCCTAGATAGGTATTCAGCAGCTTTAGCGCCATATGATCGGGGCTATTGACCGCTACCGCCAAATATCCCAACATGACGATCGCCTGCTGAGTCTCTTGCACCGTCACAACTCGATCGGGGTAAGGCATGAGGGTAGGCAAGTGCGGCGGCGGTACAGGTGCGTTGAGCTGCAAGGGCTGCCAATCGCCAAAGAAGCGATCGACTAAACCAATCGCCTCCTCAGAGGCAATGCGTCCAACAATGCTAAAGACTAAGTTCTCTGGACGAAAATAAGTGGCGTGATAGCGCTGTAGATCTGCTTGAGTCAGCTGGCTTGCCGTTTCTTCAGTGCCCAGACTGGGCAAAGCATAGGGATGATTTTGGTACATCATCTGCCGGAGCTGGCTATTGGCGATCGAAAAGGGCTGTTCCTGCATTGAGCGAATGCCTTGCAGCGTCAGACGGCGCTCTAGCTCAACTTCGGCGGTGGGGAAAGAGGGCGATCGCATGATTTCTGCCATCAGCTCCAGCATTTCGGCGAAGTCGGCAGAAACGGTCTTCAGGCTCATCAGGCAGTAGTCGGAGGCGGCATCGGCTCCCAGACTTGCCCCTACGGATTCTACCCGCTCGGCAATTTCCTGAGAAGAGAGGCGATCGGTGCCCTTGGTGATCACCGAAGCCATCAGGTGCGAGAGTCCGGCTTGCTCAGGCGACTCATAGCGTCCACCCGCCTGAACGAAGATCCGTCCGGCAACAATATCGGCTGCCGGATTCTCCACCGTCAGTATGACAATACCGTTTTCAAGAACCGCTCGATGAACCGTGCGATTTTGCAACAAATGAGCGACGCTATGCTTTACAGGCATGGATTCAATAAAAAATTAGTGAAGGGATGGCAGCAGCACCGTGGCAGCATAGCGCAGTGGCGAAAGGTATTGACAAGCCAACTGCCGCAGTTCTTCCGGCTGAAATGACTGAATCACTCCAGGATAGCGAACTGATAGACGGGCTTGGGCGATCGTACTGTAGTAGCCATAGAGTCCGGCAACTTGACCTGCTGTCTCAGTCGAAAAGGCGTAATCGTTGCACAACAGCCGCTTGTAGCGGTTTAGCTCAGTTTCGCTAACGGCAACGGCGGCAAGCTCAGCGAGGCGATCGCCAATAATTGCCTCCACTTGCCCCAAATGCTGTGGTTCCAGCCATGCGGTGATTGTAAATAGGCTAGAGTCTCGTTGCAGCGAGAAGCCGCTGCCGACATCCTGCACTAGCTGTCGCGCTTCTCGCAGTTCCCGCACTAGGCGCGACGTACGCCCTCCAGCCAGCAGCACTGACAGCAGATCTAGCCCGTAGGCAGTTCGCATGTCTTCAACTCCGGGTGCCACCCAAGCCATCAGCAGTCGGGCTTGCTCTAGGCGAGGCAAAGCAAGCTCCTGTCGCCGGATCTCGGTCATCGGCGGCTCTGCCCAGATCGTGGGACGAGGACAGACGGCAGGTGAACCGAAGCTAAAGGATTTCTCCACTTCCTCTCGTACCGATTCCCAACCCACATCCCCGACCACCACCACCGTCATATTTTCGGGTTGATAATGGGCGCGATGGAAGCAGCGCATTTCTTCGGGCGATCGCGCCATCAAAGTTTCGGGATCACCCAAGATCGGACGACCATAAGGGTGCTGTCGATAAACACTTTCCATCAAAGCCTGAAAGCCCAGCCCGTCCGGATCATCCTGCGACTGGCGAATTTCCTCTAAGACGACCTCGCGCTCTAGCCCAAATTCTTCATCAGGGATGGCGGCATTCACCAGCAGATCGGCAAGGCAAGGCAGCGTTTCAGGCAGATCAGAAGCTGCCGTATTGATGTAGTAGTGGGCATAGTCGTAGCTCGTAGCGGCATTCGTCAAGCCACCGCGATTCTCAATGATTTGATCAAACTTACCGGGCGGTAGGCGATCGGTTCCCTTGAAAATCATGTGCTCTAGAAAATGTGCCATACCTGACCAGGCATCAGGTTCAGCGATCGCTCCAGCACGTACCCAGACATCCACCACGACTGCGGGCGAGGCGGGCAGTTGTTGATAAATCAGCGTCAGCCCGTTAGCTAACCGATACTCGTGGGCAGGAAAGTCATCAAACGGGGAAAAGTCGGCTTTGAGAAGTGCTATCAACTCGCCTCAATGTTTTGGATGAAAATTTGATATTCGTATAATCCTAACCCGTCCTGAACCATTCGGGCAGGATTGGAATAAAGGTCTAGGACGTAGTGCAGATTGTTGTCAGCTGTCCATACGGAGCGGATCTCCGCTGCGATCGCAGCAGCGCAATCTAAACTGCTGCAATCCAAACTGCTGATGAAGCAATTGGCTAATTTGCTCAGGTTTGGGAATATTAACCGTATCTCATTATTTTTAAGTCGCTATGAAACGCTCTTGCTCTGGGTTTCTTGGCTGGGTGAGGCAATCTGCTAAACCTGTCTTAACAGCGATCGCCACCTGTTTAGTTGCCATCTTGATCAGTTGCTCTCAGCAGCCGCAAGCTCCTATGCGCGTTGGTGCAGTCATTTGGCCGGGATATGAGCCTCTGTTTTTAGCGCGAGATTTGGGCTACTATCCAGATCAGTTGATTAAACTGCGGGATTACCCTTCTGCGACAGAGGTGACTCAAGCGCTCCGCAATGGAGACATTGAATCGGCTGGGTTGACAATGGATGAGGCGTTGCTGCTGTCCGAAACCAATCCAGATATTCAGGCGGTGCTCGTCATGGATTTCTCCAGCGGTGCTGATGTGGTAATGGCTCGACCCGAAATTTCAACCCTACAAGCGCTGAAAGGGCATAGAATTGGCGTTGAATCTAGCGCGCTGGGCGGCTACATTCTCACCCGTGTCTTAGAGAAAGCTGGACTACAGCTAAGCGATGTTCAAATTGTGTCATTGGGTGTTTCAGAGCATGAGCAAGCTTTCAAACAGGGTGTAGTAGATGCAGTGGTTACGTTTGAACCAGTGCGATCGAACCTGCTCAAACTCGGAGCGAAAATCCTATTTGACAGCTCGAAAATCCCAGGTGAAGTGGTGGATGTACTGGTGACTCGTCGAGACTTGCTCAAGCCTCACAAGGCTACGATGGAAAAACTCATTCAAGGCTGGTTCCGGGCGCTAGAGTATCGCAAGCAGCATCCTGAAGATGCCGATCGCCGCATGGCACTGCGAGAACAAGTTACCCCAGAACAATTCACTGAGTCTCTAAAGCTAATAGAAATTCCAGATCTGCAAGCTAACCTGACTCTACTCGGTCAAACGGATGCTTCTTTACTTAAAAGAACAGAGCAGCTAGGTAAATTCATGATCAGTAAAAAGCTTCTGAAACGGCTTCCATCTCTTGAGCAATTGTTGAACGATGAATTTGTTAAATCTGTCGAATAGACTGAATCGATAGGTAGAAGATTGCACAGTGCCCATTGCCACCCAAACTGCCGCCTAAATTCCTTTACTCTGGGAAATCTAAGCGGTCAATGGAGAGCTGATCCTTTTCAAACATTTGAGCTATATTACGTTCAATAAAATCTATACGCATTCAATCAATAAATTAGTAATGGAACAAATGAGTGATGGAACGCTTTACAATTTACTGAAAGTAGATCCTTTGCGATGAAAGCTTTTCCCTTTTCGCTGCGCCTAACTCTTCCCGGCATTCTATTAATTATGGGATGTGTGATGGGCAGCTTTTCCTTTCAACGACAAGTTGATCTGGCTCGGCAGCGTGCAGAAATCGAACTGACTCACAATGCCAGATTGACTGCATCAACTACGGCTCAGCTCCTGGAATATCTTTATCGCCGATCGGATATCCAAGATGCTCAGGCAGAAGGAATTTCGCTGGTGATTAGTCGCTTGGCAGGGGATACTAACCTAGACTTAGCCTTGTTTTGCGATTCCACTAATCGCATTCGCAATGCGTCGCGCTATGAACTTCGCCAGCAGTCCCTCAGCATGACCCAACTTGCCGAGCTAGTTCCGGTTGCTGAGCAAGTCCGCCAAAAGCTGGCAGGGGAAGCGATCGTCAGCTCAGATCAAACCCGGATTCGGGCTGTGTATCCGGTTCAGCTACCGGGCAAACCGGGGGAACTGCGCTCTAGCAATGTGGGGGTGATCATTTTGGACTATGATTTGCAGCAGCTAGTCCAGCGATCGATTGCAGATGCCCTGAATCAATCAACCGAACTGATTGGTATCCTAACGCTGTTATGCATTGTCGTAGGAATTTTACTCGATCAAATTGTGACTCGTCGGGCAAAGCAGCTTGTTTTGGGCAGCGAGAAATTTGCCCAAGGAGAGCTAAACACCAGAGTAGAGCTACAAGGCTCAGATGAACTGGCACAGATTGCAACGGCATTCGATCGGATGGCAGCCACCATTCAGGAAGATACAGAAACTCTGCAAGCATCACAACGCCAATTTAAGGTGCAAGCTCAACAGCTGGAAGCAGCGCTACAGGAATTAAAGCAAGCACAAACTCAGCTGATTCAAACTGAGAAAATGTCGGGCTTGGGAAAAATGGTGGCAGGTGTGGCTCATGAAATTAACAATCCAGTGAACTTCATTCATGGAAATCTTCAGTTTGCGAATCAATATGCGAACGGGTTGCTTGATCTGGTTGATTTGTATCAGAACTCCTACCCTCAGCCTTCACCCGCTATTCAAGATAAAATTGATGCACTCGATCTAGATTTCCTGACGAAAGATTTCAAAAAAACTCTGCAATCTATGGAGGTTGGCACAACGCGAATTCGGGAAATTGTCTTAAGTCTACGGAATTTCTCCCGACTAGATGAAGCGGAATATAAGGAAGTAAATATACATGATGGATTGGATAGTACGCTGCTGATTTTGCAGCATCGCTTGAAGCTAGGCGATCGCTGTCCTGATATTGAAATTATTAAAAATTATGGTGAACTTCCACTCGTCAAATGCTATCCGGGGCAGCTCAATCAGGTGTTTATGAATATTCTGGCAAATGCGATCGATGCGCTAGAAGAAGGGGCGAGAAGACCTCGTTCAGCCGGACAGGCGAAACTCAACCCTAAAATTCAGATTCATACCGATCGCATCCAGTCCAATCGGATTAAAGTCTCAATTTCGGATAATGGATCGGGCATTATAGAATCCACTCAAGCCAAACTCTTTGATCCATTTTTTACAACTAAGCCTGTTGGCAAAGGAACAGGCTTAGGATTGTCCATTAGCCATCAAATCGTGACAGAGCGACATCAAGGCAAACTATATTTTCAGTCTGAACCAGGAAAGGGAACGGAATTTGTCGTTGAAATTCCGGTGCAGGACGCAAACTAAGATTCGCTTGCTAGGGTAGGGCGCACAGGTAAAAACTGATCCTCACACCCTCCCCCAATTGCGGTATGGTGATTAGCAGGAGCCGATCGCAAATTCCCTTACCCGCATGACCTCTGCACTGCCTAATTCTCCGAATAACCCCCAGCTAGGACATAGAAAAGCCAAAGCCTTGAAGCCTAGCAGCCGTCGCCCTGCCAAAGAGCTGTGCAGCGAGTGTGGGCTGTGCGATACCTACTACGTGCATTACGTGAAGGAAGCCTGCGCTTTTCTCAACCAGCAGATTCCGGAGCTAGAGGAGCAGACTCACGGGCGTAGCCGCGATTTGGCGAGTGAAGACGACTGGTATTTTGGCGTGAGTCAGACCATGATTGCCGCTCGAAAAACGGAGCCGATCGCTGGGGCGCAATGGACGGGCATCGTTAGCTCGATCGCCATTGAGATGCTGAATCGCGGTCTGGTAGAAGGAGTCGTTTGCGTCCAGAACACTGAGGATGATCGCTTTCAGCCGATGCCAGTCATCGCCCGCACTCCAGAGGAAATTTTGGCGGCAAAGGTGAACAAGCCGACCCTCTCGCCCAATCTGTCGGTGCTGGAAGAGATTGAGCGATCGGGCTTAAAGCGGCTACTGGTGATTGGCGTGGGTTGCCAAATTCAGGCGTTGAGGGCAGTTGAGAAAGAGCTAGGCTTAGAGAAGCTCTATGTTTTGGGAACGCCCTGCGTCGATAATGTTACCCGTGCAGGACTACAAAAGTTTCTAGACACCACTAGCCGATCGCCCTCTACGGTAGTTCACTATGAATTCATGCAGGACTTTCGAGTGCATTTCAAACACGAAGATGGCTCGACGGAAACGGTGCCTTTCTTTGGACTAAAAACAAATCAGCTTAAGGATGTATTCGCGCCTTCCTGTATGAGCTGTTTTGACTACGTTAATTCTCTCGCTGACCTCGTCGTAGGATACATGGGCGCACCCTTTGGCTGGCAATGGATTGTCGTGAGAAACGATCGCGGTCAGGAAATGTTGGATCTGGCAATGGATCAGATTGAAACCCAGCCTGTAATGTCGAAGGGCAATCGTAAAAACGCTGTGCAGCAGAGCATTCCCGCTTACGACAAAGGCGTAACTTTACCCATGTGGGCAGCTCAACTCATGGGCGTGGTCATCGAAAAAATT
The DNA here is from genome assembly GCF_059504425.1 of Drouetiella sp. Lineage (NCBI taxonomy): Bacteria > Bacillati > Cyanobacteriota > Cyanophyceae > Oculatellales > Oculatellaceae > Drouetiella > Drouetiella sp. The sequence continues at coordinate 43,837 of NZ_JCACIN010000042.1, forward strand.
GGCCCTAAAGGCTTGGAATATGCGCGTTTTTCGATCGACTCTCACTTCACCCGCAACTACCTGTACGTCAAGCGTCACCATCCAGAGAAGCTAGAGGCGCATGTGCCCGAATACGCCAAGCGCATTGTCGGACAGTACAAGCTACCGGAGTAACTTTTGACATTGCATAATCTGAGTATGAATTTTTTTGAAAGGGTTGCTGAGCAACCCTTTCAAAAAATTCACACCTGAAAGAGGAGCTAGAAGTTTGCTCAGCTAAGGTAATATATACAAATATTCAACTCATTCTTGTACATAGTCTTCTTTGTTCAATTTTTGCCAGTTTGCTTAGGACATTTTTGGTGGGGCGCTGTGCGCCCCACCAAAAATGTCCCCGTCCCAACCGCCTTGGCGGTTGCCATACGTAGTGTTAAAGAAAACAATCATGCTAGATGAAGCAACGCTTGAACGGCGTTTGGCAATGCTTGAAGAGGAAGTTGCTGACCTTAAGCAGAAATCTGCTGCTAAGCCCACTTCCATCAACTGGTTTGATCACCTGATTGGCTCTATCTCTGATGAGTCTGCCTTTCTGGAGGCTTCAGAGTATGGGCGTTCTTTTCGTCAAGCTGACAAACCCATGGATGAGCATAATAATCTGACGTGAGATATCTACTAGACACTGACCACATCAGTGCTCTACAGCGCCGTTCTGGTTCAGATTTTAAGAATCTGGCAGCTCGAATTTCTCAACTTCCAGCCGCAGATTTTGGTTTGTCTATTATCAGCTTTCATGAACAGATATTGGGTGCTCACAATTTCATCAATCGCGCCCGGACAAGAGTTGACGTAATCCGTGGATACACGCTTTTACTAGAGACGCTCCAAGGCTTTTCAGCGGCTCCAGTTTTACAGCTTGATGCAGAGGCGATCGCAATTTTCAATGAATTACGAGAGCAACGAGTGCGCGTCTCAACCATGGATTTAAGAATTGCATCGATCGCGCTTTCAAGAAATTTGGTGCTTCTCACTCGAAATATCAGCGACTTTGAAAAAGTGCCAGGATTAGCGCTAGAAAATTGGACTGTTTGATAGTCTTGGGAGAAGATGGATCAACACAATAAGCTACCGATCGCGCTATGGTGAAATCTTCACAAACTCTCTAACTCATGCGGATTAAAATTTGCGGAATTACTCAGCCTGACCAAGGACGATCGATCGCCCAACTGGGTGCAACCGCTCTGGGATTTATCTGTGTACGGCAGTCTTCCCGCTACGTCACCCCAGAACAAATTCGAGCTGTGGTGGAAAATCTGCCGACGAGTCCGATCGATCGCGTTGGAGTATTCGTGGATGCCGCGATCGAGGAAATTGTTGGGACAGCGGCGATCGGTCAGCTCAGCGCCGTCCAGCTTCATGGCAGCGAGTCGCCTCAGTTTTGCCGGAAATTGCGTGAGGCGCTCCCCCATACGGAAATCATCAAAGCCCTGCGGGTGCAGAGCGCCGAAACTTTGCAGCAAACCCAGAGCTATGAAGGGGCGATCGATGCCTTGCTGCTAGATGCATTCGATCCTCAAGCCTCCCATGCTGGAATGTATGGCGGTACCGGAAGAACGCTAGATTGGCTCAGTCTCAAGCACTTTCGCCCTTTTTGCCCTTGGCTGCTAGCTGGAGGCATCACACCCGATAACGTCTTGGAGGCTGTGAGTCAGATCCATCCTGACGGCATTGATGTCTCAAGTGGCGTAGAGAAATCGGCAGGTGACAAGGATTTGGCGAAAGTAACCCGACTCCTGCATCAGTTGCAAAGCAGGATGCTGGTGGACAGCTAGCATTACCTAGCAGGGCATTACCTAGCAGGGCAAATCTTCTTGCTGAGATTTTTGAGAAGCACACATTTCTAGCCGTGCCAGCGTTGTAGCCGCATCGGCGAGTTGGAGAGCCAAATTGGCGCGGCGGGTGGGGTCTTTCTCGTTCCAGAGATGCTGCTCTAAGGCATGAACCCGATAGCGAAATGCCTTAATGGAACTAGACGGAATCACCTTAGCTGTCATGCGTTACAACCTCATTTCTGTGGAAGCACTAACTTTAAGAAAAACGCGCTCTGGCTCCAGATACACGAACGTCAAGAAAACGACCTCATCTTCATCTGCGATCGTCACTTCATACTTCACCTCTAGCGGCTCCACAGATTTATGCCGTACAACCACAATGTATTTCCCTAACGGTAAGTCATCAAAGCCAGCATCGGCATAAATTAGCTCAACAATTTCTTCAGCAACAGTCCACTCATTTTGCCTCAATAAAGTAACAAACGGGATGCCGTCGATCGACGTTAACGCAATGTTGTCTTGATTGCGAAGCATAACGAAGATGTCTGACACTAAACGAATCTCCCAGAGTAATCTCAGGAGATTATGACATATAGCAACCGCCAAGGCGGCTAGGACGGGGATATTTGTGCGGGGCGAGAACGCTCCGCATAAATAAATGTCCTAAGCAAACTGGCGACAGCCATAACAGAACGGCGGGGTTACGGAAGAGAACCCAGATTATTCCTAAATTGTTCTGATTCTGAGCCGTTTTCCTACTGTTCTCCTATTGAACGCGATGCCCCAGAGGTAGGCATGAAATATTACAGTTTGTAATATCATGAGCGCCTTCATGTGCCATGGTAAAGTTTATGCCTCCTGCACCAGAGCGCTGATAACGACCCTTGATTCTAATAATCCCTGATTATGACTACTCCTGAGCTATTCCGATCGCCCCACTCTCAGCCAACCCATCCTCTAGAACCGTTGACCGTCGCCGAAGTGGAAGCTGCTGTAGCAATTATCCGGCGCGAAAAAAATGTTAGCAATCAGTTTCGCTTTCCCTGCGTTACGCTGCATGAACCGCCCAAGGCAGAAGTCTTGAGCTTTCAGCCCGGTGATGCGATCGATCGCCAAGCCTTCCTAATCTTGCTAGACAATGCCACGGGCAACACCTATGAGGCGATCGTCTCTCTAACTCGGCAGCAGGGGGTGTCCTGGACACATATTCCCAACGTGCAGCCCAACATCATGCCGGATGAGTTGGTGGAGTGCGAGGCGGCAGTCAAGGCGCATCCAGAGTTTGTGAAAGCCATAAACAAGCGGGGGATTACAGATTTAGCGCTAGTCGTGGTCGATCCCTGGGCGATCGGCAACTTTGGCTTTGAGGACGAAAAAGGCATTCGACTGTCGCGCTGCTTGTGTTATTTGAGAGCAACACCCGACGGCAATTTCTACGCTCGTCCGATCGATGGCTTAGTTCCAGTTGTAGACCTCAACACCATGCAGGTGTTGCGTATTGAAGACTTGGGCGTGGTGCCCATCCCGCCCGAACCTAGCGAATATGGCGAGAAGTTTGCATCAGAAATGCGGCAAGACATCAAGCTGCTACAGATCACACAGCCGCAGGGCACCAGCTTCCAGGTAGACGGACATCACATTCGCTGGCAAAAGTGGGATTTGCGGGTTGGCTTTACACCCCGCGAAGGGCTAGTTCTCTATCAGGTAGGCTACGAAGATCAGGGGCAAGAGCAAGGTAAAGTGCGTCCGATTCTCTACCGGGCTTCTATGGCAGAAATGGTGGTGCCCTACGGCGATCCGCGCGTGCAGCACTTCCGCAAAAATGCCTTTGACCTGGGCGAACATGGCGTAGGCGTTTTAGCCAATTCCCTGACATTGGGCTGCGATTGTGTGGGGGAGATCCACTACTTTGATGGCGTTCTCACCAACAGTCGGGGAGAGGTATCGGTCACAGAAAACGCGATTTGCCTGCATGAAGAAGACTATGGCATGCTTTGGAAGCATACGGACTGGCGGATTGATGCGGTGGAGGTGAGACGATCGCGTCGGCTTGTCCTCTCCTTCATTGCCACGGTGGATAACTATGAGTACGGCTTTTTCTGGTACTTCTATCAGGATGGCACAATTCAATATGAAATCAAGCTAACAGGAATTTTGCTGTGCGGAGCGCTGTCCGATTTCCCCAAATTTGGTACCGTGGTTGCTCCAGAACTGAATGCTATTAACCACCAGCATTTCTTTGGAATGCGACTCGACTTTGATATCGATGGCGTGAACAACTCGGTATACGAAGTCAACTCAGAAGCAGAACCTATGGGAGAAACAAATCCTTACGGCAATGCATTCTTCGCCAAATCTGAGCTGCTAGAAACCGAGCGATCGGCACAGAGAATCGTTAATCCGCTCTCGGCACGCTACTGGAAAGTCGTCAACCCTGCTGTTCATAATCGCTTGGGGCAACCTGTCGGCTACAAAATCATTCCGGGTGAAAACGTTTTGCCCTTCGCCCACCCGGATTCCCCTATCCTCAATCGCGCCCGCTTTATGACCAAGCACCTGTGGGTAACACCCTATGAAGCCTCGGAACGCTATCCGGCAGGAGATTACCCCAATCAGCACCCTGGAGGTGAAGGGTTGCCCAAGTGGACAGCAGCCGATCGCCCCATTGCCGATAGGGATGTCGTGGTTTGGTACGTCTTTGGACATCACCATATTCCTCGTCCTGAAGATCACCCGGTAATGCCGACTGCCTATTCTGGCTTCATGCTAAAGCCAGTAGGCTTTTTCACCGCCAATCCGGCGCTGGATGTGCCGCCCTCTCAGCAAGGCTGCTGTAGCTAAAAATAACGGAGAGACATAGCTAGGCTATGTCTCTCCGTTATGAGCTAATTATTAAATCCAACCCAATAGACCTTGCAGATTTCAGTAATAACCTACTCTTTGCCAGTCACCTTTTCCAACGCTTCCGTAACTCTCTCTGCGGCAGACTTAACTTGACGAGAGTTGCTAGGACGGCTCATGTCATTTGCGTCGGAGTCTCCTTGAATCTCGTTAATACCTTTGTTTGCCTCAGCTTGCGTTTCCTTCATGCCAATGGGGGGCTTCTGGAGAATCTCTTCAGCTTTCTGCTGGAGGCTATCTAGACGAGCAGAGCCTTCACGAGGATCGGTAGGTGTGCCACCCGCGAAAGCAGGAACCCCGTTGGAAAACAGAATGAGCGTGCAGGCAAAGGCGATCGCCACAAAGCGGATCGAGCTAGAAAAAATTGATTTGACTTTGGTGAAATTCATTTCTACTACTCCAGAATTTATTTTGAACTACTACTTATTGAAAAAATCTTTGACCGCATCAATTGCGTCACTGGCTTTATCCTGAACGCTTTCAGTTGCGTTCTCTACAGCATTTTGAGCTTTGCCAGTAGCCTGCTTAGCATTGCCTTGGATTTGCTTAGCAGCGCCCTGAACTTGATTCTTGGCGTTACCCAAGTTTCTCTGGGCGGTACCGTAGTCCTTCTGAGCCTTTCCTTCAATTCTGTTTGCTGAACCAGAGCCAGCAACATTATCGAATGCTGATTTAACATCCTCTTTAACTTTGTTCACCATTGCTCTGTCGTTAGGAGCATTGCCGCTGATGTGATTATCTGCAACTATTTGGCTTAGAGGAGACGCGATCGCAACTCCGCCCGTTAAAGATGTTGTCTGTAGACCTAAGAACGCCAGTAAAGCACAGCCGATTAGGGCTGCTCTTTTTAATATGCTTCTGAGCTTCATCGATTCGCTCCACTGTTTGGCTGATACCATATTTGACCGAGATTTCGTCGAGCTAATTTCTTAACCCAACCATACTCTTCTGCTTTTCACTCTACAGTTTTACCGCCAGACGATTACCGAGCAAATCAATCTGAGGAGTGAAATGTAATTAGTTTTACCGAAGGTAAAATCACTCTAAAGGTAGAGAAGCTCTGCTTAAGCACCACCCCGGACGATAATAAAGGCACCCAGCAAAGCTGAGGCGATCGCCAAAGCTGTTGACCAGAGCGGGTGCTGGCTTTGCAAGAAAGCTCCTTTTCCCTGAATCGTATCGACATCGATCCAGGGCGTTGCGCCTCGCCGAAACCAGCCCGTCACCGTCACCGGATGCTTCATAAGAGCTAGAGGACGCAGTTTTTGAGGCAGCAGATCTCCCAGAAATCCCCAGCGCGAGGTGTGGTGCAATCGAATCAGACCTGTTTCAGTCAGCAGCATTAAGTCTTGATGTAGCCAGTTGGCAAAACCCCGCCGCCCCAAAAGCTTGCCTTGCAAACGTAGCGGCTGACTGTCTATGGGCAAGCTAGCATCAGATTGCAACAGGTCTACAAGAGAGGGATTAACTGAGAGATTCGATCGCTTGATGTCTGGGAAAAAGAGATTAATTCGAGTGAACATACCGATACTGAAGCCGATCAGCATCGAGCCAATTAACACCGATCGATCGCCCCAGAGCCAGCTCAACTCTAGCCAGTTGAGTCGAGCTGCCAGCCCGCCCAACAGCCAAAGGATGAGCGCGATCGCCAGCCCTGCCAAACTGCCCACAAATGGAGCGGCTTGCAGCAAAAATCTGCGTTGAGAATTTGAAGGTGCTTTCGCCTCTGGTTTTTGGGTCTGCTGGTTTTGGGTCTGCTGGTTTTGGGTCTGTGCATCTAGCTCTGGGGTCAGCCGCCAGTGCTTGGCATAGAGCGCCAAAAGCTGAAGCCGATCGCCCAGCGGCGGATGGGCATTGAGTAAAGACAGCCAGCGGCGATAGGGATTGCTGCGATCCCACTCCAGCGATGCCGACTGCCGCAAATACAGACTGCCCACGGTTAAGGCACTGCGATATCCAACGGGAGTCAGTGGCTCAAAGCTTTCCAACAAAAAGCTCGTGTGTTCCCAACGCTGAATGACTTGAGCTGTGCCGATCGCCACTTTTAGCAGCGCTCTCGTCAGCCCATTGGGATTGCCCGTAAGCTCTGATGCGGTGCGATCGCTGTGGTAAAGCCGCAGTCGAGACAGCCACAGTCCAGGGAGGCGGCAGATCCAGAAAAGCCCGTAGCCGAAGGCAGAAGCCAAGACAGCAAGGCTTTGTAGAACGCGATCGCTCTGGCGATCTCCCCAATTTGAGGCTTGCCAATAGAGCAGATACGGGAGCTGAGCCGCAAGCGTCAGCCAGGACATGACCCCAAAGTTCCAGTGGGCAATATGGGCGAGTTCAGCCGCATAGATGACGGCAATTTCCTCATCTTCTAGTTGACTGAGCAATCCCTGACTGACGACAATCCGTGCATTGCGGGGCAGATAGCCATAGGTCAGCGCCAGAGGGGCATCGGTAGGCAGCAGGCCCAGCGTAGGCAACGGCTGACGACGCTGCTGGCAAACGCGCTTGAGCAGCCTCACGGCTTCAGGGCTATGGGATTCCAGTGCTGAAAGCCTCAGCGATCGCAGCTCATAAAACTGCTGCAATAGCTTATCCAATAGCCAGGGAGAGACGGCAAATAAGAGGAGGAGGGCGATCGCGACCCCCAGCCACGGGTCGCTAGCCGGAGTCACCCAAAAGACAAACTGCTTCAGCGGAGTCATTGCCGCAAGTTGGAAGCAAATCCAGTAGAGGCTGTCCTGCATCATCATGGGCAGGGTGCGAATTACCCACATTAGGGCAAGCGCTGTCCCGGCAGTAACAGCCCATAGGGTGGAGCGATCGACAGTGCCTAAGCTACCCCATTTTTGCGCTCTAGCAGCATTTTTCCAGGTTGTAGCGGGCGGTGGCACAGGCAGCGACGATCGAAGAACCAGAGCTTCTGAGGGAATAGACAGCGATTCTACGACAGTTTGAGCTTCTGGCGGCTGCGCTTCTGAAGACTGGGCTTCTGAAGACTGGGCTTCTGAAGACTGGACGGCTGGAAGCGCCACGCTACGCCGAATCACTTCTCTAGGAGTTTGGCTACGAGGGTGATTCGAGCCTTCAGAAGTTCGATCCTGAGAAGTTTGTGACGGCACAAATCCAGTTGGGTCATGCTGATCGAGCGATCGCCCTGGCGTAGAATTGAGCGGCACAAACCCGGTTTCATCTTCCGTCTTGCTGGAGTAATGCTGAGAAAGATGACTCAGGGTTTGCGAAGCCCAATCGCGAACCTGTGGATTAGGGCTTTGGGCTAGGGTTTGACAGAGGGCGATCGCGCGATTCACCTGCCCCGTCTGAGCATAAGCCTTGACCAGTGCTGCCTGAGCTTTTTCCTGGACGGTGTGAGGCTCAGACGGATCGACCGACTCCAGTTGGGCGATCGCTGTTGCGTAATCTTTCTGCTTGAGCGCCGCTAGACCTGCCGACAGCTTCTGTGATGAGGTCATAGATCTTGCCCTGCCTAGATCTTGAGCTGAGAATTGCATTTCGGATATTTTTGGAAGTCAGTCTAAGAATGGATATGATTCCAGAACTAGATATTCCAGAGCTAAATATTCCAGAATTAGATAATAGTGTCTCAGGGGGTGATGCATCAGCAAATTTACCCGCACTATTCAGAGACAACCTCACATCCATTATTCCTCATGAGTCAACAAAACTCTCAGCCAACCCCTAGCCAGCGTGATCTCAACCCGCGCCCTTCAGGTCAGTGGGATCTGGGCAGGTTTGTTCAGACGCTTTCCTATTTTGGCGCCATTCCCTTTCTCAGCAATATAGATTGGTTCCAGCAGTGGTTTGGCAATCGTCCCAATCCTCAAGTCAACCTTGAAGCCCTATTTCCTATGATGAATCGTTCGGACACCCATCGCCTGATTTTTGATTTTACGCAATCTGCTAATCAGTCACATGATCAACTATCACAGGTGTGGGGCGCACTGGATGATGTGGTAATGGGGGGCGTGAGCCAGAGCGGCATTCAGTTTGATTCCACAGCCGCCTCTTTCTCAGGGCAAGTTTCGATCGCCAACTCCGGGGGGTTTGCATCCGTCCGCACTCGCAACTTTGAGCCGCCTCTGGATTTGTCTGAATACACAGGGATTGAACTTCGAGTCAAAGGCGATGGCAATCGCTACAAATTTATGCTGCGGACAGAAGATCGCTGGGATGGCATCGCCTACTGTTATTCATTTGATACTTCAGTCGATCAGTGGGTGACGATTCAGGCTCCCTTCTCGGCTATGATTCCCGTATTTCGCGCCAAGACGGTGGAGGGGAGGGCGATCGCTCCCAATCACATCACGGCCATGCAGCTGATGCTAAGCAAATTTGAATATGACGGTGCGCTCAACCCGCATTTTCAACCCGGATTTTTTCAGCTTCAGGTGGAGTCTATTCAAGCTTATCGATAGTGTCTGCAATAGTTTCCGTAGCATGACGTAATTGAGTTAGGACGAGTTATTTTTTGAGAGCCGCGCTCCACGCGGCTCTCAAAAAATAACTCATTGGATCTGAGCGCGTCGCGCCATACAAGGCAATTTAGGCTTTGGCGCGACTCGTTTGCAGCACAAAAACTGTAATTTCAGGGCGGCAGTTAAACCGCACCCGTGGACTCACCATACCAATCCCTCGGTTTGTATACTGCACCATATTGCCGACCCGATAGTATCCCGAAGGATATTTTTTGCCATAGGGGGGCAGTTGAGGTGCGCCCCAAAAGGGCAATGTCACCTGTCCGCCGTGAGAGTGACCTGAAATTTGCAGATCAAACCGTCCGGTGGCAGCGCTGGTGTCTGCAAAGTCTGGCTCATGTGCCAAGAGAACGGCGGCTCCTGCGGCGGGAAGCTGGTTGAGCACTAGGTCAAGGCGATCGTGCTGTGTCCAGACATCATCTACGCCCGCCAGATGCAGGAGGCTGCCTTGGCGTTGAACAGTCGCAACAGAGTTACTGACATCCACGATATTGCTGCGCTTCAGCATTCTGCGAATCACCTCCGGGCTTGTCCACTGATCATGGTTGCCCAAGACAGCAACAGTCAGGTCTTTGGGCTTTAGCTCCTTAAAGGCTGCAACTAAGCTAGATTCATAAACATCGGCATCGCGCGTCACAAAATCACCCGTGAGGGCAACCGCATCCGGCTGAAGAGAATTGATCAGCCTGACGATACGCTGCAAGCGATCTTGAGTCATCCAGCGATCGGCATGAACATCGCTGATTTGAGCAATTTGGTAGCCTTGAAAGGCGGGTGCCAGCCGAGGCATCTCTATAGGAACATAGGCAATCTGCGTCCAATTCGGCTCAATTTTGTAGGCATAAATGAGGCTACAGAAAATAAGGGCGATCGCCCCTACCCCCAAAACAGCAGATCGCTTCAATGTCTTGAAAAATCGAGGTTGAACAGAACGAGATCGTGTGAAACGAGGCTTCATCAGCAGTGAAGGTAAGGATCAATAAGTAGGGCTTTAAGTAAGGCTTTGGGCTAGTGCTTGATTAAGCGATCGCTAAAGCAGCCTGCTACCCAGCCAAGCTGCTTACAGCTCTTCATCAAGTTACTGTCTATCGGGCTTCTGCACCGGATCGTTGATTCAGGCAAGTGCATCTGGGTCTGAGAGGATATCTGAAAAGTATCAAATGTTCTGCATTCGCCCCCCAACCCCCCAATTCTGGGGGACTTTCGAACCAGTTCTTATTCAAAGTCCCCCAGAATTGGGGGATTTAGGGGGCGGTTCGGGTAGCAAATTACACTTCTCAGACATCCTCTGACAGCTCCCCGGCAATATCTGCCTTAAGCTGATGTTCCATTAGCTCCAGCTTTTTCCTTTCCTGCTTTAAGTTTTCTTCGAGTTCCTGAATCTGGTCTCGACGAGCCTCCATTTCCAGCGCGCGCCTACCTAGTTCCTGGCTCTGTAGGGTGAGAGACTGCCGCCACTGTTCGGCACGTTGAACCTCTTCTTGCAAAAATTCAGGCGTGATGCCCGTACTGAGATATTTCTTAACAATATCTAAAACCCAGGAGGTTACGTCCTGAATGTCTTGAACTTGTTGAGTTGGAGAAATCTCAGCGAGAACCAGCGCCCCTTCAATGCAGTCTGCCGCATTTGCCCAAAGAACATCGCTTTCTTCAGGCAATAAAAGCCATGCATACTCGGCTTTTTGCTGAGCAAGCAACCGTAACATTACCTTGCCCTCAAGGTTTTTCTTTACCTGAGCCAGATGCAACATTGCCACAGAACGCTAATAAATCCTTGAAGAAGTATATCTTTTAATCTTGCCTGGACACTGTGTTCTTCTAAGCTAACAGGATTTAAAACTAAGGTGCCGCTTTTTCCACAGAAGCACGTCTGTGGGTAAACAATCTTCACTCAGGGGTATGCAGCTTTTATAGATAGGCCGATCGCCAGCGCATGAGCAATATTAGACTTGAGCTTAGCCTTTCCCTCACCCCATACACTGGAAATAGAATCCTATCCTAGTCGAGAGGTTCCCCAATGCTCGCCAGCACCGATCGCCTATTTATGTCAGCCGATGAGTACCTTGCGTGGGAAGAGCAACAGGCATTTCGCCATGAATATCTCCATGGCGAAGCCTATGCTATGACAGGAGGGACTTTGCCGCATAACGATTTAGCTGTCAACTTGACCACGCTCCTGAAAAGCTACCTTAAAGGTCGAGGCTGTAAAGTTCGTATGGCGGATGCGAAAGTGGGACTGAGTGAGAGCGGCCCATTCTTCTACCCAGATGTCTTGGTGACTTGTGATGATCGCGATGTCAAAGCTAAGACGATGGTGCAGTATCCCTGTCTAATTATTGAGGTACTCTTGCCAGGGACAGAAGGCTACGATCGCGGAGAGAAATTTAGGCAATATCGGCGACTAGAAACCCTCAAAGAGTATGTGTTAGTCAATGCTGAGACAATGGGGGTGGAGAGCTTTCAATTAAATAGTCAAAATAAGTGGGAATTAACGGCTTACTTTGCCGATGATATTATTCAGGATGCTGAATCAGTTTTGGTTCACTTCACCAGCATTGACTTTCAGTGTTCTCTAGCAGCAATTTATGACGAAGTAGAATTACCTGAACCGAGACTTAGCTAACCTTAAATAGTTTCGCGGTAGCGGTACTTGTAGCGATCGCCAGTTTGCTTGTACCAACTCTATAGGAACTTGCAGACAAACAGTGGGCTGAGTCTAACGAAACCCAATAAAACCCAGCCTAGACGGCGGGAGCAGGAAGTTTTTGTGGGGTGCGATCGAGTAAAATATCCTGAAAATTGAGTAAGTAGCGGAGGACGGGTGCTGTCATCCATCCGCTACATCTGGGCGATCGCCCTTTCTTAGTCGTTGGTCGGGCGATAGTGGGTGCTGATCGCCATAAATTTCAGTGGGTCAGGGGTAGGTAACAAGGGACTCCAAGTATCGATCGTCCGAAATCCTCGCACATGGGATTCGTGAATCGTCGCTCTTACCGCGTCGCGTGAAGCAAAGATAATCACACGAATGAGTTCTCGTTCGGGACTGGGATTATCTTCGGGCTGCAACGCGGGATGCTGGAAGAAATTGAATTCTCCGGTCATGTTATTTACTCCTTTGTGTTTTGGGTTCGCTTGTAGAGATCTCGTTTGCAAAGCGAAACGAGAAGGAACCCCAAAAACATGGCTACTCACGATCGATTAACAAGTAGCGCCAAGGAGTGTAACCAGAAAGCTACACTAACTTAAGCCCTACGGACTGCCTGTACGGTCTGTAAGGTTAGAGGTATGTTGTAGGTGGCACTACTTCATACCTCGCCAGAGGTTTTTGGGTGACTTAAGGCTGCTGGCGCAGGAATACGAGAAAGCAACCTTAGCGGATAAGAATATAGGAGAGAAGGGGCGATCGTCAAGCTCTTTCTGGCACAAGTTTGTTTGTGTTTTTGGGATAGAGAGTTGGGGAAGGGGCGATCGGGTAAACGGGGAGGGAGGTTGCGGTATTGGCAAGTGAGGGAGAATGCCGACATTTGAGGTGCTATTGTGCAAATAACAAATAAGCACCCCACTCTCCAGGATTAACCCTCACGTATGACAAATAACGCCCCAAAACCCAGACTTAGACCGCAAATTTTCTATTTAATTCCCTAAGAAGCAGGTGTTAACACGCAAATGCACTGGATAAATCCTGACAAGATAGGTGTTTATCCAGCACATATAACGTTGAATATGTGGTTAGGCTGCTTGAATTCTTGTTTAGGTCAGTTGCTTAAGCTTTTTACTGAGCTGAAGCTTGAGTTAAGGAACCATCTGAGATATCAGCGACAATGCCTTGAAGAATTAACATTAATTCAAGCTTCTTAATCGCTACGGGTCAATTCCCCACCCTTGAGACTCATGAGGTACAGCAGTCCGAATGGGCGCTGATGAGTGAAACCGAGCCGCGAAGCATAGCGAAGTGATAGTCCGTCCGCTTACGGTAGAGCCATTCATCATACTAAACGACTGGATAGTCATTAATTATTTTTCAGGCATGGTTAAAATAGACTTGTCCGAAAATTTGCAGAACAGACTATGTCTGGCTTTGAGGATGGTTGC
>NZ_JCACIN010000043.1:0-3726 GCF_059504425.1 Drouetiella sp.
ATCGGGATGCTCCTGTCCCAGCAGCCGCTGCCTCATCTCCAGCGCTTGCACATACGAAGGCTCTGCCGCCTCGTAGCGCCCTTGGGAAGAGTAGAGGTGTGCCAGGTTATTAAGACTGAGGGCGACATCGGGATGCTCCTGTCCCAGCAGCCGCTGCCTCATCTCCAGCGCTTGCACATACAAAGGCTCTGCGGCCTCGTAGCGCCCCTGGGATTCGTAGAGTGATGCCAGGTTATTGAGACTGCTGGCGACAGCGGGATGCTCCTGTCCTAAGCGAGTCTGAACTGAGGAGAGACATTGCTCATACCAGGGTTCTGCCTGACCATAGGCTCCCTGTTCGTCATAAAACCGACCTAGCCCCACATAGGGCCACAAGAGATCTGCATCTTCCACCCAGGCTTGTAGCGTCGTGGCTACCTCTGCCACATGCGGTATCGCTGGGGTGATGGAGACAATCTCTTGCTGGATGGGTGAAGCGGGAAGCTGCTTTGCGACAGACACCATGACCTGACAAAAGACATGCTTCAGCGCTGTCACTGGACTGGCTTGAGCGGCGGGTGCTGGCTCTCGTTGTGCTATAAAAAACTCACGGATGAGCTGGTGGAGCTGGTAAGTACCTGCCCCAACTCGTTGCAGCAAACTGCGACCCACCAAGTTACGGCGCTGCTTCTCCAGTTCCTCGCTGTCCCAATCTGGCAAACAGTGCTCGACCAAATCCCAGGGAATCGGCGCTAAGGCAAACAAACTGAGCAAATAGCTGAGCTGGCGAGCCGGTTCTGCTAACTCCTGCCAGCTCAACGCAAAGGCGGCTGCCACACTTTCATGCGTCGCCGTCATATCCGCCGATCGCTGACACAACGCTTGCGCCTCCAGCCGCTTTTTCTCCAAGCGCTGCTGCATTTTTGCCAGAGATAAATCTGGTTCTGCCACTAGATAGCGACCCACCAACTCCAACCCCAGGGGCAAATAGCCTAGCCATTGACACAGCCCTGGGGCGATCGCCCCCTCTGCAACCATCCGCTCTGTCCCGATCAGTCCTGCCAGCAGTTCCAGCGAGGCTGTTTCACTCAGCACTTCGATTTCTAACGTCTGAATCGAGGTGCCCAACTGCAAGCGAGTCGTCAGAAGCACCCGAAAGCGTGAGTCTGTTGGGGGCAGCGAAGCTTTAATCGCCTCGTAATCGACCACATCATCCACGATGACCAGCACTTCTCCAGGTATCCACTGCCGCCAGCAGTAAGCAACTTGCTCTGCCAAGGTCAAGCCATCGGGTAGCTTTAGCCCTAGCTTTGTTTGGGCAAAACTGGTGATCTCAGTGGCGATCTCTTGATCGCGCGCCCTCAACCAACAGATGCCACCGGGATAGGTGCCCTGCTGCAACTGAAAGTAGGCATACTGCCACGCCAATTCGGTTTTGCCAATCCCCCCCATGCCCTGGATTGCTGTGATTGCTAGGCGATCGCTCTGCTGGAGCTGAGTATGAAGCTGCTTCAGGTCTGCCTCGCGGCCCACAAACTGACTAGCACCACTGCGGGGAAGATTTTGAGGAATCCCGATCGGACGTAATCGCGCTAAGAGCTGCTCCAACAGAATTTGAATCTGGCTGTCATTCACCTGCACCCGTGGCCCAATGTAGGCAATCCCACCTTTCACTAGCGTTTGAAAGGCTGTGGTATCGCCCCAGTTGAGTTGCAGCATTCCTTCCCCCACGGCTGCCGCTAACGCCGGGTTGGCGGCAATCTGGGTTTGCACCTGCACCTGGAGCTGCTCTGGATTGAGGTTAGGGTTTGCCTGGAGCTGTTCTGTGACAAGGGTATAGAGCAGTTGAATCGGGTCTGACATGGGGGCTAAGCGTCAGGGGTGAGGGTGTAGACAAGGGCAAGTCAAGGCTGGATCTCAACGTTTAGGAGCTGGGTTTTAGGAGTTGGATTGAGCGGACTTGAGGACGGGAACGCAGTCGCCTGCCACTCCTGCCATGGCGATCGCATTGCAGCCCAACTGGTAGGCAAACGTGACCGACTCGCCTGCACCCAGGGCATCGTAAAACGCCACGGCAAATTCCAGAGCCGCTGCCCCGCTCATCGCGTCACTCATGCCAATCACAGCGGGAATATGTTGGGCGATCGCTTCTGCCTGGTTCTCTGAGTAGCAAGCATTCAACAAGACGCACTCGATTTGCTGGGCAAACAGAGCAAACAGTCCGGCGAGTGCCACAGGAGCTACCCATTGAACGTTGCCGATGTCATCTTCTAGCGCCAGCGCTCCGCCCGCTCCCGTCTGCCCAGAAAAATGGACAATCTGCGGCTTCAATTCCAGCAGTGCCCGCCGCACATCTCTAGGTCGCACTGCCCAGCGTTGCTCCAACACAAAGCGATCGCGCTGCTTGGCGAGCTGCAATCCTTCCCGAATATCCCGCACTTCTTGATCCAGGCGCTGCGGGGTCATGCTTTGGGGATTGGCTGCCAGAAACAAGATCGTTTTGGCTTCAGGTGGCTTATCTGCTGCCGGTTGCGACTGGATGTGCGTACTGCCGATATAGACCGTGCCGCCTTCGACGCGCGTTTGATATCCCGTGCTGTTGCCAGAGTTGTATTGTTTCATCCCATCTGAGGCGACCGGAGTTTTGGGCTGGGATGCGGCTGGCGCGATCGGCTCGCGAGCTGAAGTAAACGTCGCCACCACCGCTCGAATGCCTTGAGCCACATTGGCAAAGGCTTCATCCTCATTTGGCCAACGGGTAATCGGTTTGCCGCCCTTGGGCAGCGCCTGGAGCTTACCAAACGGACTCTGATCCCAGTTGTCCACAGGTCGCAGGATGATCGGAATCACGCGCGCGTCTCCCGCTTCGTGCCGTTCCAGCGCTCGCTTCATCTCAATGTCATAGCAGTAGTCGGAGGCGAGGAAGTCGGCGCTGATCAGCAGCAGAATGATTTGAGCCGTTTCTAAATGACGATCGAGCTGCCCTTGCCATTCCGTACCGGGTAGAATCTGGCGATCGTGCCAACCCTGGATCACGCCCTGTCGCTCTAACAGCTTCAGATGTTTAGCCAGTTTGTCTCGCAAGCTTTCATCTTCATGGGCATAGGAGAAGAAGACTTCGATTGCTGGAGGGGTGGGGGCGGTCATGTTTCCCTCTTATCGCAAGGATTAGCTGATTTATTTATAGCTTTATTTATAGCGATCGTTATAAGTCTTTTAGCTTGGAAACAGGGGAAGACGGAGCAATGAAGGCGTTTTCGTCTAAAAATGAACTGCTGCCTCTACGATTCTGCTTGTAGCTGTTGGATTAACTCTTGAGTCAATGGATCGTCAGATAGCGTTGCAGCTTGCCCTGCCTGAATTGCCTGCTTGAGCATCTCCAGGAAATTGTCTCTGAAAGTGGTTGTATTGGGATGGCTTTCACCCAAGGTTTGGATGGCAAGGGCGATCGCTTGCACCAGCAACGGCTCTGCTGCCTCGTAGCGCCCCTGGGATTTGTAGAGTAATGCCAGGTTACTGAGACTGGTGGCGACAGCGGGATGCTCCTGTCCCAGCAGCCGCTGCCTCATCTCCAGCGCTTGCACATACAAAGGCTCGGCATCCTCGTAGCGCCCCTGGGATTTGTAGAGGGCTGCCAGGTTATTGAGACTGGTGGCGACAGCGGGATGCTCCTGTCCCAGCGGCCGCTGCCACATCTCCAGCGCTTGCACATACAACGGCTCTGCCTCCTTGTAGCGCCCCTGGGAA
>NZ_JCACIN010000044.1:0-3718 GCF_059504425.1 Drouetiella sp.
GGCTAATGGTGAAGAGGCTTGCAGCATCTTCTTAAGATCTCAAATGGGTTCTATAAGACGTTCACTTTAGGTTTAGCCCTGGCTCCGACTACCAAGATGATGGCGGTGGGACTGATCCCGCACTCGCTAACGATACTCATCGAATTCCAGGCATACGCCCTCTTGATGTTTGGCGCATACATCCTCGGTCGGTCTTGGGTTCGCCCCGCAACGATCAGTGCGCGGAACCATCGGCAGGGTTACGTCCGTGGGCTACAACAGCTCGGTTGGCTGAGCCTGTCCACGCTCCCACTATTCATCGTCGGAGCGATCTGGGAGGCATTCTCGCTCCGCTACCTGGTTCATCCGCTTGCCCAATGGTTGTTGTAGCGCCTTCCACGGCGCGAGGGCGATTGGGGAAAAATGTAATTAATCGATTCAAATCTTACAGGTTGAAACTGATTTTATGAAGAAGCTAATTCTACTCGCACTGTTATGTACGGGATTCGTAGTAACTACGCCTTTTACGGCACAGGCACTAGATTCAGAAAAAATCGCTCAGTACGATCGCGACCAAAATCGTGACAACCAAAATCACGACAACCAAGATCGTGACAACGAAGGTCGTCGCTACCAAAGTGGCGATCGGCTGTTTATTGTTTATTACCGCAGCCATGACGATCGTAAGTGGATTTATGTGAGTAAGCACTACAATCGTCGCGCTGCCCAACGTGCTGCCAACCGACTGGAGCGGCGTGGGTATCGAATCCAAATTTTATGACAGAGCCGTTTCAAACTATGCGTTGCCAACACCTAAAGCTCGTGCCCCCATGTTCGGCGCAGACATCCTCGGTCGGTCTTGGATTCGCCCCGCCACCATCGGTGCTCGGAACCATCGTCAGGGTTACGTCCGTGGTCGGTCTCGCGCTGCTCTTTACCGCCCCTTTCGTTTCCGCTTGCTCGGAGTCCGCAGCAACTATACCTGCGATGCGCGAGCTTCAAAATTGATGGCGGCTTGGCTGCTTGAACAAGACGTAATCAAAGTTGTAATCCCTAAGCTCAACCAGGAAAACACGATGTCACAAAAACTCTCAGACAAAGTTGCACTTGTCACTGGCGGCACCAGCGGTATTGGTCTTGCCACTGCTAAGCGATTCGTTGCCGAAGGTGCCTATGTTTTTATCACGGGTCGTCGCCAGACTGAACTTGATGCTGCTGTAAAAGAAATCGGCAAAAGCGTCACGGGCGTTCAGGGCGATGTCTCAAAGCTGGCAGACCTCGATCGTCTTTACGCCACGATCGAGCAAGAACAAGGTCGCCTGGATGTGATCTTTGCTAACGCTGGCGTTGGCGAATTTGCCCCACTGGGTTCAATTACCGAAGAACACTTTGACAAAATATTCAACACCAATGTCAAGGGGTTACTGTTCACCGTGCAGAAGGCACTGCCGCTGATGCCAGAGGGCGCTTCCGTCATCCTGAATGCCTCCACTACTTCCATCAAAGGCACCCCAGCCTTCAGCGTTTACAGCGCCACTAAAGCCGCCGTGCGATCGTTTGCCCGCAACTGGATACTTGACCTCAAAGACCGCCAGATCCGAGTGAATGCGCTCAGCCCAGGTGTTACTCCGACTCCCGGTTACAATCTTCTGGGACTCAGTGAAGAGCAGCTAAAAGCATTTGTGGAGAGCATGGCTAGCACCATCCCATTGGGGCGAGTCGGCAAGCCCGACGAGATCGCTAAAGCCGTTGTCTTTCTCGCTTCAGATGACAGCAGCTTTGTCAACGGCATTGAGCTATTCGTCGATGGTGGCGTGGCACAAATCTAAAGGAGTGCTGGGTCCAATGCAGCAGACGGTCTAACGCCTCTAGTACTGCGTTCGAGTTTTCTTGCTGCATCTGCTTTGAGCCGTTGAGCGTTTCGGGTAATGTGAGGTGTAGAACGAATGACGGATAAACTTAAGCAGAACAAACAGACGGTCACAGCATTTTATGACCTAATGTTCAATCAGTGTCAGCCCGCAGAAGCCATCGAGAAATATGTCGGCGATATGTACATCCAGCACAACCCAGCAGTGGCCGACGGAAAGCAGGCTTTCATCGAATATTTCGAGAGGATGGCGAAAGAATATCCGGGCAAGTGCGTTCAGTTTAAACACGTCTTCGCTGAAGGCGATTATGTAGTTTTGCATTGCTACCAGCAATGGCCGGGAGACAACGACTGGGCGGGCATCGACATCTTCCGCCTAAATGACAAAGGCAAGATAGTCGAGCATTGGGACGTGCTACAGACTATCCCGAAAGCGTCGGCTAACGATAACACGATGTTCTGAACAGTTGAGTGTTGGTAGTGCGAAAGCCGGTTTATACAACGGTACGCCCAATAACGGTAGGCATCCGACCGCCGACACACTGTCTGTCATGTACATCAAAGACTTGGGGCAATGGCTGATGCCAGGCGTTTGTCGGCTTCACTGAGGAGAAAGACGCATCGGTAGAGAAACCGCTTCATTAAAGCATCCACTTGAACAGAGGAGAAGTTCAGATGTCAGATAAAAATAAAGCAATCTTAGAAGAAGCAAACGCGGCGATCGCTAAAGGCAACAATGAAGGATTCTTGTCGTTCTGTGCCGACGACACGAAATGGACGTTTGTCCGCGACAAGACCCTTAACGGAAAAGAAGCCGTTCGCCAATGGATGATAACAACGTACATCGAGCCGCCAAAGTTTGTGGTCGCTAACTTAATCGCTGAGGGTGATTTTGTCACGGCACTCGGCGACATCACAATGAAGGACGAAGACGGGAAGGCGGCTCATTATTCGTACTGCGATATCTGGCGTTTTCGCGACGGTAAAATCGTCGAATTAAGGGCTTTCGTCATCAAGACCTAGTCAACAAACCATCCATTCTCCATGATGGGTGGTTCTGCTAGTATGAGCAGCCTGAGATAATTTTCCTAAATAGAAATTAAAATATCTTTTTTATTTCATAAATCTACTGATGTTTACTATGCCTTATAAATGCGAGGAAATTGTGAGTTGTTTGCAATCTATTTTTTTAATAAAATCAATACATCAAAGCCTGTTCAGAACCTAGATACGCATCTTAAAATAGAGTGTTTTTAGGTGCAATTTATATATAAAAAACGCAAAAATTAACATCGTACTAATTTATTTTATGATGATATTTTTATCTGTTTCTATAGAGAGAGTGATTCATTTATTCTATTGATTAACTTTAAAGTATCGGTCGATTAATTAAACTCTAAATTTAATTAATCGACCGATACTTTAAAGTTAACATTGAATGGGAACTTATAGCCATGTCTAAAAATCAAAAAATCGGTCTAGAAGGACTGCTTCGTCCAGAAGATAGCATCCTGGTACTGATTGACCACCAGCCTTATCAGTTCACCAACTTGAACAGCCATGAACCGGCGATGATCATTAACAATGTTATTGGTCTTGCCAAATCGGCAAAGGTGTTCAATGTACCCACAATCCTGACCACAGTAATTGAAGAGAGAGGGGGTTATATCATTAAGGGACTACAGGATGTTTTTCCTGATCAAAAACCGATTAACCGCACTTTCATCAATACCTGGGAAGATCCAAACGTTACAGATGTAGTGAAGAAAAGTGGCCGCAAGCAACTTATACTTGCTGCGCTTTACACCGAGATCTGCTTAGTGGTGCAGAAAAGTAAATTGTTTCAAGAGAAAAAGGTTGTCACGCGCG